>JAQUOA010000319.1 GCA_028749215.1 Bacteroidota bacterium
AGGTGCAGAATTGTGGCAGACCCCGGCAGAGTACAACAAGTCGTTGATAGAAAAAGGTACGACAAACGCTCCGGAGTTTCATCGCCGTAATAAGTATGCGGCATTTTTGGACAATGACGATTGTGCTATCATTTCTGTTGATAGCGGCAAACAGGTTCTAAATCGAAAGAGTTATATCCCCAATGCTGACCTGATAAAACAAAAACGTCCGTGGTATTTTATCCCTGACAACGAAAAATATTTTGCCTTTGTCACCGAAAAAGGTGCGGCGATGTTCGATTTGAAAGAAGATAAAGAAATTGGCTTTCGCCAGTTGAAAATTGATCCGCAGTATAATGTCATTGTACCAACATCGGCAGGATGCGGATTTTTTGGAGAAGAAAAATTTATTCACATCAATAATACTACCGAAGCAATCGCTGAAATCCCAATAGACATTGATGACATGCGAAGTTATTGCGAAGTGGAAACCGATTCCTGCGTTGTGATGCTGTTGAGTTTAAAAAATCGACTGCTTGGCGTTAATCTTGAAACCGGTAAAGTATTGTGGCAGACTCCCGAAAGAGATTCGGTATTGAAAGGATTTATCCATCGGTTTATTAAAACACAAAATGGGAATGCCGTTGTAACTTTCGTCGATCCGACCGACAACATCAAGCTTTACCTGATGAGTGTCAATGCTCTGACCGGTAAAATAAATTACAAAACCTTGCTTGCTGTTGCCGATGAATCGCTTCCCAAACCTGCACGTCCGCTCTCACAGCAGAATAAAAATTTTGGGTACGACAATATCGGATTTAATTATTCGTTCACTGATCATGGCAATGATATCCGCTTTCTTATTGTTACAAAATCCGTAATGCTTGTTCCTTCAACCGGCAAAGAAGGGGGTGAAGGATTGGTTGTCGTTAATGCTTCAAGCGGTGAGATTGTGGCAAAGAATTATTTAATGATTGCCGAAGAGATAAGTTTTTCAGGCGGAGTTGCTGCGCTTGCACAACCGTTCGCCGTCGGAAATTTGCTGATCATTCCCGGCAATAAAAATTTAATTGCACTCAACTCTGTTACCGGTGCGCTTCGGTGGATGCTGATTAAGGAAGATTTGAAAGGGAGCTATGTTTTTGATATGGCAATGGTGGATACGGTGCTGTACATCCGAACAGGGAGTTATAGAGAAGAATTTACATACGACGAAAAAAAGGGAAAAGTAAAACCAAAGAAAATGTGGGATGAAGATGCTTATGCACTGTTTGCCATTGATACCGCAACCGGAAATATGCATTGGAAAAAAGAATTCGCCGACGACCCGGGTAGAATTTTCCCGGAATATTCTATTGCTCGATACGTTGTTGATAATAAGTTCCTTTTGTACGGCGATGAAAAATTTTTGTATGCACTTCCGCTGCAAACTAAAAAAAGAGATTCTCTGCAATGGCAATTTGAATTTTCCGACAGTGGTATAGGAAAGTTGAAGTATGGAAACTTGCATCATCTCAGCACGCGCTGGTCGCACGAAGGAGCTGTGAATAGTGATACAGTCGGATTTTACTGTGATTCTTTTCAAGTGCTTTCCACAGCAAGTGCAACAGGCGAGCTGTTCGAAAAGGGAATCTCAAAAGTTCTTGGAATAACATACAATTCTCTTCAAAATAAATTGGTAGCATTTGGTGAAGACGGTATCGCATCAATCAATCCAGAAACAGGAAAGCGTGAGTGGTACTATGAGTGGGATTTTAATGATAAGAAAATTTACCATCGCCCCGAATTTATTGGTAACGATATATTTTATTTTATTGACGGGAAGATGACCCTTTTGAATGGTGTAATGGGTGCACCAATTTGGCAGGTGAAAACCGACGGTGATAGCCAAGTTTTTATGATGCCGAATAAGAAAGCGGTTATAACCGTTCTTAAAGATGAAGTATCCGGATTTGTTATTCCCTAAGTCTGTTGGACGGCACGTCATACTAAGCGGAGTTTAATTGTGAAATATGCAGGCCATTATTTTAGGTGGTTATTCAATTTACGGAGAAACGTCATGCCGAACTTTGTGCCAAAGGCACATCCGCCTCTGGCGGAGTTTCGGCATCTTAAAATATCAAAGATGCTGACATTCGTCAGCATGACGAGAAAATCACATTTCAAATTGAGTCATAACTTTAATTTTGGACTAATAGTTGTTTTACTTTCTGCACTTTATTATTCATTGAATCGGGCCACCCTATGAAAACTTCAATATTTCTCTCCTTCGTTTTAAGTTTGCAAATTATTATGGCGCAAGGAACAGACGACCAGAAAGAATTCGACAAGTTCAAAAAAGAACAGGCCGCCGGAATTGCCAACGAAGAATCGTCATTCCAAAATTACAAAGCGGAAGTGACAAAACAATACGACGACTATAAGGCCGAACAAGATCGCTTGATGAAGGAATACACCGGTCAGATTGAAAAAAAGTGGGGCATAAAAAAAGTATCGGTCAGCACAAAAAAAGAATACGTGTCGTACAATGCTTCATTTACATCCCGTAGTAAGATAGATTTTGAAAAGGGAACGGCAAAAGTAGAAGTGCTTATGACGGTTGATGAAGCAAAAAACCAAAAACTTGTCGAGCAGAAATTGAAAGAGCAGCTGACCCAAACTGTCCTCACAAAAGGAGGGACAGATCCTCTGGAAGTGAAAGATAACATTGCACCCGAAACGCAGCCGCTGCTTGCCGATCAAGTGCAGATGAAGGACGGACAGACGGTCACCGAAAAAAATGCAAACCAAT
>JAQUOA010000003.1:0-14662 GCA_028749215.1 Bacteroidota bacterium
GTTCGCAAGTTTCCAATTGAAACTCGGCTGAAATACGGCTACATTGATATACCATATTTATGACATCAATAACAAAAATATTAATTTCTATTGCCGTCGTTTTATCTATTGTCGCGGTTTTCCTTCTCTTCACTTCTGACATTAACCTTCGGGAGTCGCTGTCTGTCAATGACAAAGTCCAAAAAGTGTATTTTGCGGACCATATTTCTCCGGCACATCAAGCAGTCATTGACAAGTTCAATAAAAAATATAAAGGGCGGATCGAAGTTATCTCCGTCGATTTACCATTCTCAAAGTTTACGACGAATGAAAGAAAAGAATTACTTGCTCGATCTCTAAGAAGCAAAAGTGACAGGCTCGATGTTTTTTCGGTTGATTATATCTGGACGTCGCGTTTTGCTAAATGGTGCGAAACGCTCGATCAATATTTCAATGACGATGCGCGGTCTAAAATTATTTCGCCGACGATACAGTCATGTTTTGCGAATGGAAAACTCGTTGCCATGCCTCTGTACATCGATATTGGAATGATGTATTACCGGAAGGACATTATTCAAAAATTACCGAATGCCGTCGAGGTGGAAAAAAAATTGAAAGAATCTATTACATGGGATGAGCTTCTTTCCTATCGGGGAAAACTCGGCTATGCTCATCGGCCGTACTATATTTTTCAGGCGAACGATTACGAAGGATTGATCTGCAACTATTTTGAGATCATTAAAAGCCTCGACAAGAATTTCTTTGCCAACAATGTCATCAACCTCAAAAAACCTGCCGCAAAAAAGGCATTGCAGTTTCTCGTAGACTTTGTGCACAAACAAAAAATAAGTCCGCCGGAAGTGATTGAGTTCGATGAAAATAAGAGCTACGATTACCTGCTGCAAAACGATGCAGTCTTTGTGCGGGGATGGCCGAACTTTTTGGAAAATTATCAAAAAATGTATCCTGAAGGACAAAAATATTCCCGCATTGAACGGGCTGCACTGCCGCATTTTACCGGCAATGCTCCAACTTCGGTGTATGGCGGATGGAATTTAATGGTTTCGAAATTTTCAACAAAAAAGGAATCAGCGGTTGAATTTATCCGTTATTTACAAACCGAGGAAGCTCAAAAGACCATGTTTGAAATGGGCGGATACATTCCGGTAAACCAAGAAGTTTATCTGGA
This sequence comes from Bacteroidota bacterium, assembly GCA_028749215.1. Lineage (GTDB taxonomy): Bacteria > Bacteroidota > Ignavibacteria > UBA10030 > UBA8401 > JAQUOA01. The sequence continues at coordinate 1,169 of JAQUOA010000003.1, forward strand.
CACAATGTATTTAACTCACCATCCGGATTTGGTGTACTACCGCCGCCTTGTTGCTAGCGGCTTTCATCGTCCGTCTCTAGAGGAGTATACCAAAATTTCCGACATCATTGCGCACTACGTGCATCTTGCCATTAAAGGTGAAGTGACGGTAGATGAAGCGATTGACCGCGCTTCACAGGCAATGCAATCAAAATCAGTTTTATTGAAATAATGAAGAACATTTTTTTAAGGATATGGCAAGGGGTAGGCCAATACCGATTTGAAATCCGGCATCTTACCGTATTGTTTGTCATTTTAATTTTCTTTCAGATTATTGTTTCGTTCGTCCACAAACTATCACTGCAAAAAATTTTAGTCAGCACTCAGCAATGGTACCAACAAGATTCCGCAGAACGGCTGGCGAATCTTACAACAACATCACTGGAACTACTCCTTGAATCTCGATCTAAGAGTGAATCGCTTCAGCAGTATGAGGTCAATAAGATTATTCAGGACCTCAATATCATTCTTAGTCAACAATATCTTAATCAAAACGTACAGGAAATTTGTCTTCTGGTCACGATCGACTCGTCGATTGTTGCCATTGATGATGGCCATGTTCTCTATGAATACATTTTTAATGAAACAAAAAAGCTCCCTGCTTCGTCGTGGAATCATACCGAAGCTTTACAAATGTATGCGAAAATGAAAGATGAGTTTCGCGCCAAAGAACAAATCTACACCATTGTTGGGAGCGGCCAGACATTTCACTTATTCGTTCCGTTTGTACCGCGGGGAGAATTTGCCGGCGCGGTGTACATGAAGAACAGGCCTGATTTCAGTACGATTTCCAATGAAATGATTTCTGCCTATGATGAAACCTCCATCACATATTCGGCGTTGATTTTATTCGGTTTGCTGGCAATGTTCTACATTTCATCCTACACGTTGCGCGAACGCAACCGTGCACAGCAATTATTATTTGAAGAACAAAAACGTCACCTTGCCGAGCAGATTAATATTGAGAATGAGTTGCTCTTTACGAAAAGGATATATCATACTCATCACAAAGCCGAAAAGATCATGGGGTTTATTAAGGAAGATCTTCGTGTTCTGAAACCCCAAAATATTGACAGTATAAAACTTCGTATCAATAAGTATGCGAATTTTATTGCTCGGGTTATTTATGACATGAAATGGTACGATCCTCCCGTGCAAACCATTCGCAGCAAGATATTTAAAACAGATATCAATGCCGTGCTGCGATTTCTGGTTGATTATGTTTTTAAAAGAATTTCACTGTCGTCCGATGCCATTAAGTTTTCGTTGGACCTGGATCCTTCAATGCCGGTGGTGAATATCAATGAATTTGTGGTGTGGGAAGTTTTTGAACCAATTATCCAGAATTGTATCGATCATGCAGGGAATAATGCCATCACCGTTACGTTGAAAACCGAGTTTAATATTCACACACAGCAATCGAAGGTAATGATCATGGATAATGGGAAAGGGATAGAACCGTGGCTGCTTGAACGTGATGCCACAGGTCATAAGAAAATATTTTTAGAGCATACCTCCACAAAAAAAATCGGTGGTAATCAGCATTCGGGTTACGGGTGTTACATTGCGTATGAAATTGCGAAGCAGCGATGCGGATGGGAACTTGATGCCGACAACTTAAAAGGTAAAGGTTCTATTTTTACTTTTACAATATCGAATTCATGAGATGAATGTACAAGATGTTAGGGCTTGATACGTAGTAGTGATGCATTTTTTTAAACGGGTTACTTAATATCTATGGCAGCAGAAAAACAAATACAAGTCCTTTTGATAGAAGATGAAGAGTTCGATGTTCGGCGTGTGCAGAACACCATTAAACCGTTCCTTGACAGAATACACATTAAAAAAATAGTTTCGAACGGACGCGCAGCGCTTGCGATGCTGACGGAGAAGAAAGAAAAATTCGACGTTATTATCATGGATTTCCAAATTGCCGGCGGGTTGATGGGCGAGAATTTGATTCACGAAATAAAAAAGATAGATTCCGCCCTGCAAATTATCGTCATCACCAAAATGACCGTGAATGTTGCCGATTATGATTTTGCCAACAGTTTAATGCGTGCCGGGGCTTTTTGGTATTGCACAAAATATCCGGGTGATATTGAGGAGTATATTTACCAGCCGACTGATTTCATTCTTTCGATTATTAACGCGTACAACAAGAAATTGTTGGAACGTGAACGGAATAAGACGAATAAGAAACTTTTGCGTTCTGTGGAAGAAACACTTGCACAGAAAAAAATTATCGGCGAATCTTCGGCAGTGGAAAATCTTCGTCTTCAAATACATAAGTGTGCAAGTTCCGATGTCAGCGTCTTAATTTCAGGTTCATCCGGCACGGGGAAAGAATTGGTGGCACACAATATTCATCTTCTCAGTAAACGCCGGTTAGAAAATTTTGTCCCGATCAACTGCGGCAGCATCCCGTCGGAACTTGTGGAGAGTGAATTATTCGGATATGAGAAAGGATCGTTTACCGGAGCGAATTCAGCAAAAGCCGGATTATTTGAAGCGGCGCATCATGGAACAATTTTTCTTGATGAAGTCGGCGAACTGCCGCTTTCGACGCAGGTAAAATTGCTTCGCGTCATCCAAGACGGACAGATCGAAAAAATCGGCAGAACCGAATCGATGAAGGTTGATGTTAGAATCATTGCTGCGACAAATCAGAATTTGGAGAAAGAGGTTGAAGAAAAAAGATTCCGTGAAGATCTCTATTATCGGTTAAATGTTGTTCCGATTATCGTCCCGCCTTTAAGAGAACGTGCTGAAGATATTCCATTGTTAGTCGATTATTTTCTATCTGAATTTAGCGCCGACATGGGAACAAATAAACCTGAGGTGACGGATGATGCTATGTCTATACTAAAGCATGCTCCATGGAAAGGGAATGTGCGCGAACTAAAAAATGTTATTCAACGTTTATTGTTTATCAACGATCCAATCGTTACCAGAGAAGGTGTTCGGTTTGCTTTAGGAATCTTGGATGGTGCAAAGAACACGATGACTTCCACAATGCTTGATTTTTCATCATTAGAAGAAGTATTTCCGTTGCGACAAATGGAACAACTCGTTCGTCAAAAATACGTCGAATTTATTCGTTCACATTCAAATTCTGATGCAGAAGCGGCAAAAAAACTGGGCATTGCACCTTCGAACTTTCACCGTATGTGTAAGGAATTGGGTATAAAATAAAACAGCTTCCCTCTGCCATTTGCCAAAACTACCGCGTTTCATTTCTCCTTCAATTCATAGGTTTTTTTCAACATTATCGAAACTATAAGTTTAAGTTATCATATTGATAATTTTTCTTGTTCGAATTTAAAAAATGTACCGAAAATCTTCATTTTCCAAGTCTTGACCATTTGGCACGATATATGCCAAAGTAAGCATTGAGAATGACCCCCGTAGCGTACTCACATATTTTTTTTTACCTTTTCATGACCTCAATAGCAGGGGTAGGTCTGTACTTTTCGCGTTCTACGGATCGTGGAGTACTCAGTTTTTTTATGGCGGGAGGAAAGAAAAGCAGCGGGGTTGTTGCCATCTCTCTTTTTTTTATCGCTTTTCTTAACGTACTCATCATAGTACTACCGAGTCTTTCCGGTGAATTTTTCAGCCTGCCAGCCTCAGGAATTGTTATTGTAGCAATCGTTGTCCCTTTTTTTTTAGGACTGCGCTCTATGGTTGCCATAGAGTCATTGCTCGGATCTTGCAATGGGTTATCCAAATTTTTTCTGGGGATTCACGGGCTTATTTTTTTATGTGTGGTCCAGATACTTGTGCTTTTGCAAATATCTGATTTTGTGGTAACACAATTTTATGGAGATTCACATTATTCTTTCCTTGTTATTATGATTGTGATCGCCGGAATTTATACGTTGTCGGGTGGATTAAACGCCGTGCTCTATGCTAATGTCGTCATCGGTTTTTTTTCTTTGATTGGAGCTATCCTTATTCTCTCCAGCACTTTCTTTTTTGCACAACCTCTTTTAATCTCCTTTAAAACATTCTTCGGAACAGGTGTTGATGCCTTTCGTACGATAGGAAACAGCGAGCCAAATTTTTTTATTTCAGCTGCCGGAATTGCTTTAATGATGTTTTGGTTGATGTGGTTTGAATTAGGCGAAATGCAACGGAAATCATCTCTAAAGACAGCTTCAACATTACCTCGTGGAATTATTATTACAAGTGTAGTGCTGTTGATAACGGTCCTTGGGGTGCTTTCATTGGCTGACAAAGAAACGGCATATTTCAATCTGAATGACGGAAAAAACACTGACCTAATAAATTATTTTATTGGGTTAAGTTTTCTTGGAGGACTGATGGGAATATTCGCTCTTACATTTCAGTCGGTAGGTTCAATTGTAGCACTGCGGTTATATCCTTTTGTGAAACGTAAGGTGAACGATGAAGAACAAATTCTCGTCGGAAGACTGTCAATTGTTTTCGTCGTTCTGTTGTCTATTCTTCTTATTTCATTCGTAAGTCTTACCGGTAATGCGGCGCTTGTTTGGTACATTAACTTTCTTGCTTTTTTTTCCACTCCTATCGTCGCGGCTTTTCTTACTTCGTTAGTATTTAAGAAAGGGAAAGGCGTCGGTCTAACGTTTGGCATGATGATGGGTGAAGTATATGGAATGGTAACCTATCTTGCTCAAGGGCTTTCAGTCCATCCGTCATTTTTGAACTCAACCAGTGCATACTCGTACGCAATTGAAATTGCTCTTGTGACGTCATTCGTAAGTGTCGTTGCATCCAAAGCAAGCGAAGTACATGCGATTCAAAATTTTTTTTCCCGATTGCGGGTCTCTCGTTCATTGTAGAATATAGTTTTGTAGAATAATGTAATCCACATTTTCCATCAATAATTATTTTAGGAGGTTTTATTTATGAGAAGGATACTATTTTGGTTAATTACATCGGTCGGCGTTACTTTGATTGCATTTGGGCAGACAGTAACGATTGACAATTTCGACAGGCCAAGACCTGACACGTTATATGCAACATCTTTTGAAGCGCCCACGAAGATTACATTGTCTCAAGATATTGCGGATAAAAAGGAAGGCGTTGGTTCGTTAGTTATGTGGAATGTGCTTGCAGGACATTTACATAGCTATGGAACATATTCGCAAGTCGGTTGGACAAGCGACGCACAAACTTTAGATTGGGGTTCATCCGAATCTCTCAGCGTCTGGATTAAAGTTACAAAACCGCCAACAATTCCTGCACAAATGAAATTTAGATTTCAAGTAACAGATAACCCCGGTGGAACTAAAGAAACATGGATTTACCAAAATGAATCAATATTGTCGTATCAACATGATTGGGTAAATCTTAAAATGCCGTTGAAGGAAAGAGTTTCAGACGGTACCACTGCTCCGGATAGCACGGGTTTCGTTATTTCACCAGCCAACTGGGGTTTCAGCACAAATGATAAACATTTTAATACGAACAAAATTGGTTCATGGTATCTTACGCCTCTTCCCACGTCACAAGCGGATGATTCAATAGAAATAAAATTTGATAACCTTACCAGAGTTGGCACAAGACCGGTTCCGGTCGTATTTTTTAACGGTGCTGCTTTTGATGCGTCAGTTAATGGTGATGCATGGGGGTGGGGCGGTTCATCGGTAACGGTTGAAAAGGGAAAAGGCCCAGTCGGCGGTTCACCAAACGCTATTAATTGGACTCAAGGAGATCAGTGGGGCGGTGGTTGGACGGGTTGGGGTGTTACTCTTTTCCCACAAAATATGGCGGGTGGATGGCTTACTGATACATTGCAATTTAAAATGAAATCCGATACCGGCACAGGTAAAATACGTGTTCAGCTGGAAGACGGCACTCAAGGTGGAAAGCGTGGTGTCAACTTCGATCCTATCAATGATAATACATGGCATACCTATAAAGCAGCATTAAAAAACTTTATTTATCCACCTGGTGAAGATTCAACCAAAAAAGGTGCGTGCGATTCTACAAAAATAACAACGTTTGGTATCATGGCTGAAGCAACGGGTAAAGTTGGAAAAGTTGTTTATCTAACCGAAATCTGGACTGGTCATCCAACGATTGATGTTACTCCACCTGTTGCACCAACAGGGGTCGATGTTATCGGAGGTTCGTATGCGAATGTTGTATTGTGGACTGATGTGCCCAGCGAAGCAGGCGCAAAATATAATGTGTATTACAGTACTAAAAAATTTACGAGCATTGATTCTACAATAGGTGATGTCCCACCGCTCAATTTACCAGTTGGTACAGGTGCTGCAACGCATCTGTTACGTTCACCGGTGACAGATCAAAATGTTACGTATTACTATGGCGTAACGGCAACAGATGCAGCCGGAAATGCTGGGCCGGTTGCAGTGACCGCAGCATCAGTCACAACAAAGGCACAAGGAGTTCCCGTAATATCTTGGGGGGCACCTACAAATTTTGCGGCCGACGGCAGTCTTAGTGAATGGGCAGGAATTCAACCAATCAGATTGAATGCTTTTGGTGCTAACCCACCAGCCCATGTATCATCAAACGGGAAATTAAGGGATAGCCTTGATCTTAACGTAAAAGTTTATCTTGCAATGGATGCGAATAATCTTTACATCGCGTACGATGTTATTGATGACACAGTCTATGTTGACACAACTGATGGAAATACATGGAACCAAGACTCTCCGGACTTGAATATTGGTTTGTATGACTGGGTAGGTCCGCACCATGCCGGTTATAAACGCGGAGCTACACCTGATTACATGCTTCGTTTTTCATTAAACCGACTGAACGATGATCATTCGGGAAAAATTCTTATGTATCCTGGAGCGAATTATATCTGGAAGAAAAAAACGCTTACATCAGGATATATTGTTGAAGCAAAAATTCCGTTTACAACATTTGCTGCAATCTCTTCCGGTGATCAGGTTTTCGTTCCAAAACAGGGAATGCGCATTCCTATCGACTTCTCGATTAATGATCGTGATGGGCTGTCAGGCCGTAAAGCAATTCTGAGTTATTCAAATCTGAACAACGATAACTCATGGCAAAACATGTTTAATTGGACGTACACATGGCTTGGTATTCCACAAGGTGTTCGACAAGATGCAGTAGTAGCAAAAACATTTGAATTGTCACAGAACTATCCGAACCCATTTAATCCGACAACGAACATTAAGTTCAGCATTCCGCAATCGGGAATGGTCAGTCTCAAAGTATTTGATGTTCTCGGTCGTGAAGTAATGACGGTGCTGAATCAATTCCAAGAAGCAGGTTCGTATACAGCAACTCTCGATGCATCGAAACTTGCAACGGGTATGTATGTCTACAAACTTGAATCAGGTTCGTTCAGTTCAGTCAAGAAAATGATGTTGATTAAATAACAGATGGCGGGTACGGTCGCCTTCATTGCAAGGCGACCGTATTTTTTTTGGAAATATTTTTTCGTAAAACGTGGAGCAAGAATTTACACCATATTATAAAAACAGCTTTAGAAATGAAATGCTATTTTTATCACATGGTGTATCACAATCATAGATCGATGCATTTATAAAAATCACACGACGACAATAAAACAAAAATTTGTTTCAATGTACGTGTTGATAACCCACTCAAATTTATACGTAATTCACAGGAGGTGATATTATGCGAAGGTTACAATGTCTGTTGTATGCAATTATCGGCACGACTGTAGCCGCGTTTAGTCAGCCTGTTATTTTTAATGGTTTTGTTCTTGATAAAATTGTAGTTGGTGATCCATGGCCGTGGGGTGGATCAAAGTTTTCAATTGTCACTGGTGGTGGAATAGTTGTTGACGGATCTCCGCGAAATGCAATTAAATGGACACAAGGAAGCGGATGGTCGGGGATTGGGTTTACATTGACGCCAACAAATTTATCCGCTAAATGGTTAACAGATACTATACAATTTAAGGCAAAGTTTGCTCCCGAAGATCCGGTAGTTAATGACACAATACGCATGCAATTGGAAGGCAGCGGGAAAAAAGCAAAGATCTTTACACCAATTCATGATAATCAGTGGCACACTTATAAAGTCGCTCTCAATAACTTATATTACGCTGATGGTACAACGCACATAGATTCTACTCAAATTACTGTATTTAATATTTTTGCTGAAAATACTGGATTATTAGGACGAGTTGTTTACATTACCGACATTTGGGTAGGAAATCCTATCATAGCAGTTCCTGCACTTCCTGTGACAATATTTAATGGCATTGCTTTTGATGGAATTGTACAAGGGACGCCAAGTGCTTGGAGTTCCAACGGCTTTTCCATTGAGAAAGGTGCTGGAACACAGGCAAATGCCAATGCAATAAAATGGGTTCAAGGAACCGGGTGGTGTGGATGGACTGCGGATATTATTTCAACAAACATGTCAGGCTCTTGGCCTGTTGACAGTTTAAAATTAAAAATAAAAGCTGAAGCAGGTGTGGGTGCATTAAGAGTTCAAATAGATGCAGTTGGAGGAGGTAAAGTTGGTAAAGTATTTACGCCGACAGCTGATAATACATGGCATAGTTATCTCTTTGCGTTAAAAGATTTAGTGTATCAAGATGCAGCGACGAGTATTGATTCTACTAAAATAAACAAGTTTGAATTGATGGCGGAAAACAGTGGTATTGCAAATAAAGTTGTTTACGTCACTGATGTGTGGTCAGGTAATCCTACGATTGATGTTATTCCGCCGGTTGCGCCAACAGGAGTGGACGCTATTGGAGGTACATATGCGAATGTTGTATTGTGGAATGATGTGCCAGGTGAACCCGGGTCAAAATATAATGTCTATTACAGTGATAAAAAATTCACTGCCATTGATTCAACAATAGACGATGTTCCTCCGTATGATGTACCACTTGGAACAGGTACCGCGACCCATTTGTTGCTTGCACCGCAGACAGATCAAAATGTTACGTATTACTACGGCGTTGCAGCAAAAGACGCCGCTGGAAATGTTGGGCCGGTTGCAGTGACCGCAGCCTCAGTAACAACGAAGGCACAAGGCGTTCCTGTAATTTCTCCGACAGCTCCTGCAAACTTTGCGGCAGACGGGGCACTTACTGAATGGACCGCTTCAGGAATTGCTCCTATTAGATTGAATGCATTTGGCGCTAATCCAACTGCGCATGTGGCATCGGGTGGGAATTTAAGAGACAGCCTTGACCTTAACGTGAAAGTCTATCTTGCAATGGATGCAGATAATCTTTACATCGCCTACGATGTTATTGATGATACGGTATATGTTTCCGCCGATACGACGGAAGCGACATGGCAGCAAGATTCACCCGATTTAAACATTGGTTTGTATGATTGGAGAGGCCCGCATCACGCGGGTTATACGCGCGGAGCTACTCCAGATTACATGCTTCGTTTTTCACAAAATCGTCTTAATGATGATCATTCGGGAAAAATTCTTATGTATCCCGGAACGAATTACGTGTGGAAGAAAAAAACACTTACGTCGGGTTATATTGTCGAGGCAAAAATTCCGTTTACCACATTTGCTGCAATTTCCGCCGGTGATAATGTTTTCTCGCCAAAAATTGGAATGCGTATTCCTATAGACTTCTCTATCAATGATCGTGATGGACTATCTGGCCGCAAAGCAATTCTTAGCTATTCAAATCAGAATAATAATAGTTCGTACCAAAATATGTATAACTGGACTTATACATGGGTTGGAAATAAATGGACGGTTGGTGTTCAGAAAGAGCCAGCAGTAGCAAAAACATTTGAATTATCGCAGAACTATCCGAACCCATTTAATCCCACAACGAACATTAAGTTCAGCATTCCGCAATCGGGAATGGTCACTCTTAAAGTATTCGATATTCTCGGTCGTGAAGTAATGACAGTGTTGAATCAATTCCAAGAAGCAGGTTCATACACCGCAACTCTTGACGCGTCCAAACTTGCAACGGGTATGTATGTCTACAAACTTGAATCAGGTTCGTTCAGTTCAGTTAAGAAAATGATGTTGATTAAATAACAGATATAGTTTTTATAGTAGCAGACGGTCGCCTTGAATGCAAGGCGACCGTAATTCTTCAAAATATTTTCGTAATACACGAAGCACCAATTTTACACCGTATTATAAAAACAGCTTTAGAAATGAAATGCTATTTTTATCACATGGTGTTTAACAATAAATAAAATTATACTTCTATGAAAATTTTGCGACTACCAACCACACTGATTTCTGCTGTACTTTTTGCCGCGCTTCTTCCGTTATCCCTGTATGCCGGGCAAACCGGGAAGATTGTCGGGAAAATTACTGACAAAAAATCCGGCGAACCGGTCATCGGTGTATCTGTTCTGATACAAGGAACCAAATCCGGTGCGTCTTCAGACTTTGAAGGATTTTACAGTATCAGTAACGTACTGCCCGGAACGTATACATTATCGGTAACGAATGTTGGTTACAAAAAATCACTTATCAACAATGTTATTGTGAAGATTGATTTAACAACGACAATTGACGTGAAGTTAGAAGAAACGGTGATAGAAGGTGAGGCAGTCATTGTTGAAGCGCAGCGACCAATTGTTCAAAAAGATCTTACGTCTTCATCGGTGACTGTTTCATCGGATGAAATGAAAGTGATGCCGGTAGAGAATCTTTCGCAGGTTATTAATTTGCAAGCCGGTGTGGTTGGCGGTCACTTTCGGGGGGGGCGTACCGGTGAAGTGGCGTACCTTGTGGATGGAGTGTCGGTAAACAATCCGATGAACGGTGAAGCGGGCTTTGTCCCGGAAAACGCCTCTGTTCGTGAAATGGAAGTGATCAGCGGAACGTTTAATGCAGAGTATGGACAAGCGATGTCAGGCGTGGTGAATATTGTAACTCAAGACGGTTCATCGGATATGCATGGTTCTTTGGGGGCGTACATCGGTGATTATTTTACTAACCATACCGATGTATTTTTGGGTCTTGATAAATTTAATTTATCGCGTACAAAAAATTATCAATTTAGTTTAAGTGGGCCGACCTTTATTATGAACAATCTTACGTTCTTTACGACGGGACGTTTACTGGATGAAGAAGGATATTTGTACGGGAAACGTGTCTATAATATTACCGATACCTCACCCACATTCCCAATTGCTAACGATAAATCAATCATTATTAATCACAATACCGGCGACGGTGCAATTGTTCCGATGAATCCATCGCGCAAATATTCTTTCAATGGAAAACTTACATACAGCTTCGACGCATTTAAATTAAGTTACGGCGGATTTTTTGAAAATTCAAAATGGAAAGAGTACGATCATTCATTTAAATGGACACCGGATGGCACCGTAAATCGTTTCAGCGAAAACTGGATACAGAATTTTCAGATCAACCATATCATCAGCAACAATACATTTCAATCATTAAAATTTTCGCTCAATAAATTCACCGGTAAAGCCTATTTGTATGATAGCCCTTATGATCCACGCTACATTGATATCAATCAAGGTGATCCAATTTCAAATTATACATTCAGGTCGGGTGGAAACCAAGGCTGGAGATATGAAAATAGAAGTCAATCGTTCATCGGGCAATGGACATTTGCATCGCAAATAACAAAAGAACATAAAGTGAGTCTCGGAGTAGAAGGCCGACTACACACTTTGTACGATCACGGAATGAGTTTGTCGGCTGGTTTATCGGGAGATACAGTCTTTACAATACGGTACCCTCAGCTTGGGACAATCGGGAATCAGAGCTACAGTAAATCACCACGTGAAGCTTCTGCGTACGTGCAGGATAAAATGGAGTATGGCATTATGATCATTAACGCCGGGGTTCGTCTCGATTACTTTGATCCAAACAGCAAGGTATTGTATGACTTGCAAAATCCAACTCGTAATCCATTATTCGTCAATGCCGGCAGAATGAAAAATACAACAACAAAAGTTCAAGTCAGTCCACGGCTTGGTATCTCGTTCCCAATTACAGATCAAGGAATCATTCACTTTTCGTATGGTCATTTTTTCCAAATTCCATCATTCGGCAATTTATATACAAACTCGAATTATATAATTGATAAAGCTAACCAAAACGTAAATAGTTATACGGGAAACCCTGATCTTGAAGCACAGCGAACCACCATGTATGAACTAGGGTTGCAGCAACAATTTCTTTCCAATATTGGTTTTGATTTCACTGTCTACTACCGCGACATTCGTAACCTGCTTGGTACTGAAATTATTCAAACGCTCGATGGATTTAAGTACGCACGATATGTGAACCGTGATTATGGCAACATACGTGGATTTGTATTGTCGATAGAGAAACAATATTCAGAATACTACAGTCTCCGGGCAGATTACACATATCAAATTGCTGAAGGTGATGCGTCCGACCCTCTGTCAGAATTTTACAACAACCAAGCAGATCCGCCGCTGGCAACAAATAAGAAAGTTGTACCGTTGAATTGGGATCAGCGCTCAACGCTGAATGTATCGCTGAATGTCGGAGAAAAAGGGGATTGGATGACAGGTTTAATTTTCGGATACGGGTACGGTTTTCCGTACACCGAAAATATTCGCGTGAGCGGCGGTCTTCGATTTGAAAATGGGGGAGTGAAACCTTCAACATTCAATTTAGATTTTCGCGCAGAAAAATCATTTGATGTGTTAGGTATGCAAGGCAACGTCTTCCTGCTTGTCTATAACGTGCTCGACATTAAAAATGAAATCAACGTGAACGATGCGAGCGGGAGAGCGAATGTTGATTTATACACATATGAATCCGGTCCAATTTACGGGTTAAATTCATTGCAGGAATATTTGAACAACCCGACATCATTTTCGGTGCCGCGGAATGCACGATTTGGTATTAATCTTAACTTTTAATTCACTTATCCAACAAAAGAGTTAGCAGCATGAATTCTTCTATGAAAAAAATATCAGCGCCTCTTCAGATAACTCTGCTGAGTTTGCTCATGATTGTTACATCATCGGCACAGATTACTCAGCAAACTCAATTGTATCGTGATGAACCCAAAGGAAATATCCAATATCGAAAAAAGGGGATATTAGACGGAAACCTTGTTCGTACTGTATATTCCAATTCCAGTGAGGTTTCTGATTGGTTTAACGGTGTTGTCTCGGGACCGCACGGTGAATGGCCGAAAGGAACAGGTCATCGCAGTTTGGATGGTCTCGCTGTACTCATTGGAGCGAAAGTAAATATTACTGATGCGTTGGGAAAAAAACGATCAATCACTCCAATTGAATCTGCCTATCGTGAAGAGATGGATTTTGATCCAATTACACATGATGTCTGGGGCTTAGAACCTGTTCCCGGATATGTGAATCCGCAAGGAATTAGCCCTGCCATAAATGTTGACTCATCAACATTTCCTCCGCGGTGGCCGCGTTCGGTATTTTATGAGAAGTATGGAACACAAGAAGACTCAATTAAAAAATGGGACGGTTTTTGGTACGGATATTTTGGACG
>JAQUOA010000003.1:14762-29237 GCA_028749215.1 Bacteroidota bacterium
GGTAAATGGGATCCGGATGAACCATTGAATGATGATGTGGGAAAAGATGGTGTTGGTCCCTTTGATCCACAGTATAAAGGTCCCGATGAAGGTGAGGGTGACGGCATTCCTACGCCAGGCGAACCAGACTTTGATGCAACCGATAAAGATGAATCAGACCAGATTGGATTGACCTCTGCGTATATCAACGTTTTGGGTGATAAAGGGCCGACTGGCGTTTGGCCAAAAAATGATGATGTAATGTGGAAAGTAATGACCGAGGGATTTGTTGACACCTCTATTAACAATGCAAACATTTCGACAGTTTTTGCTGCATCACCTTTTCCGTTGAAGCAAAATAAAAGGGAACGTTTTTCTTTTGCATTAATATTTGGCGGAGATTTGAACGCCATTGTTTTTAATAAAATAACTGTACAAGCTATTTACAATGCCTATTACAATTTTGCGCAACCGCCTCTTACACCGACATTGACTGCAATTCCCGGGAATAAAAAAGTATACCTCTATTGGGATGATGTTGCAGAAAAATCGTACGACAGGTTCCTTAAAGAATTCGATTTTGAAGGATATTTATTGTATCGAAGTAATGATGCGGAGTTCCAAGATATTAAATTGGTCACAGATTCAAGAGGCGATACAAAGTACTGGCAGCCCCTTCAGCAATGGGATTTAATTGACACCATTAAGGGGCCTGATCCTGTAGGAGTCAATGGTGCGCATTTCTGGCGCGGCGATGATACAGGGTTACAGCATTCATTTGTTGATTCGACAGTTAAAAATGGAACACGATATTATTACGCCCTTGTTTCGTACGATCGGGGAGTTGTTCCTACAAAACTCGATCCCCTCTATGGCCCGACAGGTGGACTGACACCTTCAGAATGCACAAAAATTATTTCAGAAAATTTCAATGGCTCACTTAAGTTCGTCGATAAAAATTGTGCGGTAGTTACTCCGAATGCACAGGCAGCCGGGTATATACCGGCGCAACTTGAAGGTATATCTACCCCGCAACAACACGGGGGTATCGGAACCGGATCGATGACGGCAAACATTATAAATCCGAATGCAGTACTTGAAGGATATACATATCAAATAAAATTTGATTCCATAGGAGGATTTCCTAATTACAAAACAAAATCATTTAATGTATTGCGCAAGGCACAATCAAGCGCAACGTTTGATACGCTGATACGAAATGCTTCAGTCAGCCGAGTAACTCAACCGTTTGACGGATTCGCAATCAGTGTTGCAAATGATACCGTGGTTGTATTAAATGATGCCGCAACCGGTCTAGTTCCCGGATTTAAAACGAATGCGACATTGGAGGCACATATTGATCATTCGAGTTCGTCTGTTAACTTTGCATGGCCTGCCGATTATGATATACGGTTCTTTAGTACAAAACAGGATGCCGGAGCTATTGATGATCCGACTGGACCTTTCATACGAGACTCAGTGAATTTTACTATTACCAATGTTACCCAGGGGTATCGGTGCAAATTTCTTATTCAGGATATGGATGGCAACGGAAAATTTAATACCGGCGACTCCATTCGCATTATTGATGGTTACAAAAGTGATACCGATTTAAAAATTTGTTATACATTCTCTTATAAATTCACGCAATGGTGGAATACCCCAATTACTCCGACCGATGGGGACAAGTTCGTCATCAAAACTAAGAAACCGTTTGCCGGTGGTGATTATTTTGAATTCAAGTCGCATGCGTCGCGTGTGGATAACGTTGCGGCAAAATATCAGCTAGGCAATATTTCGGTTGTTCCCAATCCGTATGTGATAGCGCCAAAGTGGGAACGCCGCACATTATACCAAAGCGGACGAGGAGACAGAAAACTCGATTTCATTAATCTTCCGGCGGAATGCACCATAAAGATTTTTACGATAAACGGCGCGTTGGTGAAAACGTTAGAAAAAACTCCATCGGCGACCAATGGTGCAGTGTCGTGGGATTTAATTTCAGATGACGGAACGGATGTAGCATACGGTCTCTATATCTATCATGTAAAAGCTCCTAATATTGGCGAACACATCGGCAAGTTTGCTGTGATTAAATAAGAAAACTCAACATGACTATGAAAACAAAAATTATATTTTTCTTTGCTGTCGCACTGTTATTTAGTTCATCATCGGTACGTGCACAGGCTTTTAAATCGAATGTTTCTAAAAAAGGAACAACAGCAGCTCCTTTTCTTTCCATCGGGCAAGGGGCGCGGGCACTATCAATGGGAAGTGCGTTTGTCGCTGTTGCTGATGATCCAAGTTCTCTGTATTGGAATCCGGCAGGCCTTGCTGATATCAACGACGCATCGTTTCTTGTGGATCACACCCAATGGCTCGCTGATATTCAGTATAATTATTTTGCCGGTGCACTGCATCTTGGTGATATCGGGACACTGGGTGTTTCGTTCACAGCGTCGAATATCGGCGAGATGATGGTTACCACAACCGATCAACCGGAAGGCAACGGAGAAACATTTTCGGTTTCTGATCTTGCGTTTAGTGTTGGATATGGGATAAAACTTACCGACAGGTTTGCCATCGGATTCAACCCAAAATTTGTATACCAAAAAATCTGGAAAATGAGTGCAAGCGCCATTGCCATTGATATTGGCGTGAAATATGATACACCGTTTAACGGCGTGGTTCTTGGTATGTCGATTTCTAATTTTGGATCGAAGATGCAAATGCAGGGAACATCTTCTGCGGTGTTATACGATCCCGATCCTTCAACAGTCGGGAATAACGGGAAAATACCTGCTAATCTTGCAACAGAAGAATGGGCATTGCCGCTCAACTTTAGGGTTGGTATTGCCTACAAAGCACTATCTGATGAAACGAATAAGCTTACTCTAGCCATTGATGCTTCACACCCGAATGACAATTATGAAAGCATTGATCTCGGCGCAGAATATATTTTCAATGATTTTCTTGCACTGCGGGGCGGATATAAATCTTTGTTCCTGATAGATTCGGAAGAGGGAATGACGCTGGGTGTCGGTGTGAAGCAAGCTCTTGTCGGTAATTTCCAGTTTATGTTTGATTATGCCTATCAGGATTTTGGCATCTTAAAAAATGTGCAAAAGTTTTCTGTCGTGATTATTTTTTAATTGGTGCTGTAAAAAAGTATTTAGAATTGGATATCTGGAAAACTTACTATGAAATTTTTTTACGGATTATTTTTTTCCCTCATTACTGTATCGGTAACACTATCACAATCACCAACTGCAAGTCTTAAAGCGACCTTTCAGGTTACAACAATTTCCAATATTACCGTTCCATATCAAAATGGAATGCCTGTTCCATCGTTCGAGAAACAACAGCGTACAACAATCTCACTGGCCGGTCAATGGAAAAAACTTCGTTTTGCCGCCAATCATGACCTTTCGCTGTTGAAACGTGATTCTGCGGGTTATGCTCAGTTATTAACAGAAGCGGCAGACCGTCAATCTCCTTACTATGATGATGCATCATGGCAAACGAAGAATATTCCCGGCGTGGAAAACACATTAAATGCTAATGAGAAGGTTCCTGAGTACTATGAAAATGGACTATGGTACCGTACAAAATTTTCTCTTCCTGATTCATTGAAACAAAAATTTGTAAAACTAAATTTTTATGCCGTGAATTATGTTGCTGACGTATGGCTTAACGGAAACTATTTAGGATGGCATGAAGGCGGATATACGCCATTTTCGTTTGACGTTTCCTCAGCGTTGCGATTTGACAGTGCCAATGTTCTTGTTGTTCGGGTAGACAATATTCCTTGGGGATCGCGAAACGATATCGTACCATTTTATACTTGCGATTGGTTTAACTATGCGGGAATAATTCACGATGTCTATCTTGAATTCAGCGATAAAATCTCTGTTACCCGTGCAGATGTCATTACAAAAGACATCACGGGTCTTGTGCAAGCAACGGTGGTGGTCAACAACAGAATGCCATCGAATGAAAATGTTGATGTTACTCTTCAAGTTTATAAAGCTAAAAATGATTCAGTTTCTCTGACAAAAGAAGTCACTGGCGAGCTTGCCGGGTCAGAAGTTGCCTTGCAAGGAGGATCTCAACAAACGATCTCAGTTCCTGCAGATTCCATTGCTGCATGGCAGACCAATGTAACAATTCAAAATCCTGATTTATGGTCACCGTTAAAACCGAATCTTTATATTTTAAAGGTGACTTTGTCGCAAGGTGGGGTTACGAAGGACCAATTTTTCACTCAATTTGGCGTTCGTACAATTCAAACTATTGATGACAAAATATTGTTGAATGGGAAAACGGTTTTTCTCCATGGCGTTGCGCGTCACGAAGATCATCCGCTATATGGCAGAAACATTCCGCTCAGTGTTATTTTTTCCGATCTAAAAATGATCAAAGGCGTCAATGCAAATTTTTTCCGCAGCGCTCATTATCCCAATCATCCATTTACTTATCTTGCTGCAGACCGAATTGGACTTCTTGTATGGGAAGAAATACCGGTTTTTTGGTTTGACGATGTGAAGCCTTGGTCGATCCAAAATGTTGTCCGAAAAATTCACCTTCAAATGTTTCGGGAAATGGCATTTCGTGATCGTAACCGCCCTTCTATCGCTCTCTGGAGTACAAGTAATGAATGTAAAGACGTTCAAGGGCGGATTACTTTCCTCCAGCTCGTGAAGAATGATGCATCAGCACAATATCCTGATGGAAGACTGATCACTCAATCCGCCGCTGCAGACCGTCCCGGGCCGTTCGATGAATCCCAAGGATATTCAGATGTTGCAGCGTGGACAATGTATTTTGGGATTTTCTATGATCCATACGGTTTTGGAATCTACCGGGGGACGAGAAATTTTGTATTGGACGCCAATGATTATTACCCCAAGAAGCCAATTATTGATTGCGAGTTTGGATATTGGTCTGGTGAAAGTATGTCACTCTTTGCACGACAAACACAAGTATTTGATTCGACTTTCCATGCCTTTGCTCCGCGACTTCCCGTACTTGCCAACGGGGCTCCGAATCCGTTCGGATTTGTTGCTGGAATTACTTGGTGGTGTATTTTTGACTGGTACTCTCATCAACACGCTGGTGGATTTCAGAGTATGGGGTTATATCGTATGGATAGATCTGAAATTAAACCGGTTGGCACAGATTTAATGAATACGTACCAACAATACGTTAGTCATAGCGAATATATTACTGAAGTTCATCAAGTGAAATCGGAATCCCTTCCCAAAGAATTTTTGCTGAACCAGAATTATCCGAATCCTTTTAATCCGTCGACCTCAATCAAATTTTCAGTCGCTGCAGCTTCAAACGTTGAAATCAAAATATATAATCTTCTCGGGGAAGAAGTTGAAACCATCGTACGCGAAAAATTGGAACCGGGAAATTATGTCCGCGAATGGAATGCAAAGAATTTGTCGAGCGGAATGTACTTGTACAGAATGCATGCAGGCAATTATACTGAAACCAGAAAAATGTTGTTGTTGAAGTAACGATCTGCTATGAATTTTTTTTTGTTTTTCCGCTTGTCAAGTAATTACCGGATTTAATTTTTTCTATAAAGATCACTTATTTTACATAAAGGAATATCGTATGAAGCTTCTTCTCTCAATTCTTGTTTGCTTCTTCACACTGTCACTTTCTCAACCAAAGGAAAAAAATGTCGATAGTCGTGTCGAAGCTCTGCTGAAACAGATGACGCTTGATGAAAAAATTGGACAGATGACGCAAGTTGATTACGATGCCATCAAGAATCATGTTGACGATATTGCAAAGTATTCCATTGGCTCTATTCTGTGGGGAGGTAATTCAGAACCGCCGTCAGTCACTCCTCAAGGATGGGCTGATGTTTACGATTCTTTCCAAAAGTATTCGCAAAATTCAAGACTCAAAATCCCCATCATTTTCGGGATTGATGCCGTGCACGGACATAACAATGTTAACGGGGCAGTGATCTTTCCTCATAATGTCGGTTTGGGCGCAACACGAAATTCGGCATTGGTTGCAAAAGTTGCTGAAGTGACATCGTTGGAAATTAAAGGAACCGGTATTCAATGGGATTTTGCACCATGTGTTGCCGTTGCTCGTAACGAACGGTGGGGAAGAACCTACGAAAGTTATGGCGAAGATCCCGAGCTTGTAAAAACATTAGGCGCGGCGTATGTGAAGGGAATGCAGGGAGAAAACCTATCCGACAAAACCTCGACACTGGCTTGCGTTAAACATTTTCTCGGCGATGGCGGAACAACGAACGGTAAAGACCAGGGTAACACCGAATGCGATGAAGTAACGCTTCGAAAAATTCATATGCCCGGATACGTTGAAGCGATTAAAGCCGGTGCGAAATCCATTATGGTTTCATACAACAGTTGGAACGGTGTAAAGATGCACGGCAATAAATATTTATTGACCGACGTGCTTAAAAAGGAACTCGGCTTTAAAGGATTTCTTGTGTCCGATTGGGCAGCGATCGATCAGCTTGATAAAGATTACAAGACGACAATTGAAAAATCTATCAACGCCGGTCTTGATATGATCATGATTCCTAATGGACCGGGACAAGAGAATAATTACATTGAATTTATAACATTGTTGAAACAGCTTGTAAAAGAAAAGAAAGTGCCGATAAGCAGAATTGATGATGCGGTGCGACGAGTGTTGAGCGTTAAATACGACATGAACATTTCTGAGAATTTGTACGCAGATAAAAACCTGACGACGCAAATCGGTTCGGCACAACATAGAGAAGTGGGCCGCGAAGCGGTTCGTCAATCTCTTGTATTGTTAAAGAACGATAATAATGTTTTGCCGTTGTCAAAGAATCTTAAAAAGATATATGTCGCGGGAAATGGTGCAGACAGCGTCGGTATGTTATGCGGCGGCTGGACTATTGATTGGCAGGGGAATACAAGCAGAGCAATCAGCGGTGGCACGTCCATTCTCCAGGCGATTAAAAATACTGTGTCAAGGGAGACACAAATAATATATTCTGCCGATGGAAGCATGGCAGACAGTACAGGCGTTGCCGTCGTGGTGGTCGGTGAAGAACCATATGCAGAAATGTTTGGCGATAGATCCGATTTAAGTTTGTCGAAATCCGATGCGGAATTAATTGATCGACTGAAATCCAAAGGAATTCAGGTTGTTGTCATCCTTATTTCCGGCCGCCCACTGTTGATCAACGCATCTCTTGAAAAAAGCACTGCCTTTGTTGCGGCATGGCTTCCCGGAACTGAAGGACAAGGAATTGCTGATGTATTGTTTGGAGATTTTAATTTTGTCGGTAAGCTTCCCCACACGTGGCCAAAAACGATGGAACAAATTCCAATTAATGTGGGCGACGCAAACTATGCGCCATTATTTCCGTACGGCTTTGGCTTAACGTACAAAAAATGATGAGAGTTTACATGGGAATTTTTTTATCACTTAATTAAGGAATTTTATGGCATCACCAATTTCTGCACCGACAACAACACATATCGATGCTTCGCAAGGAGGAAATTTTAAAGTCCCTCTAGCCGTTGTGACGATGTTATTTTTTATGTGGGGATTCCTCACCTGCTTGAATGATATTCTTGTTCCTCACTTAAAAAATGTTTTTGATTTGAATTACACCCAGGTGATGTTCATTCAGTTTACGTTCTTTACAGCATATTTTATCATGTCAATCCCTTCGGGAAAAATTATCAATTGGTTTGGTTATCAAAAAGGAATTGTAATTGGACTGCTGACTGCCGGTACAGGTACATTGCTTTTTTATCCCGCCGCCAGTGTTCCATCGTATCCGCTTTTTCTTGTTGCACTTTTTGTGCTGGCATCGGGAATTACTTTGCTACAAGTTGCTGCGAACCCGTACGTGGCCGTTCTTGGGAAAGCAGACACAGCGTCCAGCAGATTAAATCTGACGCAGGCATTTAATTCATTGGGAACGACCGTCGCGCCGTACTTTGGCGGGTTATTTATTCTCACGACCACAATGATCAGCGTTGAAGAAATGCATAAGCTTTCTCCGGAAAAACTGCAGGCATATCGTCTCATCGAAGCAACGTCGGTACAAGTACCCTACATTGGCCTTGCTATTGCGTTGGTTATTTTAGCTGTGGTCATGGCAAAATTTAAACTGCCTGTCATTGCATCGGTGGAGGATCATCACGCGAAAGCGGGAAAACTGAGTGATGCATTAAAGCACCGTCATTTGGTGCTTGGCGCGGTAGCAATTTTTGTCTACGTTGGTGCAGAAGTTTCTATTGGAAGTTTTCTCGTAAATTTTATGGGTCAGCCTGATATTGCCGGATTGAAGGAAGCTACTGCGGCAGGATTCGTTTCGTACTACTGGGGCGGGGCAATGGTGGGAAGATTTATCGGTTCGGCGTTGCTGCAAAAAATTAACCCCGGAAAATTGTTAGGAACGTTCGCGCTTATTACCTGCTCTCTTGTTGTGATTACAATTCTCACGACAGGACATGTTGCGATGTGGACAATTTTAAGCGTGGGTTTGTTCAACTCCATCATGTTCCCGACAATTTTTACTCTTGGAATTGACGGGCTTGGAAAATTGACAAGCCAGGCCTCCAGTGTTCTCATTATGGCAATTGTTGGCGGTGCAGTCATTCCGTTAGCGCAAGGCGCATTAGCAGATAACTTCGGTATTCATCACGCTTTTATTCTTCCCGCCATCTGTTATTTGTACATTGTGTATTACGGATTTAAAGGTTCTCGCCACTCGTAGTATGCTGCAGTAATTTTCTCGAAGAGGCGGAATCTTTTTCTGCCTCTTCAAATTTTCTTCTCTATGATGAGTTGCCTCAGAGTTTCAAAAATTTTAACGGTTGCCTTCTTCATCCAAGTTTTTTCCGCTTACGGTTGCAGCCCGACAAAAGAAAGTAATGAGATTAACCCAACGGTAGTTACCGGATATGTACTGGACGGCGGGAAAAACCCTGTTGTAGGGGCGCGTGTTTCATTATCTACTGTTCCTTTTTTTGATGGTGTATTCACCGATTCACACGGACTGTATAAATTGACAGATTTCCCTGCCGGCAAACATCGCTTGAAAGTTGAAAAACTTGGATATGAAATATATGAAGCCGATGTTTCCAAATCTGAAAACAGTGTTGCGACGATGAATATTGTTTTAACATCCAAGACGTACATCATCCCCGATGTAAAACCTTTAAGTGTGGGCACAGTTCGTATCCGCGATAAAATTTTGGAAACAGATTTTGACGGCGATGGTACCTATCAACCATTTGTTGTGAAAGGTGCAGCATTTTCACCCGTTCCAATTGGTAATTTACCGGTTACGAGTAAAATCTATGATCGATGTATTCAATGGATTGTAAATCTAAATGCCAACACCGTGCGCACATATTCGGGTGTCGATAAATATTTTTTGCAGAAGGCTGCTGAAAATAATATTCGGGTGATTGTTGGTTTTTGGGTAAATCTTGATCTCGACCTTTCGCTTCCTGGAAATAAACAAAAAGTTATTGATGATTTTGCATCGTTTATTTTAGATCTTAAAGAGTACCCGGCTGTGTTAATGTGGAATATTGGGAACGAACAGAACTATTCAACATCTCCGAACAACGGCGACAGCCCGTATTGGTATTCTCTGGTGCATGAAATGGCGTTGACAGCATACAAAATTGAAGGAGCAAAATACCATCCCGTGTGTATCAGCAATGGAGGGTATAGGAATATTGGCGATTCGTCGATGCTGGCAAATGATTCGTCATTGACGTACGTTGATCTGTGGGCCTCAAACGCTTATGAACGAAATTTTGATCCTTTTTTCTCTTCATATCGCAGCAAAAGCAATAAACCAATTGTCATTACGGAATTCGGGATTGATGCCCTTAATAATATATCGAAGACGGAATATGAATCCGTGCAGGCATATTTTGACAGCACAAATTGGGTTCAAATTCGCAATGCATCCCATGTTTGTGTTGGCGCAACGGTTTTTGAATTTACCGACGAGTGGTGGAAAGCAGGCGATCTGAACGCTCATGACTTTGGCGGATATGCAACAAACGCGCACCCGGATGGATACTCGAATGAAGAATGGTGGGGAATTATCGCCGTAACACCCGATACAACTCATGATGGACTTGACGAATGGCGGGCGCGGAAGGCATACACAATGTTTCAACAATTTTGGAAATAATGTTATGAAAAAAATAATACTTTGCTGCTTACTGCTGATGCCATTTTGCACTGGATTAGGATGTGGTAAAAAATTTGGAAGCGATAGTACTTTGACAAATTCAAACCCTAATCCAAACTATCCGTTAGCCGGATGGACACTCGTTTGGAATGATGAATTTGATGGACCATCTATCGATCCAACGAAATGGGGCTATGAGACCGGCGGAAGCGGATGGGGCAATAATGAATTAGAGTACTATACCGATCGCAAAGAAAATTCTTTTATTGAAAACGGAAGCCTTGTAATTCAAGCACTCAAAGAAAATTATTCAGGCAAAAGTTATACCTCGGCACGCATGGTGACAAAATATCGCGGTGATTGGCTTTACGGCCGTTTTGAAATACGCGCAAAGCTTCCGTACGGCGTTGGCACATGGCCTGCCATCTGGATGCTTCCGACCGATTGGGCATACGGAGGATGGCCTGCGAGCGGCGAGGTTGATATTATGGAACATGTAGGTTATGATCCGAATGTGATCCACGGTTCAACACATTGTCAAAAATATTATTTTAAAATAGGCACTCAAAAAACGGCAACGATAAAAGAGACAAATGTTTTTTCCGAATTTCATACCTATGGTGTAGAATGGTTTCCGGAGAAAATAGATTTTTTTGTGGACAGCGTAAAATATTTTTCCTCTACGAATGACAGTACGGGGTGGGAGGCATGGCCGTTTGATAAGCGGTTTCATTTACTTCTCAACATCGCTATCGGTGGAGATTGGGGCGGTGCCAAAGGAGTTGATAATTCAATTTTTCCGCAGAGAATGTATATTGATTATGTACGTGTGTATAAAAAGGCTCAATAGACAAAATGAAAAAAATCATAGCACTTATCGTATCATTGTTTACCATTCTGTTATCGCAACAGACTCAATTTGTATCGACAAAGGGACAATACATTATCACGCCCGACGGTAAACCGATTCTTCTTCAAGGAATAAATCTTGGAAATTGGCTTGTGCCGGAAGGGTACATGTTCAAGTTCACGCATACAAATTCACCCAGGTTGATCAATGAAACATTTACACAGCTTCTTGGCCCCGAAGCAGCTAAAAAATTCTGGAAACAATATCGAGACAATTACATCACCAAAGATGATATCACATTCATAAAAAGAACCGGATTGAATTCTATCCGCGTTCCGTTTAATTATCGGTTGTTCGTTTCTGAAGATCACGATACAAAGTTTTCCGGTCCCGGATTTGAAATGCTGGATCGAATCATTCAATGGTGCAGCGAAGAAAAATTGTACGTCATCCTAGATATGCACTGTGCCCCCGGGGGACAAACAGGGGATAATATTGATGACAGCTTTGGGTATCCTTTTTTATTTGAAAGCTCAGAGGCGCAGCAATTGACCATTGATTTGTGGAAGGAGATTGCGCGTCGATACTCCGGAAACCCGGCTGTTATTGGATATGATTTATTAAATGAACCTATCGCCACGCATTTCAATCCAAAGGTTTTAAATCCAAGGCTTGAACCGCTGTACAAACGGATGGTTGCGGCAATTCGTGAAGTGGATACAAACCATATTGTGTTTCTCGGCGGGGCTCAATGGAATAATAATTTTTCTGTGTTCACTCCGCCGTTTGACAACAAAACTGTTTACACGTATCACAAATACTGGTGCGATACAACGCAGGCGATGGTGCAGGAGTACGCCGACTTCGGTAAGAAATATTCTGTGCCGATATGGATGGGAGAATCTGGAGAGAATACCGACCAATGGATTGATGCATGGCGGCGATTGAACGAAAAAAATAATTTTGGCTGGTGTTTCTGGCCGTATAAAAAAATGGATGCCACGAGTAGTATTGCTTCCATCAAACGAACTGCCGAGTGGGATTCTATTATTGTGTATGCAAATAACCCAAGAGTATCGTATGAAGACATTCGGAAAGCCCGGCCTTCGGCTGAAATTATAAGGAAAGCATTTGAAGACTATTTGGAAAATTGTAAGGTTGTAAATTGCAGTATGAATGAAGGCTATTTACGGGCGTTAGGATTAAAGGTCAAATAGCGTTTTATGTCACGCAAAGCCGAAGAGAAATCGTTCAAATAATACAATGCGGCTCAGTTCCTTTGTGCGAATTATTTTTTTAAATATGGGGCATGAATGAAGATATTGGTAATACTTTTAGTATCGTTTTCAATAACATTTTCTCAGTATGAAGATACCGGCAAGCGCGGTATTTATTTTTCAAAAAAAACTTATTCTGAAGCGTCGATCCCCGCATTCAAGGAAAATAGAGCAAAGCTTCCGTCTCCAATTCTCGAAAACAATCCTGACTACGTAGAACTGTATTGGAAAGCATGGTCGCTGGCATTCGATCACTTCAAACATCCGCCGCAAGGATCACCTTTCGTATCCAACTACATCGATGAAGGATTTTCACCGAGTATTTTTCAATGGGATACTATTTTTATGCTCATGTTTGCACGGTACGGTCATTCAATTTTTCCTGCGATTCAATCGTTAGACAATTTTTATTGTCGCCAATATGAGAATGGTTATATCTGCCGTGAGATTCAAGAAGCAAGCGGCAAGGATTATGTTTTTATCGGACGAGAGCATACAATTAATCCGCCGCTGTTTGCGTGGGCAGAAGTTGAATCGTATAAAGTTACCGGCGATAAGTCCCGTTTTGAGGCAGTTGTTCCTGTCATAAAAAAATATGCTGAGTGGCTGGAAAAGTATCGCAGGAAAGAAAATACAAAACATAATCTGTTTTGGAATACGGGTCTTGGTTCAGGAATGGATAATATACCGTTGCAGGGTTCCGGGTGGGCGGATATGTCTTCGCAGATGGTATTGATGTACCGCAATCTAGCATTTATGTGTCATGAAATTTCGCAAAATGATGAAGCAACAAAATTTGAGAAACATGCGGATGAAATTTCGGAGCGTATTAATCAATTCATGTGGAATGAGGAAGATGGGTTCTATTATAACGTAGATGATAACGGCATCCAGCAAAGAGTGAAAACCGTAGCAGGGTTTTGGCCCATGCTTGCCGGCGTTGCTAACCAGCACCAGGCTGAACGATTGCTTATTCATCTTCAAGATCCAAAATCATTTTGGAGGACAATTCCGTTTCCATCATTGGCGGCGAATGAAAAAGAGTACAGATCGGACGGTACATACTGGGTTGGAGGCGTGTGGGCTTCTACCAATGTCATGATCATCAAAGGATTAGATCAATTTGAAAAAATTGGTGACAGCCCTACAAATCATACGTTCACAGAATTTGCGACTGAAGCTACGGAAAAATATCTGGATGGATTGTACAAGGTCTATCAAAAGACAGGAACATTGTGGGAAAATTATTCGCCTGACTTGATGATGCGGGGAAGTCCGTCGCAATCAAATTTTGTCGGCTGGACGGGTTGCGGGCCGATTGAGTTGTTAATTGAAAATGTTATTGGTTTGCATCCTGACGGAGCACATAATATATTGAAATGGAACATTGCTCGGATTGATCGGCATGGAATCGAACAGTTGAAGTTTGGTGATGTGACGGTAACTGTTATTTGCCAAAAGCGCGAAAGCGTCGTCAATCCGGCAGAAGTTCACGTGATAACCAATAAACCATTTACCTTGATCGTTTCAGTCAATGGAAGAGAGAAAAAAGAGTTGCACATACAACCAGGTAGTCAAAAATTCACTGTCCAATAACAAAAAATATACCCGTTTATGAAAAATAAATTAAGAATACCAGCGGCTTTATTCCTTCTGTGTACCGTCTTATCATCTTCTATGATTGCAGGCGGCTTTCTGAAAGTTGTGGGGAAGAATATTGAAAACGACAATGGAAAAATTCAATTGCGCGGCATAGGGCTTGGCGGCTGGCTGCTTCCTGAAGGATATATGCTGCAAACGCCGATGAATGCTCCGTGGGAAATAAAACAGAGGATCGTGGAGGTTGTGGGACAACAAAAAGCCGATACATTTTGGACCGCATACAGAAAGAATTTTGTTCAACGAAAAGACGTTGAACGTCTTTCGCAAGTAGGATTTAATTCCGTTCGATTACCGTTACATTGGGAATTTTTTATTAATTCTTCCGGCGGCTGGCGAACGGAAGGATTCATTATTATTGACAGTGTACTGCATCAATGCACAGATAATAAAATGTACGTCATTCTTGATCTTCATGCCGCTCCGGGCGGACAAAATTCAGCCAATATCAGCGATTATCATTACCCGTATCCATCATTGTGGGAAAGTGATTCAAACAAACAAGCGAC
>JAQUOA010000003.1:29337-39675 GCA_028749215.1 Bacteroidota bacterium
CTGTGGATTCTGCGATGAAGGGATTAATGGGTATGGCTGAAGGTTTGAAACTGGAAAATTGCACATATAATTCAGATGTCATAGATGCAATGTTTCGTCAGGTTGCCGACTCTTCCACGCTTGCGTTTACTGAAAATAAAATTCCGGGAAGACTTTACGCTGCCAACTATGATTATGGAAGGTACGGTATTGCCTGGAGCGATAAAGATTATCAAAATGCCGGAGGGGGAGCGTGGAATTGGAATTCGGGGAATATCTATCGAAATGATGGTGTGGATTTAGAAATTTGTTCCGATACGCTCACCAATGGCTACGATGTTACGGGGATCAAAACTGGTGAATTTATAAAATTTACCGTCAACGCAATGCAGAGTGCTAAATATAGAATTTCATTTCGCGTTGCTGCGCCGGCAGGCGGCGGAATTATTATGATGACCCCTGATAACTCTGCTCAACAATTTTATACGCTCGCGCAGACAGGAGGATTAACTACATGGAAAACCCAGGATGCCTACACCGTTGATCTAACGGCAGGAATTCATTCATTAAAATTTACTTTTTATGTGGGAGGGTATAATTTAAACTTTATTGATGTGACAAATATCGGCCCCATGTCGGTAGTAAATGAATTGAATGTACCAAAAGAGTTTACGCTTGAACAAAATTTCCCAAATCCTTTCAATCCTTCTACCGTTATTAATTACCAAGTACCGAAAAGAAGTTTTGTTGAACTAAAAGTTTTTAATATGCTCGGAGATGAAGTTGCCTCACTTGTGAAAAAAGAGCAATCTGCAGGAGCTTATTCCGTCAATTTTAATGCATCGCATCTTTCATCAGGCGTTTATTTTTACTCTATGTCCGCAGACAATTTTCATCAAACGAAGAAACTAGTCTTCCTCAAATAGTTCTATACCATGATTGGGTGAATGAAAAATAAATTAAAATTATCTGCTGTTGTTTTTCTACTGTGCGGCGTTTTAACCCCTTCACTATCTGCCGAAGGTTTTTTAAAAGTTGTCGGCACAAATATAGAAAACGACAACGGAAACATTCAACTGCGAGGCATTGGGCTTGGCGGCTGGATGCTTCCTGAAGGATATATGGTGCTGACGTCAGGATTTGCTGATGCATTCTGGCAGATGAAAAATAAAGTGAATGAAGTTGTGGGACCCGAAAAAGCCGATTCATTCTGGACAATGTATCGAAAAAATTTTGTTACCCGAAAAGATATCGAACAGATATCGAAATGGGGATTTAATTCTGTTCGCATGGTTTTGCATTATGAGTTTTTTATGTTGCGCAAACCAACTGGTTTCGATTGGAAAACTGACGGCTTTATCATTTTGGACAGCCTTGTGCAGAGGTGTGCTGAAAATAAGATCTACGTTATTTTGGATCTCCACGCGGCGCCAGGCGGGCAAAGTGCGAATAATATCAGCGATTACAATTCTACATTACCTTCGTTATGGCAAAGCGACACAAATAAGGCAATGACAATGTCGTTGTGGAAAAAACTTGCTGATCATTATAAGAATGAACCTTGGATCGGCGGATATGATATTCTTAATGAGCCGGCATGGGATCTTCCGCCGAACAATCAGCCGCTGCGGGATCTTTATGTTGCTATTACCGATTCGATTCGTTCCGTCGATACAACCCATATTATTTTTGCGGAAGGAAATTGGTACGCGTCGGATTTTAACGGATTAACACCCCCGTGGGATGCAAAGATGGTATACAGCTTCCATAAATATTGGAATTCAAATGATCCGGGTTCGATCACGCCGTATTTGAATTTAAGGAGTTCAACCAATCGCCCGCTGTGGCTCGGCGAATCGGGGGAAAATTCAAATCAATGGTTCTCCGATTGTATTGCACTCATGGAGTCAAACAATATTGGCTGGTCATGGTGGACGTACAAACGCATTGACACACCCACGTCGCTTGTCTCAGTAAATAAAAACAGTGACTACGACTATCTATTAAAATATTGGAGCGGGCAAGTCACAAAGCCATCAGTTGATTAT
Organism: Bacteroidota bacterium; assembly: GCA_028749215.1. GTDB lineage: Bacteria > Bacteroidota > Ignavibacteria > UBA10030 > UBA8401 > JAQUOA01. The sequence goes on from JAQUOA010000003.1 coordinate 31,365, forward strand.
GCCATGACCTCACTAGTAAGTCAAGCGGACAGGTTGAATCTTGATCAATGCGTTTTAAATCCGGGTGTTATCGACGCAATGTTTCGCCAGCCGTTTACTGATGAACTAAAACCTTACGCACAAAACATCGTTCCGGGACGGGTGTTATCCATTAACTATGATATGGGAAAAAACTTGTTAGCGTACAAGGATAATGATTACCAATCTGTCGGGGGAGGATCGTGGAATAACGGCGGGCAATACCGGAACGACGGAGTGGATATTGAAAAATGTTCCGATCTCTTTTCAGGCGGTTACAATGTTGGCTGGACAAATGATGGTGAATATTTGCGGTATACCATTGATGTGCAGCAGAGCGGATCGTACAGTGTCGATATTCGATGTGCCTCACTTAATGGCGGCGGACAAATTTTGTTTCAGCTTGAAGATAATTCCAATGCGGGAGTTGCAAACATCGCTGCGACGGGCGGCTGGCAAACATGGAAAACATTTCATGTTGGGCAAATTCCTCTCAGTGCAGGAATACATAAATTGAGATTATTATTTTTAAAAGCCGGATTTAACCTGACATACATTCAATTTTCAACAGTTGACGCTGTTGGGAAACAAAATGATGACAACATTCCGAAAGTATTTGCACTCTCCCAAAATTTTCCCAACCCTTTCAATCCTTCAACCGTCATTAACTACCAAGTGCCGAAAAAAAGTTTTGTTGAACTTAAAGTTTTTAACATTCTTGGAAATGAAGTTGCATCACTTGTGAAAGAGACACAGCCGGCCGGAGCGTACTCAGTTAATTTTAGTGCATCGCACCTTTCGTCTGGTGTATATTTTTACTCTTTATCTGCAGACAATTTCTTTCAAACAAAAAAACTCACCCTACTAAAATAAAATTATCAGAATAGGAAATCCGATGAAACATTTTTTAGTTATCTCCTTGCTGCTCTGTTCTACTCTTCTCTTTGGACAAGAGACATATAAGAATCCGGCAGCAAAAGTTGAAGATCGCGTGACCGATCTCCTCAAACGGATGACGTTGGAAGAAAAAGTTGATATGCTCAGTGGAACGGGCTTTGACTCAAAACCCAATGCACGACTTGGAATTCCTGAACTAAAAATGACTGATGGGCCCGTTGGTGTTCGATGGAATCAGTCAGTTGCATTTCCTGCCGCCATTATGCTTGCGGCAACATTCGATACATCGCTTGCTCATCGGTATGGATGGGCGTTGGCGCGCGAAACAAAAGCAAAAGAGAGAAATACAATTCTCGGTCCGTGTGTGAATATCAACCGCGTACCTCATGGCGGAAGAAATTTTGAAAGTTACGGAGAGGATCCATTTCTTACGTCACGGATTGCTGTTTCGTACGTGAAAGGTGTGCAAAGCGAAGGTGTTGTTGCCACGACAAAACATTTTGCGGTGAACAATCAGGAAACAGAGCGCACCACGATCAATGCCAAAGTGGATAAACGCGCACTCTATGAAATTTATTTTCCCGCATTCAAAGCTGCGGTGCAGGAAGCAAACACTCAAGCCGTGATGTGCGCATATAATAAATTGAATGGGCCGTATTGCAGTGAAAATGAAATGCTTCTGAACAAAGTCCTCAAAGATGAATGGAAGTTTAATGGGCTCGTGATGTCTGACTGGGGAGCGGTGCACAGTACACTTGGCGTTGCAACCTATGGGCTCGATCTTGAAATGCCGGGCGGCGATTTCCTCACTAAAGAAAAATTACTCCCTCTTATTAAAGACGGGAAAGTGAAAGAATCTACAATCGACGATAAAATAAAACGGATGCTTAGCGTGATGTTTCGCATGGGATATTTTGATAAACAATTGGATAAACCTGTTGCTAATGCACCGGAACATCGTGCTGTTGCGTTGGATGTTGCACGTGCAGGAATTGTACTGTTGAAGAATAATAAAAATATCCTTCCTTTAAATCCGTCGGCATACAAGTCGATTGCAGTCATTGGTCCGAACGCTGATGTTTTGCGAACTGGAGGTGGCGGAAGTTCGATGGTAGTCCCCGTTTCATCGGAATCGCCGCTTGCCGGCATCAAAAAAACATTTTCATCGGCATCAGTTTCATTTGCCGTCGGTGCGCGGTTAATGGGAGATGTTCCCTCGATTGAACCGCAATATTTCTTTTTGCCAAATGATACCACAAATACAAACGGACTGGCAGCAGAATATTTTGATAACAAGGAACTAAAGGGCGAACCGAAACTTCGTCGCATTGATAAGAATATAGATTTTCATTGGGAAGATGGAAAACCTGCCGAGGGAATTAGGGAGGATAGTTTTTCTGTTCGTTGGACGGGAAGATTACGTGCACCGGTTTCCGGAGTATACGAGATTACTATTGCGAGTGATGATGGAATGAGATTATGCATCGACAATCAATTGATTCTTAATCATTGGAGCGACCACGCTGTTGAAGCCCGAACCACGAAATTTACGCTGGAAGCCGGAAAATTTTATGACATCAAAGTAGAATATTATGAAAATGCAGGATGGGCTTCCGCACTTCTTGGCTGGATAAAACCAAATGACAATAAATTATCTACTGCCGTTGAGCTGGCGAAGAAAAGTGAGCTTGCAATTATTTTTGCGGGAAATTCACAGTTTCAAGAATCTGAAGGATTCGATCGACAATCGATTGATCTTTCTGAAAGTCAAATTGAATTGATCAACGAAGTCTCAAAAGTGAATTCGAATACGGTTGTTGTGCTCAACGCAGGTGCACAAATGAACCTGCTGCCGTGGATCGACAATGTTCGCGCGCTTGTGTGGGCATTTTTCCCGGGGCAAGAAGGGACGCAAGCATTGATGGAAATGTTGACAGGTTCGGTCAATCCTTCAGGCAAATTACCTTTTACCATTGCGAAACGATGGGAAGATTACCCCGCGTACGGAAATTTCCCGGGTGTGGACAGCACGGTAGAATATAAAGAAGGAATTCTTGTCGGGTACCGATATTTTGATACAAAGAAAGTGGAACCGTTGTTCCCATTTGGATTTGGAATGTCGTACACAACTTTTGAATTATCAAATGCTAAAGTAAAGGCGAAGGGGAAAGATACATATGAAGTAACCGTGAGTGTGAAAAACAGAGGATCGGTTGCCGGTGCGGAAGTTGTGCAGCTCTATCTGAAAGACAAAAAGCCGAAAGTTCTTCGTCCAGAAAAAGAATTGAAAGCTTTCTCCAAAGTATTTTTGAATCCGGGTGAAGAAAAAACAGTTGTAATGCAGCTGAATGCATCTTCGTTTCAATATTATGATGATCTAAAGAATGTTTGGTCGAAATCAACAGGAGGATATCAGGTGCTTGTCGGCAGCTCGTCAGAAAATATTTCCTGTTCAGTAGAAATAAAATAATTTTTTTTGGTGTTAATACTGCAACCCTTACAGGATTCAAAAATCTGTAAGGGTTTTTTTCATCAGCTTGTTTGTTCATCATGTAGTTGGTACATTGCTCTATCATCATACGGAAAAAATTAACATGAACCAGCGGTCCCTCCATAAAACCATTGAAAGTTTCGACAGCAGAAAATTTAATTCCAGCGAGGAATTACTTGCCCACGTGCTCCATCAAATCGTGTCTAATGACCGGATTGAAATTAAGGGGGGACGGGTGTGGAGGCTCGACAGCACTAAGCTTGCGTACGTCCTGATAGCTCAAGACGGGATGATTGAAAAAATTCGAACGAACTACTCTGTAAAAGTGGATGAGTACAGGATGTTCAAACAGCTTCCACGGCACCGAACCATGGTGGCGAAAGAAACCAATGCGTATCTCCGCAGCAAGGGGATTGATAAATATTCTGCGACAGGTGTCGGCGAAATTGTTAATGTCAAAGGAGTTGAGCTCTTCCGGTATGTGCTTTCTTTTAACACAAATCTTGATTACGAACATGTCGGCCCCACGCTGAATATCATCAGCATTGCGGTGACGTCGATGCTGAAGAATAGAAGCATCGAAAAAAAATCGGTGCAGCTGCAAAAAGATTTGGATAAAGCGCGTGAGATTCAACGCAGTATTCTTCCCGCGCATGAATTACAATTTCATAATTATGAGATGTTCGGCATCTCGCTTGCCGACCGTATCGTCGGCGGTGATTTTTTCGATTATATCGTCAGCGATGAAAAAGACCGTGTCGGTATCGTCATCGGCGATGCAGCAAGCAAAGGAATTTCAGCAGCTGTGCAGGCGCTGTATGTCTCCGGTGCATTGCGCATGGGTGCGAGCTATCAAACAAAAATTTCAAATCTCATTCGCAGTATTAATTCGTTGGTTCACCACGCATTTACCGATGATCGATTTTTGACTTTGTTCTACGCTGAATTGATTAACGACAAGCATGGCTTATGCGTTTACGTAAATGCCGGGCACACAAGCCCCATTGTGTATCGCGCGAAGACCCACACGACGGAGTTGCTTGAGGCGACCGGCAACATCATTGGCCCGTTTCCAAATCAACTGTATCGAAGCGAAGGAATTATGCTTGCGAAAGGAGATATTCTGCTGTTATACACGGATGGTGTGTCTGAAGCAATGGATTCAGCGGGGAATCAATACACGGAAAAGCGATTGATTGAAAAGCTTGTGGAATTTCGTCAAGAGAAGGCGCAGAATATCGCCAGGCTTCTTGTGGAGGACGTCCAAAAGTACAGTGCAAAGAGTAAATACTCCGACGATAAAACACTTGTCGTTGTGAAACGGGTAAAGTAGCTGCAAAAAAAAATGTCGAACATCTCTCACTATTCTAAAAGCGGGGAGTTATGAAGGCGAACAATAAAATAGAATCTCTCATCCTTGAACTTCGAAGTAAAGATGCCGTTCAACGCACCCGCGCACGTAATGCCCTCGTCAAAATTGGTAAACCGGCTGTCCCTGTTTTAATCGAGCTCCTCTCAGATCCGAAGGAACATCTTCGGTGGGAAGCTGCGAAAGCTTTGGGGCGAATTAATGATGAAGCTTCATGTCCTGCCCTCGTGCGGGCGCTGCGCGATGACAGTATGGAAGTACGGTGGTTGGCCGCCGAAGCTCTTATCAGTCTTGAAGAAAAGGCGATTGCTCCGCTGTTAGAAATTCTTGAAGAGGAATTTGATTCGCCGTTTATCCTCGATGGAGCGCATCATATTCTTCATGTGATGGAACGGCAAAAATTATTGAACGAAGATACGCTTGCCGTGCTGGAGAAGATGCGTTTTCTGAAGCCGAAGACCTCCGTTGCCATCGCCGCTCGAAAAGCATTAAGAAGGCGGCAGTGATTTTAGTGCAACAATTAATTCCAATACAGCAGTACGATTCGAACAACGATAAGAATCCAGCCGACCGCCACAATAATCGTGGCAATATTTTTTGCTACCTGGGTTAAGAATAAAAATATCGTGATGATCGCCAGAAATCCTATCGGATCAACCAGGTCGCCAGGGACTTGAATTTTTGGTAAGATAACATTGACGAGATAGACAATTACAACACCAATGTAGTGTGCAATAGAGTACAAGAACGTCAGGACCTGCGAAAGAATATTTTTCCAAAGCGGATCGGTATTAATTTGTGCGAACATCATTGCGGCTCCTTTGTGTTGGCGAACATTATACAGAAGGGAATCTGGGACTTTATTCGTTGCGCAAGTTACGTGAGTTAAAGAATACAATCAACGGATATTTTTATTTTTCTCCTTTTCATGAAACTAAAATCAAAATCAGACTAAATCTTTAATTCAAAATCTTATTTTTTTATAAAATTCATCTTGCGAAATCATGCCAAAATTTTGTATATTTGTAACGTTCTTAAGGCGCGAAGCCTTAAGAACACGGGGTCGTAGCTCAGTTTGGTTAGAGCGCTTGCCTGTCACGCAAGAAGTCGAGGGTTCGAGTCCCTTCGGCCCCGCTCCAATTCCCAGTGCAGCGTTTAAATAAACTTTTACTTAGACTAAAACTTTTTATTGATGAAGATTGTTCTCTCGTCCGAGTGTATCTATTTGTCATTCCGCCAAACGCTGCTCATTTCAAATCTTCATGATTGCAGGTGCAGTCGATGAATAAGTCATTTCTTGACTATTTTCTTAAGATACGTCTTCCGATAATTATTTTTGTAGCACTCAGTTCTTTGGTGCTGACTTATTATGTTTCGCGAGCCGAGCGCGACGGCGTTGGCTACGCTCCGGAACAGCCCATTCCATTTTCTCATGCACTTCATGCAGGCACAATGGGGATTGACTGTCAATATTGTCATACCGGAGCATCGAAATCCAGACATGCAATGGTTCCGCAGGTAAATACGTGTATGAACTGTCATACTATCGCACGCAAATCTATGCCCAACATCATCCGCCTGACGCAATATTTTAACGAGAACAAAGCTCTTCCTTGGAAGCGAATTCACAAAGTTCCTGACTATGCATACTTTAATCACAGTGTCCATGTGAACAAAGGCATTGCCTGTCAATCCTGCCACGGCAATGTGCAAGAGATGGATGTGGTGAAGCAGACGAATTCATTCACCATGGCAAATTGTTTGAATTGTCATCGCAATGCGCCGACATTGTTGGCTGATGTTCCCGGAATTAAAAAGGGCCCTGAAAATTGTTTTGCATGTCACCGATAATTGAGAGATGATTATGAAACAAGACACAGTGAATTTTGAACGCAGAAAAATGTTTGCCAAATTCAGCATCGGCATAGTGAGTGCCGGTTTGCTGAGTTTGATTCCGATGAAATTATTTTCTGCGGCAAAAAATGTAGAGAGGAAACAACAAATTTCTATTTCTATTAATCCAATGGCTGTGAAAAGAGCGAGCAAAGGTTGATCGTAAATGGATAGTCTTAACGAAATGAAGGAATCGAAATATTGGAAGGGTCTCCGCCACTATTATAATAATCCGGTTGCTGAAGAGGATAAGGCGAGAGAATTTGCTAAAGGGGTGACAGACGATTTTGAACTCGACTCGATGTCGGGGATATCGCGCAAACAATTTTTAGCATTGCTTTCTGCCTCAGCCGCTTTTGCTGCGGCCGGTTGTTCCAACTACAGGGATAAGGGAGAGATTATTCCTTATACGAAAAAACCTGAAGAGATTACGTTAGGAATTGCCGATTATTATGCATCAACCTGCACAGGATGCGAACACGCATGCGGAATCCTCATCAAAACGAGAGAGGGGCGTCCCATTAAAATTGATGGGAATCCTGAGCATCCTGTAAATAAGGGGAAGATTTGTGCCAAAGGGCAGGCTAGTATTCTGAATCTCTATGACCCTGAACGATTGAAAGAGCCTATGGTCCTTGAGTCCGGGATATTCTCCAAGAGCTCGTGGAAGGAAGTCGATACGAAGATCATTGCGGCATTAACTGCCGCGGTAAATCAGAAGAAAGAGATCGCGGTCATCACACACACGATTACATCACCATCGACGAAAAAATTGATTGAAGAATTTGCGGTAAAATATCCAACGGCAAAAATTTATTCCTATGAACTAGTCAGCAGCATCAACAGAAAATCTGCATGGCAGAAATCAACCGGCGGGACAGTGTTCCCGTTGATTCGGTGGGATAAGGCAAAAGTGATTCTAACACTTGAATCGGATATCCTTGGTTATGAAGGAAACATGCCGGAGCAGACCCGACTATTTGTTGGACAGCGTGATGTAATCAAGGGGAAAAATTTTAACCGCCTCTACGCTGTCGATTCAATAATGAGTTCTACGGCAATGAATGCCGACTACCGAATAAGGATTCGTCCCGATCAGCAGTTAGACTTTGTTCTGAGCCTTATCAATGAGGTTCAACCGATTCCACAGTTCGCTAAGTATACGCTTGACGATTTTATCAAGAAAAATTCTCTTGATAGATTCACCGTCCGCCAGCTTGTTTTAGATTTGAAGAAGAACAAAGGCGAGGCGATTATCCATGCCGGAAACGGACTGCCAGAAGCGGTTCATATTGCTGTTAACATGTTAAATGATCTTCTGGGCAATTCTGCACTTTATAATTCGTCACAATCTGTCGTTGAGCATATTCAATTATCCAAGGCCGAAGAATGGAATACGTTGATTGCACACATGAACGGCGGCAGCGTCGGTGTGGTCGTCCATTTTGACACGAATCCTGTCTATCACTTTGCACCAGACTTCGGATATGACAGCGCTCTTAAAAAAATCGAATGTGTTGTAACACTTGCTGAAGCTCCAAACGAATCTTCGGCCGTAAGTGGATATGTCCTTCCAATCCATCATGCATTCGAATCATGGGGTGATCACAAAACGAGGACGGGACTCTGTAGTTTTCAGCAAC
>JAQUOA010000099.1 GCA_028749215.1 Bacteroidota bacterium
TGGTTACAACATATTGCCGTGCCCTTAAGGAGGCGGCAATAGTCAATCTGCACACACCATTGGCTTTAGCCGCATTGAAATTTCAGCACAACCTTCCGAAGGGTACTCACTTAAAATATTTTTATTCATTATTGGATATAATACACCGATGCATGCGTCGTCATTCCGGCGAAAGTCAACGAAGTGATGCCTTTGGCACCGGAATCCACAGGATGGATGCCAGTCCCGAGGGGATTCCTTTGGAACGTACGCTGGCATGACAAATACTCCGCAGCTCGTTGCTGAGATGTTTATTCCAAAAAAATATCTCCTGTAAGAACACCCTTCGGAAGGTTTCCTGTCATGGTACAGACCTCACAGGTTTTAAAAACCTGTGAGGTCTTGCGTTATTTGCTTGTATATTTTTTCAAATATTTTTGAAGATCTTCTTTTGTAAAAGTTCCGTAAAAAACTAAGGCATTATTGATAAATGTCGCCGGAACAATCATCACCCGCCGTTCGCGAAACTTTGCAGGGTCTTGTTCACGATTTCGAATGACAACCTTCGACGAAAGTAATTCAGGAACCTGCCGTACAACGTCGACCACAGTTTCGCACGACGAACAGTTCTTTTCCACAAAGACTTCAATGGTGACTGCATTCATCACTGAATTCCTAACACCGCTGCCAATTTTTGTATCGGCGGATTATGGAGAATCAACGGCTGTTGTGCATCGCCGGTGACGATGTGAAACGTCGGTATCACTCGCCTCCCGCCCGACCAGTCTATCACTTGCTGCGCCGCTTGTTCATTTTGATCGATGTCGATTTCGTCGTAGGCAATACCTGCCTCTTTCAAGAAGCGTTTTGCGTTGCGGCAATCGCCGCACCATGGAGTTGAATAGAGTGTAATTTTGGGCATACAATTTTCTTTCAATAAATAAATAGAATCTGTATGTAAGATATGAGTGCAGTGGTTTGGAATCTGTCAGATAGATGACAAGTGTGAAGGATTACGCGGAGATTTTTTTCAATCGTTCCAGGTTGTTGACCACAATCCCTTTTTGAGAAAAATCGATCAGCCCCAGTGTTCTGAATTCATTCAGCGTTGTCGTCACCGTTTGCCGTGCTGAACCGATGAGAAGGGCAATTTCCTGATGAGAAAGGTGCATTTTAATAGTGATGACGCCGTTTTTCATCTTGCCAAAATCTGACGCATAGCGGACTAAAAATGTTGCGAGCCTTTTTTTCACATCTTTAAAAACCAATTCTGTTACGCGCTCTTCAAATTTTCGCAACCGCAGGCCGATCCTTTTTGTCAATTGAAAATTCAGTGCGGGATTTTTTTGAAGAAGCATTTCAAACTCTTCTTTCCTGACCGAACAGATAATAACATCATCTAATGCCACCGCTGTTTCGTTCGGCGGGGTTGCATCTTCATCGTCACGCCAAAGCTCTCCGAATAATTCGCCGGGTCCAATTATATCCAAGATCACTTCATTGCCGTCCTGTGTTGTACGCGATATTTTTACATGGCCGTTTTTTAAGAAAAAGAGGTCGCGCGTCGGCTGGTCCGGCAGATAAATCGGTTGATTCGGTTTAACGGTATTCATGGATGACATATCGCTCACCGTCGATACCATGCTTTCGTCCATCCCTTCAAACATATTGAAGTTTTTGAGATACCAAAATTTTGATCGGTCAGACATGGGGTTTCTCTTTTTTTGCAGCGACGGACAATGCTTCGGAATCCATCCGTGAGAATTCGTGTAAACGTACTTATTTATTTCGTCAACTCCAACGGTAAACGGGTTGCGGGCTATTTTGAAATTTATTCAGTGACTTGAAAAAGATTCCCGATACAAACATTCGGGAATGACGTATTCTCTCTATCGTCATGCCCGCAGATTTTAAGCGGGCATCCAAAATAGCCCACTACCGGTAAACGCGGTAACGAGGCTTTGCATTGTGACGACAATAATAAGAATCTCCACATATCTCCTTTGTCAGCTAGCTGACAATGATATCACGATAACTTTCCGCGTAAATAAATTGAGTTTGTCAGGAAGCGGACAGATTAAAGAACTCTCCGAATGTAAATTTATACCAACAGTTAACGAAGTACTAATTCAATATCAATAAACTAATTTACAAGGAGTTCTTATGAAAATCTCTCTTACAAAAACATTGTCAGCCGGCATCGCGGCAACAGCAGTCATGACCATGGTAACATTTGCCGCGCCGATGATGGGCTTACCGAAAATGAATCCGGCAGAAATGCTGTCCGGTATGATGGGCGTTCCGGTGGCAATCGGCTGGCTGATGCATTTTATGGTTGGCGTTGTATTTGCTGCGGCGTACGCTTTTCTTTTTCTTCCGAACGTCAAACTGCCGAATCTTCCTATTAAAGGTGCGTTGTTTGGAATCGCTGTCTTTGTTTTTGCACAGATTATGATGGTGATGATGAGCTTTGTTGTGGGACCTATGCCGATGCCCGAAGGCGGTATGATGCTGACAATTGTTGGATCAGTGATTGGACATGTGGTGTACGGAGATGTGGTCGCGCTCGTTGCAAGGCCATAAAGCAGGCATTTTCCGCACAACCTTCCGAAGGGTATGCAGTGAGGATAAGTTTATTTCGAAATAAATTTGCCTCTTCTATGAAAACCCTTTGGAAAGTTTCCTATCATTGTACAGACCTCACAGGTTTTTAAAACCTGTGAGGTCTTGCCGTTGAAACTTGAGTTTCCAGCTTTGTTACTTCAGCAGCACCATTATTTTTGTGTGGCATTTTGCAGCGGAAAAAATGGGAAAAACAGCGTGAGAAAATGGTTGGATTCTCCGCAACCTTCCGAAGGGTAAGCACTTGGATTAATTTTATTCCGAAATAAAATCGCCTCCTGTAAGAACACCCTTCGGAAGGTTTCCTGCGTTTCTTACTTCAGCAGTACCATTCTCTTTGTATCGGAAAATGATCCGGTGTGTAATTGATAAAAATAAATACCGCTTGGAACATTCGATGCATTCCATTGAACCGAATAACTTCCTGCCTCTTTTTTCTTATCCACAAGCGTTGCCACTTCTTGTCCGACCACATTCAATATTTTCAGCGTTACGTTGCTGGTCATTGGTAATTGATAATTGATCACTGTCGTCGGATTGAAAGGATTTGGATAATTTTGTGAAAGGGCAAAATGGTTTGGAGTTTGTTCGACCCCTTTCGAAACTGACATAGGAGAAAGCTGAGAGACTCTTACATAATCCACAAACATTGTGTCGGGAAATGCGGCGGTGCCGTCAGGATTTCCTGGCCAATTGCCGCCAACAGCAAAATTGAGAAGAATAAAAAACGGTAAATGAAATTCGTCGGTGCCGTTAAGATTGTTTGCAATAATTCCTTGAAAATATTTCGCTCCATCAAGATACCATTGAATGAAGTTTGCATCCCACTGAATAGCGTAAACATGGTACTGCGTGACGTCGCACGTCACGGGTCCGCCGGAGCTGGCGTACGCCGTATTAAACCAATGCATGGTGCCATGGGCTAAGTCCTCAACATTAATGTGCTCCATAATATCAATTTCGCCGCACTTCGGCCAGCCAACCGACGTGATCGAGTTTCCAAGCATCCAGAAAGCGGGCCACAATCCTTTGCCAATGGGAAGTTTAATGCGGGCTTCAATTTTTCCGTACGTAAAACTTTGCAGATCTTGAGTTTTCATTCGTGCGGAGGTATAACTCTTTCCACCGTACGATTCGTTCTTTGCAATGATAAGCAGGTTGCCGTTGCTGATTGTTGCATTGTCCGGCCGGTTCGTGTAATACTCAAGTTCGTTATTTCCCCAGCCGCTTCCGCCGGTTTCAAATTTCCAGTTTGAACTCTTAATGGCAGTGCTGTCGAATTCGTCAGACCAAACAAGATTCCATGTTTGTGCTTGCGCCTGAACGCAAAAACAAAGAATCATTACGGTGAAGTATGTTATTTTCATAGCGATGATTGTTAATGTTCGTTCTATCTGTTTCGCTTTTCTTTAATCTACACTAACATTGCCCAAAGAGCAATGCAACTATTTTTGTTGTGAGAGTAAGTTCTTTCTATGTTTCAAAACCTATTCGGATATTTCAACGCATCTTTTTGGCAGTGTCTCTTCCAGTAAATAATGTTAACACCCATACTAGTGCTGCCGCTCCGAGTGCAATAGCTATACTCGTTATTGCCACACCAATGTAGCCGTGCTCATTTGGATTTAAAAATGGGTATGGGTACCAATTCACAAAATGTCCACGGATAAGAGTGTATAGAACATAAACGATCGGGAACACTAACCAGGATGACGCTTGTGTAAAGGTAATTCGTTCTTTGAGTGGATCAATAAGCCAGTATGCTGCTACTGCAAGAGGCATAATGTAATGCAGCACCGTATTGTCCCAAGGAACTGCCGTCAGTTCGACATCCAGCCCCGAGAGCAGCAGCGAAAAAACTATGCCGGTAATTGCCATATACAAGGTTGAGGCACCACGCAGCATTGCCAAACGCTTCTCTTGTTTCCCTTGCTCCAACCATAGACTACTCATCATGAAGACAACGACTGCAAAAAGATTTGATTCAATCGTAAAGAAGCTAAAAAAGTTGAACGGTACAAATCTGTTACGTTCAATCAGAGTTGCCATTTCTGTTACGACGGCACTAAATGCGAGTAATCCGAAAAATATTCTGTAGCCTGTGAATATATATCGCTTTGCCATTTCCATCGCGTATCTCCTTTTACATTATTCGCAATTTTGTTTATTGATGAAAATAATTAAAATTAGCAAAGCGGATAAAATTACCCCAATCATATGCCGTCAGATCATGACGACCTTCTCTGATGTGATACCCAAAAATGGAATTAATAATTGGAGTATTGGGAAGTGGTGGATCAGGTGTGAGTTCTGAATGTTTCCCATACAACGCATAAACTTTTTGTGCTTTCACCATAGAAAGATATGAGCCAACGGGATCGGCCCACAGATCCTGTGTGGCGGAGGTAGTGTACACAGGCCGTGGCGCAATAAGTGATATCAACATATGTTGATCCACCGGTAAGGCATCTACATTATCATTGTATTTTTTATAATTGTTATTAAACCAATGTGGGAATGCAGTGTTGATTGCTTTCACCGTTTCGCCGGACTGTCTTCTTGCCAACGCGGCACCGGTACAACCCGAACAGCTGGAAAATACCATGGCAAAGCGCTGATCCTGCGCGCCTGCCCATAACGCTGTTTTTCCGCCGCGCGAATGGCCGACTATACCAACTTTATTGAAATCAATTTCGTTATCAGTTTCAAAATAATCCATTGCCCTGCTGGCAGCCCACGCCCATGCACCGATTGCTTTCATTCCATTGTCGGCAGTTACCTGATCGGGGTATAATTGTAAAACTCCGTTTTGGTACGTCTCCTTACTATCAGGTGCGGCATCGCTTACGTACACCGAAGCAATGGCGTACCCGCTGTCGAGAAGCATTTCAACAGGACCAAAATCATTTCTACTTTTTTCGGAAGAGTCCGCGTTGTTTTTATTTTCGTTATTGATCAGTAAAAAAACAGGCGATGGTCTTTTACTGTTACGAGGAGTAAATACTGTAAGATGAATGTCTAAGAACTTATGTGCTTTCCATACCGTCATGGTTATTTCTTTTAAATGTGCTTTTCCATTCACCGCGTTAGGCACATCATGAGTAACGGTAAATTTAATGCTGTCATAGTTTTTTAGGGTTTGCCCGTAAATATTATTTTCAAATAATGTTAACACTTCAGGCCTTCTCTTCTTTTCCCATGCTGATACCGTGTTTACGGTTTGTCCGTCAATAGTTTTTAAAACATCCGGCAGGGTATTGTCCGTTGTTTTTGCTTCATTCTGTTGTCCGTACCCTATTGCAATTAAAGAAATGACTGCAAAATAAAATTTGAATTTTCTCATTGTAGTTTTTATAGATGCGGCTTGAAGTTATTGATTAGCAATATTTACCATACTGCCCAATGGACGTTGCATGGTTTACGTCGAGAAGATTTTAGTCTCATGCGATAAAACCCTTTCGGAAGGTTTCCTGCCATGGTATACACCTCACAGGTTTTTTTAACCTTTGAGGACTTGCTCGACTATTTCTTTTGCTCCTCAGCGGATTTGTTGGATTTTTTCTTAAATGCACCCCCAACCCAAATTGTATAGATCACAATGGCAAAAACACCAAGTGTCCACCAGATCACTTCCATTTCTTCCCCTTATTCTTATTGGTTAGTAATTATGGATTTGAATTGCTGCAAAACTAACAAGTTTCAAAACTGTAAGCAATACTTGAATGTAAAAAATATCATGCGAATTTGTTACAACGCTTTTAGAACCCTTCGATTTTTGGTGCGGTCGCTTTGCTCCATTTGCAGGGAACCGAAGTCCCATTGCCGCGAAAATTACCCCATACGTTATCTCACATGTAAACGAGACGTCACAGAAATTTATGATTTTTGCATGGCAGAGTTTCGTATGTAGAGAAATTGAGATGACCTAAATTGCCCCTTTTTAACGTTTTTTATGAAAAAATCTAATTTCTTAACAATTTGTTTACTTGTATCTGCGTAAATGTTCAAGTATCATTTACTAATGAAATACTCAGGCGAACAACGGGCGAAACTACATTCGACCCCTAAAAAGAATTTACAATCCTCTCAATCTAAAAGCAGGAAGGTAGTGCCGTATTTGCACAAAGGTATTCCATCAGCCGACCCTTCCCTTTTTATTAACAGGGAATTGAGCTGGTTGGAATTCAATCATAGAGTGTTGGAAGAAGCATTAGATCGTCACCATCCGTTGTTGGAACGGGTAAAATTTCTTTCCATCGTCAGTTCAAATCTCGATGAGTTCTTCATGATCCGCGTGGCGGCGATACGGGAACAAATCATTGCAGATTTTGTGGAGTACTCTCTGGACGGAATGGTTCCTTTTCAGCAGATCAACGCTATCCATGACCGTGTTTCAATCATGCTGAAACAAATGAGTGATTGTTTCTGGAAAGAACTGCATCCGCAGCTTGCTTCGGAAGGAATTCACTTATTAAAAAGTGAGCAACTCAATGAAGAGGATAGATCAAAACTTGCCGAATTGTTTGAGCGCGAAATATTTCCTGTCTTGACTCCACTGGCATTCGACCCCGGACATCCATTTCCGTATATCTCCAATCTCAGTCTTAATCTTGCCGTCGTCGTTGCTTCGCACAATGGCGAAGAACGATTTGCCCGCGTGAAAGTACCGGATGTCCTTCCCAGGTTAATCAGAATACCGAACGGACATTCGCAGGTGGAAACGTTTCGGTATGTATGGCTCGAAGATCTCATTGCGTCGAACCTTGCACTCCTCTTTCCCGGAATGACTGTTAAAGAGTCATACGTTTTTCGCGTCACGCGAAATGCTGATATTGAAATTCAGGAAGATGAAGCGGAAGACCTGATCAGTTCGATCGAAGAGTCAATTAAGTTGCGACGATTCGGCACCGTTGTGCGTGTCGATATTCAAGAGACAATGCCCGAACGAATTAAAAATATTTTGATTGAAAATTTTGAAGTATCAAAAGAAGATGTGTATCCCATAAAGCCGCCGCTTGGACTTAGTCATGTGATGACTTTGCTGAAAGTTCCGCGTCCTGAACTCAAAGATCCGCCGTATACGCCGGCCCATCAAATTTCGGACGAAGAATCTGAAGACATGTTCAGCACCATTCAACGCGGTGATCTTCTTTTACATCATCCTTATGATTCGTTCACTCCGGTTGTAGAGTTCATAAAGAATGCAGCAACAGATCCGAACGTTTTGGCGATAAAACAAACATTGTATCGTATTGGAAAAGAATCTCCGCTGATTCCTCTTCTTATTGAGGCCGCAGAAAACGGAAAGCAGGTAGCCGTTCTCGTTGAGTTGAAAGCCCGGTTTGATGAAGAAAACAATATTGGATGGGCAAAGCAGCTGGAAGGCGCCGGTGTACATGTTGTGTATGGCGTGGTCGGCTTAAAAACTCACGGGAAAGTAGCTCTTGTTGTTCGAAAAGAGAATGATGGAATAAAAAGATATGTTCACCTTGGCACCGGAAATTACAATCCTGTCAACGCCCGCATCTATACGGATTACAGTTTCTTTACATGCCGTGAAGATATTGCGCAGGACGTGACAGAGGTGTTTAATTTCCTGACCGGGTATTCAAAGAAAGAAGAATTTTCAAAGCTTGCCGTTGCACCAATAACGCTTCGCTATAAAATTGTTAGCCTTATCGAACGTGAAACGCAGCTTGCACACAGCGGAAAAGAAGCACGGATTATCTTAAAAATAAATTCGCTGACCGATCAAAAAATAATTGAAAAATTGTACGACGCGTCGAAGGCAGGAGTCAAGATTGAACTGATTGTTCGCGGAGTTTGCTGCCTTCGCCCCGGATTGCCGGGAGTAAGCGAAAATATTCGTGTCATCAGTATTGTCGGCCGGTACTTAGAACACAGCAGAGTGTTCTGGTTCCATAACAATGGGTCGTCTGAAATGTATATGACCAGTGCCGATATGATGGGGCGAAATTTAGACCGGCGTGTTGAATTAATGTTTCCGATTGAAGATACTCTCCTGGCAAAGCAGGTATTTCAAGAAACTTTAGAAGGTGCTTTGAAAGACAATAGCAGTGCGCGTGTTCTTCACGCAGACGGGTCGTATTCGCGATTGACTCCTGCCGATGAAGGAAGTGCATTCGAAATTCAAAAAATGATTGCGCAATCACGACAGAGAAACATCCAGCAGATAAAGCTTATACCGCGAGACACTCCTGCAAAATAAACGACGTTCAGTTACGAAAGTATACATTGTTCGTCATGCCATAGCAGAAGAACGAGGCAAAAAAGTATTTCCCAATGACGACCGCCCCCTGACCAATACCGGCATTCGCAAAATGAACAAGAATGCTCATGGCATGGCAAAAATCATTCAAGCTCCGACGGTTATAATTTCAAGCCCGTTAAAACGTGCATATCAAACCTCTGAAATTGTTGCATCGAAGTTTCACAACATTCCTTCAATTGTACAAAGCGATGACCTGTTGCCGGAGACAACCGTTCAAAAAATAATTCAACTGTGCAAAAAATACAGCCCTCAAAAAGAAATCATGATTGTAGGACATGAGCCAATCCTGGGGAAGTTTTTATCAACGATCCTTCACCAAAAAAAACAATCGATGTATTTTAAGAAGGGCGCCATCTGCGGTGTGGATTTTTTTGCTGCACGGCGGCAGAAATCAGAGCTTCTTTTTTTCATTCCTCCAAAAGTTCTTCGGTCGCTTTCCCGCTAACAAAGCGTAGTAAAAATAGTTTTTTTGTATTCTGTACTTCTGTATATTCGTGTACCTATGATAAATCAATCTCGTAAAAAAAATATCGCCGCCATTGATATCGGCACCAACTCCTTTCATTTAATCGTCGTTGAGTATTCATCCTCCACCGGTCAGTTTCGAACATTGGCCCGCGAAAAGGAATTAGTAAGGCTTGGCTCAGGTTCTTCTGATATGAAGTATCTGTCTGAGAATGCGATGTCGAGAGGCATTCAAACGTTGCGGTTATTCAAAAAAGTGGCTGAAGCATACCGTGCCCCTATTCGGGCCATCGCCACAAGCGCCGTCCGGGAGGCGTTGAACCAGGAAGAATTTATTCGACGCGCAAAAATTGAGGCTGGAATTAAAATAGAAGTGGCATCGGGATTTGAAGAAGCCCGCATGATTTACCTGGGTGTCGTTCAAGCATTGCCGGTGTTCAGCAAAAAAGTTTTGTGCATTGATATAGGAGGCGGAAGTACTGAATATGTCGTCGGGCAAAAGAAAAAAATACTATCCGGCAACAGCATCAAGCTTG
>JAQUOA010000320.1 GCA_028749215.1 Bacteroidota bacterium
AAGATGGATGTGTTCGATTCTGTGGACGTATCAAGTTTCGGTGCAAACGGATTACTGCATCCAAGAAGAAGAACGAACGCTGTGAGACATGTCCACTGCTTCATTTTGCAAACTGTCCTTTCAGCTCACTCCAACTGGAATCTTTTTTAGTCTCAAAATCTACCCAGCGATAAATCATCCAAATATTATTCTTATTTGGCGACACATACAACTCACTTCTCCCGGTAAATTGCGTCGTCACATTGGTTCGTTTATGCGGAACAAAAATTGAGTAGCTAATCGTATACAGAGCGGAGTCAGATTGATATTGCACAGGAGGAGTCGGATATGTCAATTCTAACTGCGGGGTGGAAGTACCAACCGCCGTCATGGCATTGAGGAAGTAATCGTGTTCGGATGTTGTAGTCCATGATGAAAACACCGCAATGTAGCGTGCTGCCGCAGATTGATTTGGGATGAAGGTAAATTGCCGCGCATGGGTTGCCGTATCGGCAAATAATTTTACATATTCCTGAATATTTTTTTGCTGAAATGCATTGGTAAAATTTGTGATGAGTTGATCGGGTGTCGTTGCCAGCGGAGCAGTTTGATTTTCACTGACAGGGTTTTCGGGACTTCGGGTTTTAAACAAATTGCACGAAAGAAATACAAACGAAAGAAGCGCCAAAGTGATGTAAAAACTTTTACAGCGCAACTCGTCCCTCCAATGCTCGGGTCAATGTTGCTTCATCCGCAAATTCCAGATCGCTGCCAATCGGCAGTCCGCGGGCAATACGCGTGGTCTTGATATTGAACGGCTTTAATAATTTCCCCAGATACAACGTGGTGGCTTCTCCTTCAACATTCGGACTTAACGCCAAAATAATTTCTGCCGTATCATCCTGTAACCGCGAAAGTAATTCTTTCACTTTCAGATCTTCGGGACTAACACCGTCAAGAGGAGAGAGCGCGCCGCCAAGCACGTGGTAGAGGCCGTTGAACTCGTGCGTTTTCTCCACAGCAATGACATCATTCGGCTCTTCCACCACACAGATGATCGCTCGGTTTCTTTTCTGACTTGAGCAGATTGAACACGGATCGCTTTCCGTGATATTAAAACAGATTGTGCAGTATCGAACATTGTCTTTTACATCCACCAGCGCTTTGCTAAACGCAGCGACCTCTTCGCGAGGCATTTTCAGCACATGCATAGCAAGCCGCTGCGCAGTTTTGCGTCCGATGCTTGGAAGCTGGGCAAATTGTTCAACAAGCCGCTCAATTGATTCTGAAGTATAAAGCATATCTTTTCTTTGATCTCCGCGTGGATTACATTCCCGGAATATTTAATCCGGGAATGTTCGGTAATATTCCGCTGGTAACTTTTTTTATTTCTTCCTGAGCCATTTTCTGCGACGCTTCGAGCGCTTTGTTCACTCCGGCCACAATTAAATCTTCCAACAATTCGGCATCATTAGGATTGATGACATCTTTTTCAATTTTAATTTGCAGGATTTGTTGTTTGCCGTTTGCCGTGACTTTCACCATTCCGGCGCCGCTTTCAGCCGTGATACTTTTTCCCGCAAGTTCTTCCTGCACCTTCTGCATTTTTTGCTGCATCTCCTGAACTTGCTTCATCATTCCTTGCATATCTCCAAGACCGGGAATTTTCATAGGCTATCCAAACATCTCCTGTTCTACTTCCTGAAAAATAATATGGCCGATGGTAATGTGGCCTTCCTGAATCCGCTGTGTGTCGTTCGACGGAACTATAATGGCAATGTCACATAACTCTTTTGCTTTCCCGCCGTCTTTACCCAGAAATCCGATCGTATTGAGCTTCATCTCGCGTGCCTTGATGAACGCATTGTTGACGCTTGCCGAATTTCCGCTTGTCGAAATTCCGATCAGCACATCGCCTTCCTGACCGAGTGCTTCAACAGTGCGGGCAAAAACATTATCGTAACCAATATCGTTTGCGCCGGCAGTCAAATTTGATGCATCGGTAGTGAGGGCGATGGCGGGTAAGCCCGGGCGTTTAATATTGGGAGAAAGACGAATCACGAATTCTGTAGCCAGATGCTGAGCGTCTGCGGCGCTGCCGCCGTTTCCGCAGAGCAGTATTTTTTTCTTATTGTTGAAAGCACGGATGATAAAATCGATCGCTTTGGAAATATCGCCGACGCATTGTTCGCCGATCTGCTTTTTTGTTTCAGCACTCGCTTTCAATGAATCTTGAATAAAATTTTGACGGTAGACGAGCGTAAGAGGTAAATGAGCCATGGTATTCAGTTTATAATTGCTAAATGAGGTTACGAATGATGAATTGCCTGCGCGAATTCTTTCATCAAATTTGTGCTGCCGTTCTTTTCTAAAACATTTCCTGTCACAATGAAGTTCGCCCCGGCACGTACTTTCTTTTGAGCTTCTTCCGGCGTAGTAATGCCGCCGCCGACAATGAGGGGGACAGTGCAATATTTTTTTACTGCGATGATTATCTCTTCAGGAACGGACATTTGCGCGCCGCTGCCTGCTTCGAGATAAATCATTTTGAATCCTAAAATTTCAGCCGCCAGTGCGTGAGCTACGGTAATATCAGGTTTATGTCGAGGCAAAGGGCGTGTGTTGCTCATAAATTCCGCCGACGTTGTCTTGCCGGATTCGATAAGCATATAGGCTGTAGAAATAGCCTCTAGTCCAATTTTTTTTATGATTGGTGCCGCTGCAACCTGGTCGCCAATTAAATGCTGCGGATTTCTTCCGCTCA
>JAQUOA010000100.1 GCA_028749215.1 Bacteroidota bacterium
GCCGCGGGCAGGCTCTGCAGGAAATAATTTTTTTTTGAAGTGTCGACAGTGTGCTCACACGATCTTTGAAACGAATTCGACAAGGTGTGTGTTGAAATCTTCCGGGTTCTCCACATTGCTCATGTGCGCGGCTTTGGGAATGAGAAACAGTTGAGCATTCGGAATTTTGTCTTTCATTGCCTGCGCTGCAGTAGGAGGAGTGAGTGTATCTTTTTCACCGACAAGGATCAATGTAGGGCATGTAATAAAGGGGAGCGCGGCCGTCGTATCTGTTCTCGATGCGAGCGCCATCAGCGTTCCGTAGATTGAAATTGGCGACGTTCGTTCGATGATACTTTGAATCATTCTTACCGCCTCAGCTTTTTGTTGTAACGACTCCGGCGCAAAAACATTTTTCACATAGTTCTCTGCATATTGCTTCATGCCGTTCTCTTGAATCTCTTTTATGGCTTGTGCCCGTTTCACTCGCGCCTCGTTCGGATCGGCTTCACTGCGCGTATCACAGAGCACCAACCCGGATATCCGATCGGCATGGCGTTCAACGGCGCGAAGGGCAATGTATCCTCCCATCGAAAGTCCGCAGAGTATCGCCTTCGGTATAGTGAGTTGATTCATCAAACCGATAAGGTCATCAACGAAAAATTCTATGCTGTAGTGTCCGGTGCCGACTTCGCTTTCTCCGTGTCCCCGTACATCGTACGCAATCACACGATGAGTCCCTGACAGTGCTTCAGTTTGTCCGCCGGGAAACGCCCACATCTTATGGCTGAAAGGGAAGCCATGGATAAAAATAATCGGTGCCGCTGTAGAAATTCCTACGTCAATGTAGCGATGAAGTACGTTATTGATAACTGCTTTCATGATGCTTCCCCTGCTGCGTGAAATAAAAAAGCGCAAACAGTCGTCTGCGCTTCGGAGAACTACTTCCGTTTACTTATCGGAACATAATCACGAGCCTCTTTTCCAAGGTAAATTTGTCGGGGCCGTGCAATTTTTTGATCCGGATCCATCAACAACTCCTGCCAGTGTGAAATCCATCCAGCCGTGCGGGGAATCGCAAACAGCACAGGGAAAAATTCCATTGGGAAATTCATCGCCTGGTAAATTAAGCCGGAATAGAAATCGACGTTTGGATAGAGTTTTCGTTTCACGAAATAATCATCTTCAAGGGCGATACGTTCCAATTCGAGGGCTATTTCCAATTTTGGATTCTTTCCTGTCACTTCAAAGACATCATAGGCAAGCTTTTTAATAACTTTTGCACGAGGGTCGTAATTTTTATACACACGATGTCCGAATCCCATTAAGCGACCTTCGCCGTTTTTTACTTTGGCAATAAATTCCGGAACTTTCTTGATATCATCAATGTGGTCGAGCATACGAATCACCGCTTCATTGGCACCGCCGTGCAGCGGACCATAAAGTGCCGCAGCCGCTCCGGCAATGGCAGAGTAAGGGTCGACTTGTGAACTGCCGATATTTCTCATGGCACTGGTGCTGCAATTTTGTTCATGGTCAGCGTGGAGGATGAACAGAATATTCAATGCGCGTTCAAATACCGGTTCGGGTTTAAAATTCGGCGACCCGATGCTGTACATCATCGTTAAAAAATTTTCGATGAAGCTGAGATTATCATTGGGGTAGACGTACGGCATTCCTTTGATGTGTCGGTACGAGAATGCGGCAATCGTCGGCACTTTACCGAGAAGGCGAAGGATTTGTTTTTGACGCGTCGGTGCATCAAAAATTTTATTCGCTTCAGGGTAGAAGGTGGAGAGAGCGGCAACCGTGCTGATGAACATACCCATCGGATGGGCATCGTACCGAAATCCTTCCATCAATTTTTTTACATTTTCGTGGATGAAGGTATGTGCCGTGATATCTTTTTCCCATACCGCCAGTTGAGTGCCGTTAGGTAATTCTCCGTTCAACAATAAGTAGGCCACCTCAAGGTAGGTGCTGTGTTCGGCGAGTTGCTCAATGGGATAACCGCGGTACCGTAAAATTCCTTTATCGCCGTCAATGAATGTGATCGTACTTTTACACGATGCGGTGTTCATGAAGGCAGGATCGTAGGTCATCATTCCGAAATCGTCATCATGGACTTTAATCTGACGGAGATCGGTAGAGTGGATCGTTCCGTAATTAATAGGGATTTCGTATAATTTACCGGTCCGATTATCAGTAATTGTTAGAGATTCTTTTGCCATAACATACTCCGAAATTAATAGACAGTGTGTGATAATTTAGAAAGTTCTTCTCCCGACAGCTTTTCAACATCGGCGTGCAGGCTGTTTCCATGAGCATCCATCGTTACAATAGCCGGAAAATCTTTTACGCGCAAGTGCCACATTGCTTCGGGTATTCCAAATTCTAACAGATCGACCCCTTCAACTGCTTCGATACAACGCGAATAGTATTGTGCAGCACCGCCAATAGCATTAAGATATACGGCGCCATGTTCCTTTAAAGCAGCGAGTGTTTTTGCTCCCATGCCGCCTTTACCAATAATGGCACGGATTCCAAATTTTTTTATAATATCTGCTTGGTACGGTTCTTCACGGCTGCTGGTGGTTGGACCGGCCGCTTTAATTTTCCACACATCGCCTTCTTTTAAAACTACCGGACCGCAATGGTAAAGAATTTGTCCCTGAAGATTGACAGGAGAATCATGATCCATCAAGTACGAATGAATGGCATCTCGTCCGGTGAACATTGTTCCTGAAATGAGAACAACATCGCCGACTTTTAACGAGCGGATTTTTTCTTCGCTGATCGGTGTCGTCAGTGTAATTTCTTTTCCGGTGAATGGAATACCTTCTTTCTTTCCCATCGTGATTACCGGTTTTTCATCTTTGTAGAGCCAGCGTTTAATTGATCCGGTTGCAGCGTCCAGAATAACACCTTGGCGGCGGAATGCCCAGCAATCGTATGCAACAGAGACAAAGAAACTTGCCGGCAGTCTATTCAAGACTCCGATTTTACATCCAATGAGCGTAGCGTTGCCGCCGAATCCCATCGTTCCAATTTGGAGTTTATTGGCGCTCTCCATAATATAATTTTCTAACTCTGCCAACTGTGCATCCGGATTCACATCATCCAGCGTTCTGAATAATTGTTGTTTTGCAAAATCATAGCTCGACGTTCTGTCGCCGCCAACGCACACGCCGAGCGCGCCGATAGCACAGCCATGTCCTTGTGCCTGCCATACCGCGTGTAAAATACATTTACGAATCCCGTCAAAATTTCGGCCGGCTTTTCCGAGATGATCAAGATCAGCAGGGAGCGAATATTGAATATTCTTATTCTCACATCCGCCTCCCTTTAAAATAAGTTTAATTTCAATCTCGTTGTTGTTTTCCCACTGTTCCCAGTGAATGATGGGGGAGCCGTTGCCGAGATTGTTTCCGCTGTTTTTCCCGGTCAACGAATCAACAGAATTAGGGCGAAGTTTTCCTTTGGCGGTCGCTTCAACCAGCGCTTCATCAATCCATTGTCTCATCACCAGTTGGTTTGCGCCGACCGGCGTATGGATAAAGAAAGTCGGCATGCCCGTATCCTGGCAGATCGCACCGGAATCAGTACATGCCATATCAACATTGGTAGCAATTGTTTCGAGAGCTAAGGCAGATCGCGTACCGGGGTTTTCGAGCCCTTGAGCTCTTTTAATGGCGCGGCGAACATCAGGCGGGAGATTAGTGGATGTATCGACAATCAGTTCAAAAACACTTTGTTTAAAATTTTTCATACCATGCTCTCAACGAATATCCTCACTCCAGTAGGTGAAGTTTTCAGATTGATTCAACAGCGAAAGCTTATGCGGTACAATCGTAAGAACAATTTGGTCGTCTGTTTCGTTCACGGACACTTCCATCGTAAAAGAGAGTTTAAAATATATCTGTGATTCTTTATTCTTTGCCGCTTGGGCTGTCACTTTGTTGACGAACCATGAGAAGTTCGGTTCGGTGTTGAGGTGAATGTACGCGCGCCGGTATCCCTGCTCATTTTTTTCCGTCAACGAAACATACTTATTGCTTGGGCAGGCAATGGCAATTTCTTCTTTCTTTGGCTGGACGAGTATTTGAGTGGGAGATTTGACGCTGTAGATTTGATTATCGGCGTCATACTTCGTCAACTCTGCCTTCATCCACACTGAAAACATTTTCCCGCCCAGCTTTTGATCGGCGGAATATTTTTGAACTTTATTTGCAAATTGGTCTTTGCTTTTACGAACACGTTCGTTAAATTCGGTTGTCGATTCAAACTCACTCTTCACGTCAATTTGGGATTTGAAATCTTCGGAAATCTTTTTTAATCCATCCCATGTTTTTTTGATAACGTCAAAACATTGGTCGGGCGTTAACACGGCAGACGTTTCGGTTGTATCGACCGCCGTTTGAGAGTAGAGTGATGAAAAGAAAAACAGGGTGAAGGCAATGCGTAAGGCCGATTTCATACAATGCTCCGAATAGATATGTGAAAATTTCTTGGTAGAATATACTACTTTTTTCGTGATTTTGTAAAAAAAACTACACAAATTTACCCTCCATGAAATTCCACATCCCCATTTTTTTGATAACAATGCTGGTCAATGCCGGTTGCAACGAGGGATTACAACCGATCAGTCTCGAAGAAACCGGATTCGGGGGGACCATTTCATTTGTCAGCAAACTTCCGCCGCCCGACAGTTTATTTGATTTCCGAATTGTGGCGGTTCCATATTATCCAATTGATACGACGTTCACACAAATTCTTATCAAAATTTTAAATGATTCAATCGCCTATAGTCCATCCACTATTCAAACGTTGGATTCAGGATCAATAGTGCGGTATAAGATGCTCGTCAAGCCAAAGATCTATCGATATGTTGCCTGCGTTCAACAGTATGGTCCTGATTCATTTAAACAATGGAAAGTGGTTGGCATTTACGGGTTTACGACAGTGAATTCTGCACCTTCAAGTGTTGTTGTCAAGGACGGCATATTTACAAATTCAATTGATATGGTGGTCGATTTCTACCATTTGCCGCCGCAGCCGTTTAAGACGCCGTGAAAATAATTTTGCATTACATACTTCTTTCATGTCTTGCGCTGTCTCAAGGCGAATGGATATCGGTTTCGGGGAAAATAGTTTCCTCTGAAGACGGAAATCCAATTATTGGTGCGACGGTGCTGGTGCAGTACTCTACTATCGGAACGTCATCCGACAACGATGGTACATTTTTTTTGAAACATATTCCGGCAAGCAGAAAAACACTTTCCATTTCTGCCGTGGGATTTAAAACTGTAACAGTAACGTTGACCAACGAAGAAAAGCAGGAACAAACAATCCAACTGACTCCCTCACCGGTGCAAACACAAGATGTTGTTGTTACCGCCAGCAAGAGAGCGCAATCTTTGGAAGAAGTTCCGGTGAGCATGAGCATCGTCGACGCGAAATCTTTTTCAGATCGAAATATTGTTTCCGTTGATGACGCACTGCGGTATGTTCCGGGAGTGAATTTTCAACAAACGCAAATTAACATCCGTGCGTCGAGTGGATA
Source organism: Bacteroidota bacterium (assembly GCA_028749215.1). Classification (GTDB taxonomy): domain Bacteria; phylum Bacteroidota; class Ignavibacteria; order UBA10030; family UBA8401; genus JAQUOA01. The sequence goes on from JAQUOA010000100.1 coordinate 5,543, forward strand.
CAGCCGAGGGGCAGGGAGCAGGGTGTCTCTGTTGATCGATGGCATGCCGCTGCTCGCCGGTGACACGGGTGAAATTACATTTGAATCAATTCCGGTTTTTCAAATTGAAAGGGTCGAAGTGGTCAAGGGCGCCGGTTCAACGCTGTATGGTTCCGGGGCGCTTGGCGGTGTGGTGAATGTTTTGACGAAGGATATTCCCGAGCATCCGCTGGTGTGGTGGCGATTGTATGGAGGTTTCTATTCTCCGCCGGTGTTCGATGAATGGAAGTGGTCCGACAAAACTCGGTTCACAAACGGACAGTACGCCGGTTTCACCGAACGGTTTGGACGTCTTGGAATTGCTTTTTCACTTCATCGCGTGTCCGATGACGGTTACCGTGACAATGATTGGCTTCGCCGTTACAGCGGATATGTAAAGATGAAATATGATTTCTCCCCGTACCAATCAGTGACGGTGTCAACAAATATCTTCCAACAATATCGAGGAGATTTTCTTTGGTGGAAAGATGTAAAAAATGCTTTACACCCTGCCGAAGGACAACAAAACGCCACAGTGACTTCGCTGCGCGCCAACAGCTCTATTCTCTATAAGCATTTTGTGAGCGAAGATTTTTATTTCGATATTAAAGCGATCCATTTTCGCAGCAATTGGTACAGAGATAGTTTGTCAACCAAGCGCTTGGATGAATCTATCTCTGATGCGATCGTTCTTGATGTGCAGGGAGTTGCCACCGTAAACCAGGATAATACTCTGACGGCAGGTCTTGTGTGGAACGGCGAACGTATCCGATCAAATATATTCGGTGGACATGATGGTCAAGGCGGTGCAATCTACGCGCAGGACGAACATAAATTTTCCACTGATTTATCCATTGTCGGCGGCGTTCGATATGACGTACAACGCGTGATTGGTCTACAAACAAATCAACAGGTAAATCCAAAACTTGGTATTCGATATCACGTAGCAGAAGGAATCGCACTGCGCAGTTCACTTGGTCGTGGCTTTCGGTCGCCATCTGTCAGTGAATACTATACCTCAACGGCAAATACCGGCAGTGCAGCAATCGTTGTTTCAAATACAACTTTAAAACCCGAACACAGCTGGACGTACGAAATTGGAATGGTACAAAATTATTCTGGTCACATGACGTTAGATATGGCGCTATATCAGAGCGATTTTTCTGATCTCATTGATGCCAGCGTTGGTTTAGATTCTTCAATCAGTAAGAGCGCCGCAGTCATACAATTCAAAAATATTACGCAGGCACGCATACAAGGATTTGAAATGAGCTGCGCCGCTAATTTTTTAGATCAAGCAGTGCAGTGGAATGTGAACTACAATTATAACTGGGCGGTCGACAGGGATACGAAAACATTTTTACGATTTCGCCCTCGTCACAGTGCGAGCACAAATATTTCATACAAGTATGACCTGATGACAGTCGGAGCTGATTTTCGATACAGCAGCCGTATTGAACAAATTGATGATAAGCTTGTTCAACTTGCCCCGATCATGAATGGCGACGAACGGGTTCCCGTTTATCTTCTTGATGTTCGAATAAACACACATATGCTTGATTTAGGACTTCCTATGACCCTTGGTTTTACCATCAACAATCTTTTGGGATATAATTACGTAGAGCTCATCGGGAATATGGCTCCGCCGCGTTCTTTTGTCTTGAGTGTGGAAGGAATGCTGTGATGAATATTCTCCATGTTCTTTCACAATTTGAAGTGACCGGCGCAGAAACTTTTGCTGCTACTCTTGCCGATGAACAAATCCGAAACGGCCACACTGTCTTTATTGTATCCGATACATTTCATACTCCGGCGAAAGCAGAAATCATTTTTCATCCGATAGGGAAGAGGTCACTGGCGCAGCGCTGGGAGAATATAAATTTTTTGCGGAATTTTATTCGCGAAAAGAACATTCATGTTGTGAACGCCCATTCACGCGCCGCAAGCTGGGTTTCCTATTTTGCGACTCGGCGCGGTGAAACGCCGCTGGTATCGCATATCCATGGAAGAGTACACGTCCATTTTTCTTCGAAGAATTTTCCCATTTACGGCGAAAAACTCATCGCCGTAAGCAAAGCAATCCATCATCATCTTAATACAGATTTAAAATATTCTCTTGAAAAACTTGCCCTTGTTAAGAACGGCATTAATCTGCACGATTGGAAATTTTTTGCCTCAAGAAAAAAGAGTTCTGCAAAAAAAACAGTTGCCTACGTCGGCAGACTCTCCGGGATGAAAGGAGATATGCTGCTTGTTCTCATCCAAAAAGTATTTCCCAAAGTAATGGAACAATTCCCGGGTATCGAATTTCAGATTATCGGCGGAATGAATGAGAGAAGTAAAATTCTTCCGACAATTGAAGCGGCCAACCGGCAAATCGGAAAAGATTTTATTATTGCAAAAGGATTCACCAACAATATTCAAGAAATTTATAGCAGTGCTGATGTTATTATTGGCTCCGGGCGTGTTGTGATTGAAGCTCTGGCAGTCGGCGCCCCGGTAATTTCAATAGGAGAGTCGAGTTACGAAGGAATTATTTCTGAGGCGACAAAAGAGTATGCTCAGGCAACAAATTTTGGAGATCATGACAAAAACCAACCCTTGGATCCCGATAAAATTGCTTCTGATATCGTAACGGTATTGACGACATCAAACGCAACGACGGCAGAGTGGGGAAGAAATTTTGTTTCGGCGGAACATAATATTACAAAAGTGGCGAAGGAATTAGATTTTGTTTACGCAGAGGCGAGAGCAGAGAAAAAAGGGATCCACGAAATTCCGGTCTTAATGTACCATCGAGTAACCGAGAAACCTCCTGAAAACAGCATCTTTAACGTGTACGTTACAACCCAAGAATTTGAAGAGCAGCTGAAGTTTTTCAAAGAAAAAGGTTTTACAACGCTTACATTTTACGATATCCAAAATATCATTGAGGGCAAAGGAGAGATTCCTTCCAAGCCGCTCATGGTAACGTTCGATGACGGTTACGAAGACAATTACTTATGTGCCTTCCCATTATTAAAAAAATATGGAATGATGGCTGTTATCTTTTTAATCGGTGATCCCGCCATTCGTTCAAACGTGTGGGATGTGCCGAAGGGTGAACCCGAAGCGTCATTGATGAGTGATGCTCAAATTCGTGAAATGGCTGATGCCGGTATAGAATTTGGCTCACATACGATGACGCATAAAAAATTAACACTCTGTTTACCTGATGTTTATAGATATGAAATCACTGACTCAAAAGTCGTGTTGGAAAAAAGAGTGGGCAAAGAAATAATTTCTTTCGCCTATCCGTACGGCGCACTGTCCGAAGAAATTAAACATGCAGTAGAACAAGCCGGATACAAATTCGGCATTGCGACAGATACCGGACGAAGAAATTTCTGGGCAGATGTATTTAAAATTCGGCGGATTCAAATTTTTTCGCATACACCAAAATCCCAACTGTGGAAAAAAACTTCCGGAAAATACCATTGGTATAAAAATGTTTATTGATACACATTGCCATCTCTTCTATGAAGATTATCAGCAGGATATTGCCGAGGTGATTGCGCGGGCTCAGTCGGCAGACGTGCAGATGTTTGTCGTTCCCGCCACTAACCATGAAACGGCTCAACAGGCAATTGCGCTTGCAGAAAAATATCCTTCTGTCTTTGCCGCCGTCGGATTTCATCCGCTAGACCTTGAGCATTTTAACGAAGAAAATTTTAAGAAGATTGAAGCATTGATGTCGCATCCCAAAGTTGTCGCAGTTGGAGAAATCGGCATTGACTATTTTTATGATAGGTCTCCGCGCGATATGCAAAAAGAAATTTTCAAACGGCAGATCGAAATTGCGGTCAAAAAAGATATGCCGATTATTGTCCACACTCGCGATTCCGTTGACGACGCGATTGAAATTGCCGTTCACTATGCAAAAGCACATCCGGCATGGAAACAGAATGGGAAGCGCGGTGTGTTTCACTGTTTCACAGGTGATCCTCCTCAAGCCAAAATATTATTTGAAAATAATTTTCTTATCTCATATCCAGGCCCAATTACATTCAAAAAATCAACGATGCCTGAAACGCTGAAACAGATTGGCATTGAAAATATCATGCTCGAAACAGATTCACCATATCTCACGCCGGTCCCGCACCGAGGGAAAAGGAACGAGCCTTCATCTATTCCATTGATTGCCCAGAAAATTGCAGAAATTGTCGGCGCTTCTGTTGATGAAGTAGCGAATACAACCACACGCAACGCTCGATTACTTTTTCAATTACCTTGAATGACTTCACCATGAGACATTTCTTTTATCTTATCCTTGC
>JAQUOA010000321.1 GCA_028749215.1 Bacteroidota bacterium
AAAATTGCAGAAATTGTCGGCGCTTCTGTTGATGAAGTAGCGAATACAACCACACGCAACGCTCGATTACTTTTTCAATTACCTTGAATGACTTCACCATGAGACATTTCTTTTATCTTATCCTTGCACCATTTTTACTTTTTGCTCAAAGCGACACACTTGCAGCCATTCGTGAATTGCAGGACAGAAGAGTGGAACATTCTGCTCAATTAATGGCGTATCTCCATTCGTCAAATCCGAAATTTCGAGAGCAATCATTGCTTGCAATCGCAAATATTCAAGATACCAGTGCAATTGAAAATATTGCTCCATTGTTGAATGATGATTCGGCGAAGGTGCGATCAATGGCTGCTTTTGCTCTCGGGATGATTGGTAAACCGCAAGCAACGTCGGCATTATTCAATCGTCTGACTGTGGAAAAGAATGACCACTGCAACGAGGAGATATTCAATGCAATAGGGAGGTGCGGCAGAGTTGACGGCCTTCAAGAACTTGTGTCGAAGTCAAAAACATATCCTGAAAAATGGAAGCCGTATGTCGCGCAGAGCATAGCTCGTTTTGCAAACAGAAAAGTGACTGACGCTTCAGCATCGAACTATGTCGCAACATTGCTTCAAAATAAAGCAAGTAAAGTCAATGCAACATATGCGTTAATGCGCATCAATGATACAACGGTTATTAGGAATAATTGCACAGAATTGATGAGCAATATGTCGAATTCGAATCCGTTGATTCGCATGTGGACAGCATCAATGCTTGGCTCTTTGAATGATGATGCAGTGTGTGAAAAATTACTGTTTACGGCGAAAAAAGAGAAAGACTGGCGTGTAAGAGTGAATGCGGTCAGAGCATTAAGAGCGAAAAGTAAATATAAGAATGAAATTCTAAGTCTATTTTCTGATTCAAACGAACATGTTGCCCGCACGGCAATTGCGTCGTATGAAGGTATGACCGCAAACGAAATTCAATTCAGCGACAGTGCAAAAATTATTCCGATGCTTCAATCGGACAACTATGCTGTTTCCATAAATGAAGAAGTGAAGAAAATTGTTGCAGCAAAACTAGGAGAGAGAGCAATACCGCTAATTGGAAGTTGGAAATCAGATCAGTCGCTTATTGCCGCTGGAAGAGTGAGGGCATTAGGGGCAACACGTTCTGTCAAGGCGATTCCTATGATTACGGAAGCTCTAGAGCAATCAAAAAATTCAATTGTTGTTATCGCAGGAATCGAAGCCTATCAGACTATTGTGCAACATGCGGATGATTCAGTGAAAAAAGAATTTTTGAAGATTGTTGTTCGTCTTTTCAATAAGACTGATGCCGGCATATCCTACACCGCGGCAATTGCATTTCAGGATACTTCATTTGGGAAAGCATTGCGGAAAGTGCACTTGCCGTTGTTAATTGCCTCATTTAATAAAATGCAGAGCCCTGATGATCTTGAGGCGATGGTAGAACTGCTAAATGTTTTTTCCGATCTCTCCGATTCATCTGCGTTGCCTATGGTAGAAAAAAGCTTGGTCGAACAGGACATTGTGATACGAACGACGGCAGAAAAAACATATAAAACAATCACGGGAAAAGATTCGCCGGTTCGATTCAACAAAAATCCGGATGAATACAAGCCATTTTACAAGTCCGGAGATTTTGAATTGCTTTCCAGATATTCCGGCGCAGAGGTTATAACATCTAAAGGAAAAATAAAAATTACATTTGCAAAAGAAGCCGCGCCATTCACGACGTTAAATTTCATTTTTCTTGCTCAGAAAAAATTTTACAATGGTTTATCGTTTCATCGTGTGGTGAGCAATTTTGTTATTCAGGGAGGCGACCCCTTGGGGAATGGTTCCGGCGGTCCTGGTTATACCATTCGTACGGAAATTCACCCCGATGCGCAGTATACTGCCGGCGCAGTGGGAATGGCAAGCGCAGGCAAAGATACCGAAGGATCACAATTTTTTATTACACACTGCCCAACACCTCATTTGGATGGACGCTATTCGATTTTTGGGTACACAAAAGATTTGGATGTTGTAAACAAGATTATGGCAGGAGACAGGATCGAAAGAGTAGTATTGTTTTGAAATAAGTATGCAATGTAGAATAAGCAAGTGATTAGGTTTTCAATTTTTTACTGCTGGGCCAAGTTATGGTATCAGGAGCATTGCGAAAGATTTTTACATTAAAGCCTTTATTTAAACGTGCAGTTTCATAAAATTCTACGTCTTGAATAGATGAATCCAACCTCCGTGTGTAAATTCAGCATTGAAGTGTTTTCCAATATATGATTCAAAAGAAACCCAATTTTCTTTTTCATCCCGAATTTTTCTGCAGGATGTGCATACCGGTATTAAACCGGTTAAGACTTTTAAATAGAGAGTAATCTTGTCGTAATGTGTAGTAAGTCACAAATACTGTTATAAAAGTAGTGAACACAATTGTTGCCACATGCGACTCCCAAATAGAAATGTTTGCATGGAGATATTGTTTTACTATTTCAAAACACGACACCAAAAGTGCAGTTGATGAGGCTACTAATATCAAAAGCTTCATTAACAATTTGTTGTTTGGGTTTTTCATTGTGTCCCCCTGTTACAATAATGTCAATTCTTCCTGTTGGTCTCAATATTATTTAAAATTCTCATAATGAGTTCATTCTGGTGTTCTAAGTGCAAAAGAATAACCTCAATTTCTTTCTCTGCTCTTACATTAATTTCAAAATCCGATTCTGCCCTTTTTT
>JAQUOA010000101.1:0-2146 GCA_028749215.1 Bacteroidota bacterium
AAATGATTACACCGTTCGGTGCAGCTGCCGGTTCACGCGGTGCATTGGTCATTCTTGCTGACATGAGTTCGTTGGAAGTAGAAGCTGATGTTTCCGAATCAAACATTGAAAAAATTATTCCGAATCAACCGTGTGAAATTACGCTGGATGCAATTCCGCAAAAACGGTACCGGGGATTTGTCCACAAAATTATTCCTACCGCCGATCGGGCAAAGGCAACAGTCTTAACAAAAATTCGTTTCGTGGACCGTGACGACCGCGTTCTTCCCGAAATGAGCGCAAAAGTTTTGTTCCTCAACAAAAAAGAAAATAACGCAGTGGAAAATTCTGCACCGAAGCTCACCGTTCCGTCTTCAGCGATTGTTGAACGCAACGGGCATAAAGCAGTGTTTATTGTTAGAGAAGAGAAAGTAACCGAAACATCTGTTGTTATTGGTGAAAGTATGGGAGCGCTGGTTGAAATTCGTGAAGGAGTTGTGAGCGGAGATAAAATTGTTCTTCATCCTTCAGAAACGCTTTCGTCTGGAACAAAAATACGTACGGATGAAAAATAATTCATGAAAAAATCCAATCGTGTTTTGAATCTTTGATAACGGAAAAATCGTAGAATGTATGATTCGTTTTCGGATGTTTTTCTCTGCTGAAATTTCATAGATATTTTTAACTAATTCATTCACAATACAAAAACCTTTATGGCAACTGCAATCAGAGTTGAAAATGTCTCGAAAGCATACCGTCGAGATAAATTCGATATTCCTGTTTTAAACAATCTTTCGCTCGACATTCCTGAGGGGGAATTTCTTGCACTCATGGGACCATCGGGATCGGGCAAGACAACGTTGTTAAATCTCATTGCCGGTATCGATCGGCCGTCGAAAGGTAATATCTTTGTGCATGACACAGACATTACCAAGTTGGGAGAAACCGCTCTTGCAAAATGGCGTGCGCGTCATGTCGGATTCATTTTCCAGTTTTACAATTTGATTCCCGTGCTGACAGCGTTCGAAAACGTGGAACTTCCGCTGATGCTGACGCCTCTTTCTAAATCGCAGCGTAAAAAACAGGTTGAAACTTCACTGCACCTTGTTGGTTTAGGCGACCGCATGTACCATTATCCCAAACAGCTTTCCGGCGGACAGGAACAGCGCGTTGCCATTGCGCGGGCTGTTGCTACCGATCCTACGGTGCTTGTCGCCGACGAGCCGACCGGTGACCTTGATAAAAATTCTGCAGAGGAAATTTTAATTCTGCTGGAAAGATTGAACACCGAATTTAAAAAAACCATCGTCATGGTCACGCACGATCCTCATGCAGCAGAGCGTGCAAAACTGGTTCGTCATCTTGAAAAAGGCGATTTCAAATAGGAGCATGGCATGAAAATTCTCAAAATCATTTTTAAAAATGCATTACGTCATAAGCTGCGGGCGTTCCTCACCATTCTTGGTATCGCCATTGCCGTGATGGCGTTTGGTGTACTGCGCACGGTGGTGACGGCATGGAACGCCGGCGTGGAAGCATCGGCAGTAGATCGTTTAGTGACACGGCAAGCGATCTCCTTTATTTTTCCGCTGCCGTACGCGTACCGCGACAAAATCCAAAATATCGAAGGCGTAAAAAACGTCACCTGGGCAAATTGGTTCGGCGGCGTGTACATCGACAAGACTCAATTCTTTGCACGTTACGCTGTTGATGCGGATACGTACTTTGACGTCTATCCTGAGTTTGTGCTTTCAAAAGAAGAATTAGAAACCTTCAAGAAAGAACAAAATTCATGCGTCATCGGCAGTGACATTGCAAAGAAATATAATTTGAAACTCGGAGATGTGATGCCGTTAGAAGGAGATATTTATCCAGGGCAATGGCAGTTTGTTGTACGTGGTATTTACAAACCGCGTGATAAAACTGTTGATGCAACGGGAATGGCCTTTCATTGGAAATATTTGGATGAACGCATGCATGTTGACATGCCGGGACGCGAAGGTAATGTGGGCTGGTACGTCATAAAAATAAAAGATCAGAATCAATCGGCAGTTATTTCGGATAAAGTTGATGCACTTTTCAAAAATTCCCGTGCTGAAACAAAAACAGAAACCGAGCGTGCCTTTCAACAAGGTTTTGTTGCTTCATCCAGTGCAATTCTTACGGC
>JAQUOA010000101.1:2246-9836 GCA_028749215.1 Bacteroidota bacterium
AAAACAGGTTCTGATGATAATGTGCTTGTGGCACGAAAATCCGCCAACGGAGAAATTTCCAGTATCATTCTTCAAGAAACGGCAAGCATTATTTCTACACTTCCTCACATTGCAAAGACCGCAGAGGGAAAACCGATTTCTTCAGGTGAAACGGTGGTTGTAATCAATCTGCAAAAAATAGAGGGCAACGGCGTCAGTAATGTTACGGTGCGCGGAGTTTCTGATCAAGTATTTACACTCCGTCCGCACGTGCAATTAGTTGAAGGACGGATGTTTTCTTTTGGAAAGCGAGAGCTGATTGTTGGCTCATCGATTAACAAAAGATTTATCGGTGCGAAGATCGGCGACAAAGTCCGGTTTGCCGGAGACGATTGGACTATTGTTGGAAAATTTGATACCGACGGCAGCGGTTTCGATTCTGAAATATGGGGCGATACACAGCAATTGCAGGACGCCTTCTCTCGGCAAGGGGGATATTCCACGTACACCTTCAAGTTAGACAACAAAGAAAATTTTAATGACTTTAAAGCTGCATTTGATAAAGAACCGCGACTGCAGCAATTTGAACCAAAGATTGAACAACGATTCTTTGAAGAACAATCCGAAGCGATGGCGACGTTTATTCGTATCCTCGGAATTTTTGTGACGGTAATCTTCAGTCTCGGCGCAACCATCGGCGCAATGATTACCATGTACTCCGCTGTCGCCAATCGAACGGTGGAAATCGGCACGTTACGGGCGCTTGGATTTCACCGTCGAAGCATTCTCTTTGCCTTCATGGCGGAATCATTATTGCTTTCATTGGTGGGCGGTGTGTGCGGACTTTTCCTCGCATCGTTTCTGCAATTTTTTAAAATTTCGACTCTGAACTTCACTTCGTTTTCCGAACTTGAATTTTCGTTTGCCATCTCGCCTGACATCATCGTGACTTCATTAATCTTTGCAGTCTTCATGGGTATTGTCGGCGGATTTTTGCCGGCAGTTCGGGCGGCGCGGTTGAATATTATCACTGCATTGCGGGCGTCGTAACTTCGGCAGCAAAAATTTTCCCAGAAATATTTTTGAAACAACGAACCTACTTTTGAATTCATAATTTCACAAGTAGGTTCAAAATATTTTGGCTACTCTTAAAGATGGCTTCCTTAAATGTTTTTTTAATGAGGGTTGTTCAAACAATTTGAGAAAGGAATCACGATGGCACATCTCGCAAAGATTCTTTGGAAAAAAAGAAAAGATGAAACGTTTGTCGATAATAAGTACAGCAGGGCTCATACGTGGTCATTTGATGGCGGGATAGAGATTACAGCATCATCGTCGCCACACGTTGTACCGCTTCCACTGTCTATTGAAGATGCCGTTGATCCTGAAGAAGCCTTTGTTGCATCGCTTTCAAGCTGTCACATGCTGTGGTTTTTATCAATAGCGGCTGGAAAAAAGATTTTAGTAGAACGGTATGAAGATAACGCCGAAGGAATTATGGCAAAAGATGCCGAAGGCAAACTGGCAATGACCGAGGTGATGCTAAAGCCAAAAGTAACATTCGGCAGCAGCGTGACTCCAACCTCATCTCAAATAAATGAACTCCATCACTTGGCTCACGAAAAATGTTATATTGCAAATTCTGTTAAAACTAAAATTACTATTGCTCAAATTTAGGAAGGAAAAATTCAATGCGGGATTTAGGTATCCGGTTGGAAAATCGCCCAGGTGCTTTAGCCGAAATGGGTGAGACTCTTGGGCATGCCGGTGTCAGCGTCGAAGGTGGCGGTGCATTTGTTGTTGACGGTAAAGGCATTGCACATTTTCTTTTTGAAGACACGACCGCCGCGCGTCATGCTTTAGAAAGAAAAGGAATCACCGTCCTTGCAGATCGCGAAGTTCTGGTGCAACGACTGAAGCAAGATGTACCCGGACAGCTTGGAAAGATTTCACGTCTGATGGCGGAAGCCGGCGTTAACATAGAAGTGATGTACAGCGATCACCAAAATCAGCTTATTCTTATTGTTGATGATGTTGAAAAAGGACGTGTTGTTTCTCACGCGTGGAGTCGTATTTAACCAATCTTATTGCAGGGAAACAAGCAACACCCTGCATCGGCATTTTTAACGCTTCAAAACTACGCTAATCATTTAATCCTTCAGCATCATTTTCGTTTGAACTTCCATCAAAAGTTTTCGTATCATTGAAGGCCTTCAGCCTTATGAGTTGGGAACCACTCTCGCTAATGACATGTTGAGAAATTGTCACTCAGAATATAATACCACAATGGCGGGCCGGATCATTGGGCACAACAAAGAAACTTCGCTTATTCAAATAATATCTAAAACATAGATTTTATTCTTCATACAGATTCCAATAACACAAAAGGAGTTCCCATGATTCGTTCTATTGTACTCTTCGTATGCTTCCTTGCTCTGGCAACAGCACAATCCAAACAAACCCCGGCGATTGATACCGCCAATATTGATCCGTCAGTTAAACCGTGCGATGATTTTAACCGCTACGCTAACGGAAGATGGCTCAAGAACAATCCGATTCCTGCTGAATACAGTTCGTGGGGAAGTTTCAACGAGTTAACGGAAAAAAATAATGTGGTCTTAAAGAAAATTCTTGAGGCGGCAGCAAAAAATTCCAGCGCTAAAAAAGGAACACCTGAACAGAAGATCGGCGACATTTATGCTACCGGTATGGATTCTGTCACCATAGAAAAACTGGGATACGAACCGATTAAAAAAGATTTGGCACGCATTGCAGCATTAAAAACGTATGACGATGTGCAGAAAGAAATTGCCTACCTGCAAACCATCGGTGCGCGCAGTGCGTTTGGTTTTTCCAGCGGACAAGATGAGAAGGACAGTAAATCGGTGATTGCACAATTTTCTCAGGGCGGTCTTGGCCTCCCCGACCGTGATTACTATCTCGCCGATGATGCAAAATCAAAATCCATCAGGGAAGAATATGCCCGGTACATGACTACGATGCAAACGCTGATTGGAGACAATGAAGCAACGGCGAAAGCAAATACAGAGCGTGTCGTTGCTGTTGAAACGCGTCTAGCCAAAGCATCATACACCCGCGTTGAACGGCGGGATCCGGAAAAGAACTACAATAAGATGGATCAGAAAAAACTTTCCGAGTTAGCGCCAAACATCAATTGGAAAAAATATTTTACCGCCATCGGCGCAGATAATGTCAGCGCCATCGATGTCGGCCAGCCGCCGTTTTTTAAAGAACTCAGCGCGATGATGAAAGATGTTTCCATAGATGATTGGAAATTATATCTGCGATGGAAGCTGCTCAGCGGTTCGGCTTCATCGCTTAGCTCTCCGTTCGTTGCAGAACAATTTCGGTTTGGCGGTACAGTATTGACGGGTGCAAAGGAAATGCAGCCGCGATGGAAGCGTGTTCTTGCCGTGATTAACAGAACAATGGGTGAAGCGCTCGGCAAATTATACGTGGATGAAACTTTTCCTCCGGATGCAAAGCAAAAAGCTAAAGCGATGGTGAACAATCTCATCGCCGCCTTCCGAGTACATATTGACGCACTCGATTGGATGGATGATGCCACACGCAAAGCGGCATTGCATAAGCTCGAATCATTCACGGTGAAAATCGGCTATCCTGATAAATGGGAAGATTATACAAAGTTGAATATCGATCGTCAATCGTATTTCGACAATCTCCGTCGTGCAAACCAATTTGCCTTTGACAAAGATGTTGACGACATCGGCAAGCCGGTCGACCGCTTAAAATGGGGAATGTCTCCGCAGACCGTGAACGCGTATTACAATCCCAACATGAATGAAATTGTTTTCCCCGCAGCAATTTTGCAGCCGCCGTTCTTCGATCCCAATGCCGATGAAGCGGTCAACTACGGCGGCATGGGCGCGGTAATTGGCCATGAGTTGACACATGGATTCGACGACCAGGGGAGTAAATATGATGCGGAGGGAAATTTAAAAGAATGGTGGACGCCGGAAACACGAAAGCGTTTTGATGAACGAACCGCCATAGTAGAACATCAATTTGATTCGTACGTTGCAATCGATTCGCTGCATGTAAATGGAAAACTTACCCTCGGCGAAAATATTGCTGATCTCGGAGGACTTACTATTGCATACTCTGCGTTAGAAAAGGTGCTGTCACAAAAACCCAATCTTCATACAATTGATGGATTGACACCGCCGCAGCGTTTCTTCCTGTCATGGGCACAGGTGTGGCGCCGCAATTCGCGCGATGAAGCGCTGCGTTTGCAGGTGCGCACCGATCCGCATTCACCGGGAATGTTCCGCGCCAACGGGCCGATTTCGAATATGCCGGATTTTTATCGCGCGTTTGAATGTGCCGGAAGCGGAAAACTATTTCGCGGTGAAAGCGAGCGGGCAAAGATCTGGTAGTGTCAAAAACACCGCAACTATGCAACGGCATCGCAGTACGTGATGCCGTTGTTGTTTTAAACTGCTCTTTACTGTTCGGATGAAGCACTATAGAGTAACGAAAACAGCTTGTACAAAGGCGATTTTGAAGCTTGGAAATATGAGGTGTTGTTATTTTCTTTTTTTGTATATTGTCATAGCAGTTCACTGTTGTCCCATAAATTCGTAGCTCACCTTGTTCAGAAAATTCGTTACAAAACTCAAATCATTCTTCGGCACGAAACCAAAAGTTGTTCCAACTCCGCCGACTTCACCCATCAAAGAATCAAAGCCGCATCCGCATCAACACAAAAAATATCCGTATGAAAAAGCAGGCGGCGTTCATCATCCTCGGGATATTCGGCGTCCGAAACAACATGAATTACCATCCCGCAACAAACAGATTATAAAAGTTGCCAGGGAAGAGCCAAAAGTATCGGCACCCATTGCACCGTGGGACGGTTCTGTCTTTAAGGTTCCGGTGATTGACGGCAAGACACGGTTTCACGATTTGAACCTGCCGGCTGAAATTATGCACGCGATTTTTGATTCAGGATTTCAGTACACCACGCAGGTTCAGGCGGAAGTGTTTCCAAAATCGCTTGCCGGCGACGATGTCTCCGCACAAGCGCAAACGGGAACCGGAAAAACCGCCGCGTTTCTCATCACCATTTTTGCACACATCCTTCGCAATCCCATTACGGAAAAGAGAAAACACGGAACTCCGCGAGCGTTAATTCTTGCACCCACGCGCGAATTAGTCATGCAGATTGAAAAAGATGCGCACACTCTCGCCAAATATACACAGATCGCAATTCTCTCTCTTGTCGGCGGGATTGATTACAACAAACAGATGCAGAATTTAAAGCACGAGCCTGTCGACATCGTAGTCGCGACACCGGGACGATTGATTGATTTTAAAAAACAAAAGCTGCTTGATTTAGGCAGGGTAGAAATCCTTATTATTGATGAGGCGGATAGAATGCTGGACATGGGATTTATTCCTGCCGTGCGAAGTATCGTCCTGAGCACGCCGCAAAAATCTCATCGTCAGACAATGTTCTTTACCGCAACAATGAACTCGGAAGTAAAGCGCCTGGCCGAATCGTGGACTCGGCAGGCTATTGAAGTGACTATTCTGCCGGATGAAATCGCCGTTTCATCGGTAGAACAGATCACGTACATCACAACGAAAGATGATAAGTTCACGCTCTTCTACAATGTGATGATGCAAAAACATCTGGAGCGTGTGCTGGTGTTTGTAAATCGAAAAGATGTTGCACGCGATTTAAAAGAACGAATGGAAACATACGGCATTACCTGCACGCTTTTGTCGGGGGATGTTGATCAGCGGCAGCGCATTAAACGATTGGAGAATTTTCGCGAAGGAAAAGTGCGCGTGCTCGTGGCAACCGATGTTGCGTCGCGCGGCATTCACGTGGAAGCCATCTCGCACGTCGTCAATTACAATTTACCGCAAGACCCGGAAGAGTTTGTCCACCGCATCGGCAGAACAGGGCGGGCCGGAGCGAAAGGAATTGCCATCAGCTTTGCCGATGAAGAAGATTCATACGAAATTCCGCGCCTTGAAGAATATATGAAGAAGAAAATGGAATGCATCTATCCGGATGAAACACTCCTGACTCCGGCGCCGGAAGTTTTTCAACGGACAGAGATGAGGAGAGAAAAAACGGAAAGGAGAAATTTTCCGCGACGGAGAAATTTTAAAAGACCGCCGCGAAAAATTTCATAATCTGTTTACTGGGAAAAAAATTCCTTTTACTTCGGCGACTGTTTTTTTTGCGATAGAATTTTTTTGTACTTCGCAGTACGATAGATCTTCTCGAATTCTTTCAACATTTTTTTCCGGTTCACCGATTCGTGTTGTCGTGATAAGTACGCCAAAACAAATGCATCGTTGTCGGAATACTTTCTCGCTCCAATTGTCCACGGAATGCCGCCCGGCAGTGCCGTCCAAAATGCGATCCAACGCCATTGGGCAACCCTTTTACCGTTTTTTCTCTTGGCAACATTCTTAGCCAGACGGACTCCGACAACACCTGAACGATTGCGATCCGTCATCAAATTCTTACGCGTCAATCGTGCGGGAAGTTCTCGAATCTTTTTTACTTCCCATTTTCTTGCAGCAACTTCAGCAGCTTTTCTTGAACCATACTGCCGTGCAGAAAAGTATACCTGATGACGCACGTTATGGCGCATCACGCTTGCCTTAAAGCACTTGGCTTGAGACATCCATGTGATACTCATTTTTCCCCCCAAGAAAAATGTTTATAAAATAACATCTTAATATAAGATGATTGATTTATGTTGAACATCAAAACTGAACTTTATTAGTTCGCCTTGTTCATTAATTACATAGTACGACATTTTTCAGAAAATTCCACTAATTTTTATTTTCTTTTGAAAAAAATGTATACATGGCGGGAATAACAAACAATGTCAGCACCAGCGAGAAGAAAAGGCCTCCAATAACCACAATACCCATAGAAACACGGCTTTTTGCGCTTCCGCCAAGTGCAAGGGCGATTGGAAGTGCCCCGAGAATTGTTGCAAGACTTGTCATTAAAATCGGACGAAAACGTGCCGTGGCCGCAATTTGGACTGCCTCAAGTAATTTCATTCCTTTTTCTTTTTGCTGATTGGCAAACTCGACAATCAAAATTCCATTCTTCGTCACTAAGCCGATGAGCATGATAATGCCTATCTCGCTGAAGATGTTCAAAGTTTTTCCGGTGATCCACAGAGAAAGTAATGCGCCGGCTAGCGCCAGCGGAACGGTAAGCATAATGGTAAACGGATCAATAAAACTTTCAAATTGTGCGGCGAGCACAAGATAAATTAATACGAGTGCCAGAAGAAACGCAAACAGAATATTGGATGAACTTTCCGCATAGTCGCGTGACGGACCGCTGAGTGCACTGGTGAATGAATCGTCCAATATTTTTTTTGAAATGCGGTTCATTTCAGTAATGCCATCGCCGATTGTTTTTCCCGGCGCTAGTCCCGCAGAAACGGTTGCTGCTTTAAAGCGATTGAAGTGATACAACTGCGGCGGCGCACTTTGTTCTTTCATCGAAATAAGATTATCCAACTGGATCAACTGTCCTTGATTGTTTCGCACATACAGCGATGTCAGATCAAGCGGCTCGTCACG
>JAQUOA010000322.1 GCA_028749215.1 Bacteroidota bacterium
CGCCATCGCTTTCTTGTCCTCCATCTACAATTTCCTCGACACTCAGGGAGCGCAGTTTGGCAAGCGCAACTGCATCCGTCCCATCAATCTTATGTTTGCGGGCAAAATTTTTTCCGATCGTTTCCGCTGAAACAGGGTAGAACGGATCTACATTTTCTTCGCGTATCGGTCTACCGGTTAGAACACCGTCGCGCCCTCCGCCAGATTCGCTGATCGCCTTTTGGAAAAGTCCATTCGCAAGAGGTATGGAGAGAAGCGAATGCACTGACACACCACCAGCTGACTCCCCAAAGATTGTAACATTGTTCGGATCACCTCCGAATGCGGAAATATTTTTCTGCACCCACTTGAGCACTGCAATCTGGTCCATATAACCATAATTACCCTTGGGCTCTTCCGGATGTTCATTGCTCAGCGCAGGAAATGCGAAGAAGCCGAGACGACCGAGACGATAGTTAAAGGTGATCAGAATAACTCCTTGCTTGGCAAACTGATTTCCTGAAAATTCCGGCTGTGCACCGCTGTCCCCAACGAACGCTCCGCCATGGATCCACACCATCACAGGAAGCTTCGCTTTTTGAGTTACCCCCGCAGGACGCCAGATATTGAGAAACAGACAATCTTCCGATGAGCCCTCCGCTATTGATCCAGAACCACGGGGCCAACCGGATTGTGCACAGTTTGCACCAAATTTGCTTGCATCACGTTCTCCCTGCCATGATGGAAAAGGCTGTGGGGGACGCCAGCGATATTCACCTATCGGTGCAGCTGCATAAGGAATTCCTTTGAAGATATCGACATCTCCTTCTCTCACACCGCGCACAACTCCTGATACAGTAAGAACCTTTGGTGATACTACCGAATCAGGTTTAACAGATGGTTGCTGAGCATGCAAACTGTAAAAAACGATAATGACTAAACTTGCTAATATTTTTTTCATAATTGATGTTTATTTATGATCAGGAGGTGTGAGCAACTTTGTGAACGAGAGTGATCCTAATTTCCACGAGTCGTTTTGTTTTACATAGACCTCTGTGACCATAAATGAATTCGTCACTTCATTCCCGCCAACAACGGCTAACAGATCTATTCTATTTAAAAGGATGGCAGTATTATCAATTATATTTACGGATATTTCATGGATATCCGCTTTCTTGTACCAAATCCCTCCGCTCTTTATGATATTGAGCTCTTGTTCTTTTCCCCAACTCCCACCCATGTGAACAAACATAGCTTTTTCATGAAAGAGACTGGAAAGTGTGTCGGCGTTTTTGTCTGCCATCCATTGCCACTTCTCTTTGGATAGTTGAATAATTTTCTGTTCAGCCCCAGTGCTATTAGCAGTAGCAGAATTTTGCGCAAAAGACAAATGCACACTTATGATTAAAACGAAAAGTCCAAGCTTATATGATTTCATATGCTCTCTCCGAATATTTTTTGATATTATAAAATTAATTTAATTCAGGTTATGATGTATATATTCCTTCGGACTCATCCCTGTTTCTTTTTTAAATAAACGTGAGAAATAAGGCGGGTTTTCAAACCCGAGTCGATAAGCAATTTCAGCGATACTCCTATCACCCGCGACTAAAAGATTTTTGGCTTCAGAGATAACATAGAGATGAATCAACTCCAATGCGGTTTTGCCAGTTTCGGCTTTCAAAAGATCGCTTAAGTATTTTGCCGACAGATTAAGTTCCGATGCCATGTAGCTCACAGTCGGCAGTCCTTTATTACCGGCCCCTTCCTCCTCGAAATAGGTACGCAGACATTCATTGAATTTGGTCACCGTTATTCCGAGCAATGGTTTCCGGTCGATGAACTGACGTTTGTAAAAGCGCTGTGCGTATTTCAAAATAGAATCAACATGTGACAGGATGATCTGTTTGCTGAATTCATCCGGATTGTTATTGTATTCATCCTGCATCTTGTTGAATAGGGACCACATGATCTTCTCTTCCTTCGGCGACAGGTGAAGCGCTTCATGCGTGCCATACTCGAAGAAATCGTATTTTTTCATCTCAGAGAAGATCGGATGCCCCATCAGGTAATCCTCGTGGATCTCTATGGAGAATGCGTCACCCTTTAACTTTACATCGTGAACACCGAAGACTTGGTTTGGTTTCAAGAAATACATGAATCCACTATCATGGTCGTATTTTGTCTTACCATACCACAAGTTGCCTGCCTTCAATTTCTTGAAACAAATGAAATAGAAATTGCATGTCATTTCTATGTTCTTCAGTGATTTGGTTGTCTTCTTCAGTACTTTTAATCCAAACAACGGATTATTCGGCGGTGGATATCCCTGTACCTTGTGCAGATCGCTTATCGTATTAAAGTGTGTCATATCGGAAATATTATGGAATGTTGTTATGGTCTACAATTTATCAATTTAGTGGACTGATATCGACTTCTTTAATTCATTTTAGAAGAGCATTTAGTAAATCATATCTTACTGGCTAATTACCAGCCAATATGTTTGAAGTTAGATATCAAGTTTTCTACTGCTTATCCACTTTACCATTTCTGGATTACGATGGTCGAAGAATAAACTGTTCTTCGTATCCAAAGATACCACTGCAGTCATATCTTCTGAATTCAATTCAAAGTCGAATATATTGAAGTTCTCAATCATCCTTTCCCTATGAACTGATTTTGGGATAACGATTATACCTCGTTGTGTCATCCACCGAAGAATAACCTGAGCAACGGATTTCTTATATTT
>JAQUOA010000102.1 GCA_028749215.1 Bacteroidota bacterium
GTATGTTTGAATATAATCGCGCGAATAATGAACCGCGTGTGTCAATTGCAATTGCTCGTACCAATTGTCGCTTAGGTGATGACTCGTATGTCCTGTACCTAATCGTACGTAATAATTTTTTTGAAGCGGGATATCAAGAAGAAGATAATCAACGTAAAAATCTGTCGAGACGACATGCGCTTGTCCATGCGGACGGACTTCAAAATGAATTGAACTGCCAAGACTTGCCTGGACTGTTGTTCCCAGTACGTCAAGATTGAAAGCCGGAAATATTCCTCCCAGGGATCCTCGGAGATTTTTACTCAAGAGAATGTTTTCAATCACCATATGATGAGCATATTGATCGGCAGTAAATACCGGCACAAATTTCTGTTCGGGGAAAAAATGAATCCGGTCTAACACCTGGGCGTAAAGATTTAACGAACTGAAAAACATTATTGAGAAAAAAACAAGAGAATATATTTTATTGTTCATTTTTCATGTTCATCCATTTGGAGTGAAACTGAACGTGTGCCTGCTGATCGTGCAGAGGTTCGCGAGAAGGATCAAGCAAGGCAATAACTTCAGACGGATATCCGCTTAGAATTTTTTTAATGGAAACAATTTTTTCGTGCACATCATACATGATGCGCCACGATTTGAGCGCGATAACATATCCACCTTTTTCATATGGCATAATTCTTCGATACGAATGTGGAAAAGGGTCGAAAGACAAAATAGTAGATGCACGATCAAGCAAATGAATGTCATGCTCGCGTATCAGCCAGTCTGCTTGTTCCTTCGCCAATTCAGAAATCTGAATTGCAAACGGGGCCTCGTCTGATTTTTCTATCCCTTCCAGCCAGCCAATTTCAGCATCGGGATATGATTCCGCATACGGGATGTATGGCTTGATATCCAAAATAGGAGTACCGTCGAGTAAATCAGGATTTTCGACGCGAAGAAATCTTCCTTTCACCTCCAGCAATTTACAAAGCGAAAGCCCAACAGGATTCGGACGATGGGGAGACCGTGTGGCAAACACACCGCGTTTCGTTCGCCCTCCGCGCGGCGGTAAAACTTTGGGGCGCCAGTCGACATTTTCATGAAACCATGAGAGAATCCAGATGTATTCAAATCCGGAAAGATCTTCAAGCGCTTGCTCAAAATTCTTGTGCGCAAAAAGCTCGATCGTACCGATGACGGTTTCTTTGTCAACACCAGGCTGGCGCGGTGCGTGATACTTTTCTTTGTAGGGTGTGTGAATAACGCCGATTGGCGTAAGCGTAAGATGTTGCACGGTAATTATTTTTAAAATTTGTAACGATAGCCGACGGAGAATGAATACACTTTCACGTACTCTCCCTGTGAAAAAACAAGTTCTTGATTTGTATAATCAAATGTTGCCGTAAACAAAGAGTAAAGGCCAAGAGGTTTCTGCCATCCAACTCCGGCCGTCTGTGCTTTTAAATAATAGACATTTTTATTTGCAGGATCATAATTTCTTTCATCGGGTGAAAAGCCGGCGCCAATTTTTGCTGATATATATTCTTCGGCTATTCCCATGTAATAATATCTGGCAGTGAAACTCAAAGAACGGGAAAAGCTCACATTGCTTGGAGTAATAAATGGGCGTAACGAGAACCAATAGTCTTTATAGTAATATCCCACCGTACCGGTGTACATAGTTACATCACTTGTACCTCCGAAAAATAGATACCTCATACCAATAGATGCTTCAAAACTTGACGGCAGTTTAAAAAATGCTTCGGCTCCAAGCCGCTGTTTAGGAAATATTGACGCACCGGAATATCCATAGTTCAAATATCCATACACGCCGCTCACAATACGCGGATACGCATCAAGTTCAAATTGCAATCCGTCTTTTTGAAAACGGCGCCCGTAATTCATTCTTCCAATGAACGATCCAAGAAATGTTGAGCGATTGTATTGTAGATAAACCAAATGTGCCGCGTCATACGTGTTTGAGTAGTAATCGTACGTTTCATTGACGCTTGCCCCCTGCATGATCATTGTTGATTTAATTGTCTCACGCATTTTTTGAACGTCAGGGTTTGACGGATTGATTTCTTCAAGTATCGAAAGCGTAATCAATGCTTCGTCATCCCTGCCGAGATCCTTTAAAGATTTTGCCTTCTTCAAGAGAAATTCTTCATCGTTAGGAAAATGTCGTAAAGCTCCAATGCTCAATTCCAACGCTGCCGTCGGTTTATCGTCCCATAATTCAATATCAATGGCAACAGAGAGCGCTTCTTTATTGCTTGAGTTTCGCGAAAGTACGGAAGAGATTTCATTTCGTGCTTCATTACGCATCCCGTCCCACGCATACGTACGCGCAAGAAAAACTCTGATATCATCGTATGCAGGGCTTTTTTGTAACGCCATCTTTAAGAGAATGCGTGCCGAATCGCGCTGCCCGTTAAATGCTTTATCCCGTGCAATGAAGAACAACTCGTCGCTGGTCAATTCATCAAAAACTAATTGCGACAGTGCAACGGACGAACAGATAACCATCAGGCAAAAGAGAATAATTTTTTTCATACGATTATTTTTTAATTGCAGCCAGCTTTGTGCGTAACTGAACCGCCTCAGAGTTTGAAGGATCGATTCGTTCTATGGCATCAAGTTCCTGCAATGCGTCATTCTCCCGCTCCATCGCACGCAAGATTTTTGATTTTAACAGCATACGGTCGACAACATTCGGCATTAATTTCAGTGCAACGTTAATGGAGGCTAATGCGGTGTCATTGTTTGATGACCAGTAGTCGATCTGTGCAAGGCCGAAATATGCATCAGCATATTCCGGTGCGCTTCGAATCACCTCTTGAAATTGTTTCCGCGCATTATCATAGTCATGTCCCCATGCAAACGTTCTGCCGTACAATGTGCGCACATCGTGGTACTTTGGGCTGACCGCTAATAAGTTTCTGCATACGACACGTGCCTCGATAAATTTTCCTTCAAAAGCCAGCCGGCGGGCACGTTCAAAGAGCTGATCCGTGCTGAGATGCTGCACGTTCAACGATTGAAAGATGGAATCATCATTGATCGTTTCAACGTACAATGTTTTGTTTTCGCTGAACGGGTACAGCTTATCGTGCTGACAAACGTACGCATTGATGGATTTAAAATCTTGCAGTTTTTTTGTCAACACCATGCGTAGCGTGTCGCTGGAGTCTGCGGTGATGTACATCTTTTCATTGATGTGAAACAGGCGATTATCGGCAAGATAGAAATCCTTATCAATATAATCGATCAGTTCATTTTTATTTCGCATCAGCGGCGTAGAATGAATGTTTCTGAATTCCATTGCCGTATCGATTCCGCTGCCGAGCCAGTGCACTTTTTCAGGAAAGTTCATCACGTAGTTCATTTTTAAAAAAGCAAGAAGCGACGGGGTAACATCGGCGTGAGAAGAAACGGAAAGGAATGTCCTTGCCTCCTTCACCATCGGCGAGGCGATTACAAACGGTACTCGGAATCGGTCCAGCGTCGTTCCCGGCGGAACAGGGATCAAGCGATGGTCACCAGTGATAAAGAATATTGTCTTCTGATATTCCGCCCGGTGCTGATATTCGGTGAACAGATACCGAAGAGCATCATCCATGTACAGCAGGCTGGCGAAAACAAGGTCATATTTTTTCATCCACTCTTTTCGTTCATCGGGAATGTCCAATGTGGATAACCTTGCATAAAACAAATTGAGATAATATTCTTTCTGAGGCGGAAGAAACGGTTCGTGGGTAGACAGCGTCATATAAATGTCAAGACGCTGCTGATGGCGTTGTTCATTGATGATTTCCAATGAACGTTGGAACACATCACGGTCTGCATAGCCCCAAGAAAATCCGTTTTCTGCCGGAGCTTCTTTTTGGTATCGCGAAGTGAAATGCTGCTGGTCAATAATTTGATCGATCTTTTGATATTCAAGAAAAATATTTTGAAGATCGAAGCTTGCGTCACCGCCGTAGTAATACGATGTGTGGTATCCGTTGTTTTTTAAAAGCGAAATTGACGTCATGTGGGCAGGCATCTCCGCGCCCATTTCCAAAAACCCTTTTTCACCGTATGGAAGTGAACCAAACATTGAGGGAAGGACACCGAATGTTCTTCCTGTCGTGCTGAGGAAATTTTTCCAGAATAAATTTCGTTGAGACAGTGAATCAAAAAACGGTGTGAACCCGGAATAGACTCCGCCGTTCACAAAATCTGAACCAAGGCCTTCGACCATAACGAACACCAGATTTGGCGGCGCAGAAGAATGAGTGAGAAATTTGCCAAGTACATCTTGATAGTTTGCAGGATGCAATAATGGATATTCAATTTTAGAAAAGGACCCTCCGCTGAATATTTTCTGAGAAAAATACCAGACACTTTTTTCTAAAAAGAATGAAGTTTTGTTGATAGCGACATAATACTCAATATCGCTGGCGTAATGTTGCCGCTGCGGTTTTGCAATAAAAGCTAAAGGAATAGATAGTATTGTAAAAAGATAAAATCCAGAAAGAATAAATTTTGGAGAAGGCAAGGTGCGAATGACAAAGGGTAAACTTAAAAAAACAAAGAGCAAGAGCAGGATGACAACAATTCCCTCTGTATCAACTCCCCCCGATGAAAGAACTGTTTCTTGAATATCTCTCCATGAATAGCCGTAAAAATCTGCGCTTAAAGGCATTGAGGTGGTTGAAAAATATTTTCCCAAACCAAACGTAAGCACCAGCAGTGCCAGCAGGAAAATACCTTGAACAATATCGGCACTCTTTTTACTGTAATGGTGAATGAAAAAATATACCGGGGTGAGTAACGCCATCAGGAAGAAAAAGATGATGAGATCGTTCAGGACTGTTGTAATCAGAAGTGAAAACGAAAACCCGACAACGGCATGAGCACCGACTACGGTCACGAATTCAAAACATTGCAGGCACATAAACAGCAGTAGTGTGGCAACGTTCATCAGCACAAACGGATGAGAGCGGTACAGCACGTAATTTTTTAATTTTTCTACCATATGTTATTTTTTTGCCTGATTTGCGAACCCTACGCGGTGCATTGCCCCCCATGTTTTCACTCCGCGAAAATAATCCCAGAATGAGCGCACACGCCACCATACCGTCAGTTGGCGGTAGCCGAAATTTTCAATTACACCTAAGAACATCAGCTTCAATAAATCTTGTAATCGGGGATACCGATGGAATGAAATTTCTTCCAATAAAACGGCACCGACAGAAAACATGACGCCATACACAACGGAAACGACAAAAAATAAAATGAAGATTTGAACATTGATAATCCTCAGGAAGAATCCTGCAAGAACTGCTATGTAACCGATTGCTTCAATAATCGGCCCAAGCATTTCGATAAAAAAGAAATACGGCACTGCCAGCGTGCCTAATACGCCGTACCGTGGATTGCACAACATGCGTTTATGAATCAACAGCGTATCAATCAAACCGCGGTGCCAGCGATTACGCTGGCGTCCGAGTACTTTTAATGTCTCCGGAGCTTCCGTCCAACAGACAGGATCGGGAACAAATTCTACACCGTACGGAATTTTATTTTCTTTGCAATGGCGGTGCATGCGCACGACAAGTTCCATATCCTCCCCTACCGTATCATGTTTATAACCTCCAACCGCCAAGACAATTTCTTTTAGGAACAAACCAAACGCCCCGGAGATAATGAGTAATCCGTTCAAGGCACTCCACCCCATCCGCCCTGAAAGATACGCGCGAAAATATTCTACCACTTGAAATGACGGAATAAATTTTTTGGAGAGCCGGATTTCTTTTACCCTGCCATGCTCTACCGTACATCCGTTGGCAATACGAACGATACCACCGACGGCAATCACACGATTGTTGTCGAGAAACGGTTTAACAACTTTCAACAATGCATCATCCTCCAAAATAGAATCTGCATCGATGGCACACATGAGCGGATACCGCGATACATTGATGCCGACATTGAGCGCATCGGCTTTACCGCCGTTGCATTTATTAACCAAAATAAGATTTTTGTATTCCTTCTTTGTCGAAATGTAAATTCCGAGGACCGGCTGTGTAAAAATTTTTTGGACATACACCCGCTGGGTCTTCACCAAACCAAACTCCCGAATCATCACTTCAAGGGTATCATCTTTGCTGCCGTCATTGATAAAAATTACTTCCGCCGTTGGATAATTGAGTTTGAGAAGCGAATGTGTACTGTGAACGCATGTTGCGGATTCGTTGTACGCCGGAGCAAGAATTGATATCGCCGGCGTCAATTCGGACTGCATGATGACCGTGTAATCGCAGAATTTGTTCCTGCGCAAATAATGGACAATGGCGCTAAACGATACGGCCAGCATGGTAAAATAAAATGTGTTGACAAAAATGAAATAGCCAATAATAAATGTCGAATAGACATAGAACCCTGCATTGGCAATATCGTAAAAAAGTTTCATCACGTCGTGCGCTCTGATGTTACACAGTACCCTAATTCGTCCAAAAATTGATAGGCAACAAGTTTCGTTTCGGGGTCATCAGTGTGGGTCGAATAAATCAACGTTCTCGCCCCGATACCTCCCAATTGCGTCAACGCTTCAGCCGCCGCAAGGCGAACTTGCAATGTATCGTGCAAGAGCAGTCCGTTCAACGCATCGACTGTTGCCGGTGATGACAACTTGCCGAGTGCCGCAGCAGCGGCAATGCGTATCGGTTCGTTCTTTGATTTAAGATATCGCAGAATGATCGGCGTTGCTCTTTCATCACCCAGCTTTCCCAATGCAATGAGGCTTTCACATTGAACTTCTAGAACTTCATAATCGATGTATTCAAGGATGATGGGAACAGCGTATACGTCGCCGATACTCCCCATCATTTCTACACAAAATCGCTGCACACGATTGGATTTGGATTTCATTCCCTTTGCAAGATGGGAAACAGCAGACGATCCGAAATGCAGAACCGATTTTGAAAGCCGGATCTCCATCCACGGCGTTATATCATCGATCGTCAGTAAAATAGGTGAAAGAGCTTCAACACCGGCAATATCAACCATACTCTGCGCCGATTCAATTCTCACATCTTCATTCTCATCATCAAGCAATGTTGAGAGAATATCCAAGGCATTTTCTGCATACATGATTTGCAAATTTCGACAGGCATCCGCGCGAATCCACCAGTGAGCACTATGGGCATTTTTCACTTCATCATCCACAAATCCCAATCGCTGAAAAGCTAATCTTAATCTGCCGACCGTTTCGCCTGATAAATTTTTACTCACATCAAGCATCACCGAAAGCATCACCTGGCGCCTGATTCGCCGGCTGAATGTTACATTTGAAATCGTGGATTGGCGTAAACGTTCGAGCAACGGCAGAAGAACTTTTTCGTATCTTTGCGGATCGGATGCGGGGTCAATCTCTTCAACATCACTAAATAAATATTCGCTGAGAGCTTGCTGTATTTTCTGTTCGTACCGGTGAGCCGCTGCTGTTCTTATGCGGGAGCCGATCTTCATGACAATGAGAACGATGGCAACGATCGTAATGAGGAAGGTGAAGAACACGGTAACTGCAAGTAGAAAGATGTAAAGGATGCTTCACCTCATTTTATAAAAAAAACCATATCCCGTTTGATATCGACAATTTTTTGACACAGAAAGTATACCGTCAGTGCATTCCTTTAATGAAAAAGTTAGGGAGTAAATTCTTTTGCGATGTTGAAATTATCCGTGTTCGCATGGAAACCGTTTAGATTTTTTTTCTAGCCAAAACGATTTTTACACGAGCTAATAATTCGTTAGGGCTGAATGGTTTTTTAATGTAATCTTCAGCACCAAGAGCAAGTCCTTCGATAATTTCTTTCTCTAAAGTCCTCGAGGTGAGTATGATCGTGGGGATATTTTTGGTGTCAGGATTTTGTTTTAGTTCAATGATCAGCTCTTTGCCGGTCATGAACGGCATCATCACATCGGTAATGATGAGATCGACGCGTTGGGTCTTTAAAAATTCGAGCGCTTCAACACCATTGCTGCAAGTGAAGACTTCATACCCGGAGTTTTTGAGTTTGAAGATAATAATGTGCTTAATGTTGGCATCGTCTTCGACAACGAGAATTTTTTCTGCCATAGGATGTGCTTTTAAGATGAAGACTACCAGAATATACTAAAAGCAAAGAGAAAATGACAAAACTAAAAATCCCGACTTTACTCGGGATTTTTGTTGTGAGCGGGCGACCGGGCTCTGCGCCAGAGGCGCATCCGCCTTTGGCGGAGAACCGATACCAATCAAAGTTTATTTACTTCTGTCTCATTTTTTTGAGCGGGCGACCGGGCTCGAACCGGCGACGTCCAGCTTGGGAAGCTGGCATTCTACCACTGAATTACGCCCGCAAGTTTCCGTACTAACTTACAACAATTTTTCTTATTTTTCATCATCATTTCGGAAACTTTTCTACCCAACTTTGGGGTTTAACAGACTGCCACCATCTATCACCAAAAGGAGAAGCCATGAAACAAACAATTGTAACAGCGTTCGTACTCTTGACGTTTGTCTTCGTTACATCAAATGCCCAACAGCCGCAAACCAAAGCATTGCGTCTCAGCCAATTTTCCTCCGTTTCTCAAACTGTAGGAACAACTGACATTACCATTACCTACCATCGCCCCGGTGTAAAAGGCCGCGAGATTTGGGGAAAGCTTGTTCCGTTCGGTGAAGTTTGGCGTTCAGGGGCAAACAACGCGACCGTATTTACATTTTCCGATGATGTTATTATTGCAGGGAAACAATTGAAAGCGGGAAAATATTCATTCTTCACCATTCCAACGGGAAACGATTGGACAATCATCTTTAACTCTGTTGCCGATCAATGGGGCGCATATTCGTACGACTCGACAAAAAATATTCTTACATTTACCGTAAAACCTGAAGCAGCACCGCACGAAGAATGGCTCTCGTATAGTTTCTCAGATTTGAGCGTTTCATCAGCAAAAGTTTCTTTGCGATGGGAAAAAATCGCTGTTTCATTTCCTATCACCGTCGATCTGCAGGCCAATCTAAAAAAGTACGAAGATAACTTTACGGCACTTGCCTGGCAGCAGGCAGCGAGCTATGCGCGCTATGCCTATGACAGCAAAACAGATTGGGAAAAAGGAATGGAATCAGTTGATCGCTCAATTGCCATCAATAAAAATTATTCCAACATGACGTTGAAAGCACAGCTTCTAGCTCAAAAAGAAAAATGGAGCGATGCAGTCAAGACCGGCGAAGAAGGTTTGGCGTTGGGATCAAAGGCAGGTGCCAACACTACGAACTTTGAAAAGCAAGTAAAAGAGTGGAAAGAAAAACTGCCGGCAAAAAAGAAATAATTTAAATTTTCGATGTCGGATACGAAACATATCCGACATCGACTGTTTTTATTTCTTTCCTATGGAAAGTAAATTTGCAAAAAGCCGGTACGCACCTTCCACCCCGGCAGGTAATTGGCGGAAGAATGCTAACCCGGTAAAGATGTAATACCCCTTCCCATATTTTGCAACAAGCAGACTTCCTTCTTGAGGTTTTTCATTTGGATCTGCACAGGATAAAATCGTTTCGTACTTATTATCCCACTTGTTGGCAAAATACAATCCGCGTTCCTGAACCCACCCGTCAAAATCTTTTGAGGATATTTTATTTGGGTAATTCAACACTGTGTGCTGCGGGTTTGTTGGAATCATTGCCGCCGTTTCATCCGTAACTCGATCGCGCGAAAGCACAAGAGGATACGGCGCTATGCTGTCGGTCTCTCCTTTTATTGCTGTTTGGTACTGAACGATGTACGTTCCGCC
>JAQUOA010000323.1 GCA_028749215.1 Bacteroidota bacterium
TTCACCATCTTGTTATAAATGCTATAGAGATGCTTTGGCCTTCCTTCGACTTCAAATTTTAAACCTTCTTGCAGCAATCGCGTTTCTACCGGTACGATAAACTTCCGGACGTAATGTTCACGCTCTCTTCGTTTTGCATTCAGCGCGTGGGCAATTTCTTCATACTCTTTACGGTAAAGATGTTTGAACGCGAGGTCTTCCAATTCCCATTTTATTTTCGCAAGACCAAATCGATGCGCAAAAGGTGCGTAAATCTCAAGCGTTTCCTTCGCAATACGTTGCTGCTTCTCGGGCTTCAAATATTCAAGAGTGCGCATGTTATGCAGACGATCGGCGAATTTAATAATCATCACACGAATATCATTCACCATGGACAGCAATAATTTTCGATAATTTTCAGCCTGCGTAATCTCGTGGCTCTCAAAAATATTACTGATCTTGGTTGCCCCATCAACAATATCACCGATGGTGTCGCCGAATTCTTTGCGGATATACGCGATATCGATTTCTGTATCTTCAACAACATCATGCAGCAGCGCCGATGCCACCGAGACATCATCCAAGGCAATTTCTTTTGCCACCACCATCGCCACTTCATACGGATGGCCAAAGTACGGTTCACCGGAACTGCGCAGGTCATGCTTATGCGCTTCAAGGCTCAGTTCAAAAGCACGGGTAATCAAATCATCGTTCACCACCCGTAAATTCTTGTGGCAGACGGCGAGCAGATCGTCCAATTTCTTTTTATGTTTCGCTTGAAGCATTACTTTCCCGTTATCTCTTTCAGCATCTCTTCGGCAAGCAGGATTTTCTTTTTAAGATTTAATTTGGTTTTCCCGATGAAAGGTTTCAGTGCAACGATTTTTTGACATTCGGTTACAGCGCGTGTTGTATCACGATCAGCAAGATTAAAATGAGCTAACTTTATTCTGCACGTTGCCTCTGCATAATAATTGACGACAGGGGAATTCAGTACACTGTTCAACAGCCGAGTTACTATCGCACGCAGTTTTTTCTCGTTTCCCCATTGCTCGTACACCGTCATTAAACTCCAAAGGTAAAGCCGATTTTCCGGGTACTCTTTCAATACTTCAAGACCGTAGTACTCGGCTTCTTTGTAGCGTTTCTTATCTGTTAAGATAAGCATTAGATTGTGCGACGCAATATGTTTTTCATACGGATGCTGTAGTGTTTGTTTTATCAATCGAATTCCCTCTTCCGACCGGTCTGAAACAAACGGAAGCCATGATATTGCACTTCGCCAATAATAGTACGACCCCAAAATATTTTTAGCGGCGGTAAATGCCGTATCTATTTCTAAACATCGTTGTAATGAATTCGCAGCGCTGATGCCGTAATACATCCCGCTTGGATAATTTCCATTTTCCGATAATGTGTACGATCGATAGGCTGCCACCACGCCTTTATAATAATTTCCCCATGCCGATGTTGGTTTTTGAGCACCAAGTTTTTCTGCATACCTGTCACCCACTGTAAGAAGAGAATCATATTTCTTTTCATCGAAATGATCTCCGTAATCGGTATATCGTGCTTCCAAGCAACCGGCAAGAAATATATATCCCGAAGGATGATTGGGATATTCTTTGATGATCACTCCAAATACACTTTGGGCTGAATCATATTCCTGCTTCAAGGTGTAATCGATTCCTCTCACTACCAAATGATGAAGGCGGCTATCTTCTAAAATCTGCGCAGAAGAAACATTGAGCAATGCGACACAAACTACGGTTAAAAAAAATTTCATGTGTGCAATATTACTCCGTCCCGAATGTTCTATCACCGGCATCCCCAAGCCCCGGAAGAATGAACCCGCGATTATTCAATCCTTTATCCACCACAGCAACATAAATTGGTACATCGGGATGATTCTTTTGAACAATGCGAATTCCTGCCGGAGAAGAAATTAAACAGACGAGGCGGATATTTTTTGCTCCCTTATTTTTAAGGAATTCAATTCCCGCTTTGGCGCTTCCACCTGTTGCAAGCATCGGATCAATTAACAGCACTAGGCTTTGTGCAAGATTCTTCGGGAACTTTGAATAATAGTCCACCGGTTCTAGCGTTTCTTCATCGCGATACAGGCCGACATGCCCAACGCGCGCTTCAGGAAGAACATTCATAAATCCTTCCACCATACCTAATCCCGCACGGAGAATCGGAACTATGACAATTTCTTCCTTCAATCTGTACCCTTGAGCTTTTGCCAGAGGTGTCTGAACAGAATATTTTTCCACGGCAAAATCTTTCGTTACTTCAAACGCCATCATGCCGGCAATGCGTCCGAGCACCGTACGAAAAAGCTGATTGGGCGTACTTTTGTCCCTTAAGATTGAAACATCGCGCTGCACTAAAGGATGATCAATGATCGTTAGATTTTTCATAAAGCTCCTATTTTTAGAGTAATTTTTTCATGTTCAAGCCGCTGACAACAACTCCATCCCACAGAGGAGCAAACGGCGGCGAATAAATAAGATTTAACTCAGCAAGATCATTCACATTTAATCCATGTTGAATAGCAACAGAGAAAATATTTGCTCTTTGAATTGCTCCATCTCGTCCAACCACATTGGCACCGAGCAGTCTGCCGGATTTTTTGTCGGCAATAGTCGTAATGGTTAAACTCTCACTCCTCGGCATCATTCCAACTTTTGATAACGCGGCAATGGTGGATTGTATCGGAGCAAATCCTAATTCAA
>JAQUOA010000324.1 GCA_028749215.1 Bacteroidota bacterium
TCTTCGCCTCTTCGCTGTTATGGCTGATCCATCGAAAATATTTATCAGGATCGAGGGGCGGTAACGATACGAGTACCGGAACGATGTCCATACCATTTAATTTTTTTACCAGTCCCAAAAGCATTTCATGAAAGATTGAACAATCGGTATTCGGAAGAAAATTACCGGACGGATTCTCGGCGATCTCATCCCAATGGAAATCACAGTCATTCCCGCCGAATTCAATCAACACAATATCAGGCTTTCGCCGCAAGACGTCGTTCTGCAATCGCTCCAATGCCTCAACGATTGTGCTTCCGAATTTTGCAGCATTGTAGACGACACCTTGCAATTGTTCACGCACAAGATTGGTAAAGCTTTCCAAGAGTAAGGAATGTTTTTGTTTTTCATCATCAAAAATAATACCGCGAGAGATTGAATCACCATAGACAACGATGGTATAACTGTCTTTTGGCACAAATTTTTTTAGTTCTGATTCCATTGTTACTTCTTCCTTTTTTTCCACAGGCTATCCAATCTCTCTTTGATCTGCTTTTCTCTCCCATTCTCTGTCGGATTGTAATAGATTTTATTTTTCAACTGATCAGGTAAATTCTGCTGTTCCACAAAATTATTTTGAAAATCATGTGCGTATTTGTAATCCTTTCCGTAGTTCAATTCCTTCATCAGCTTTGTCGGCGCGTTACGGAGATGAAGCGGTACAGGCAGGTTCGGTAATTGCCGTACATCGCTCATCGCATCAGAAATCGCTACCACTGCGGCATTACTCTTTGGCGCGCCTGCCAGATATGATACCACGTGCGATAAAATAATACGAGCTTCGGGCATCCCGACATAATCGACTGCTGTGAATGCATCAACGGCGAGCATAAGCGCGACAGGATCGGCACTACCGATATCTTCCGACGCCAGCACAATCATCCTCCGGGCAATGAATTTCGGATCCTCGCCCCCTTCCAGCATACGAGCGAGCCAATATATAGACGCATCAGGGTCGCTTCCGCGCATACTTTTGATGAACGCAGAAATGATATCGTAATGCTGCTCGCCTTTCTTATCGTAGAGCGAGTACCGCCGCTGAAATGCCTCTTCTAAATCTTTCTTCGAAATTTTTCTTTTGCCCGCCGCATCAGGTTCTGCTAATTGAAATGCAATTTCCAATCCGTTCAGAAGTTTTCGCGCATCTCCGCCGGATAAAAGAAGTAAATATTCTTCGTCTTCAATCTCAAGAGAATCTTTTGAAATAATTGAATCACCCACCAATGCCTGGTCAACAATTTTCTGCAGTTCATCCTTCCCCAAAGATTCCAACGTAAACACGCGCATACGCGAAAGGAGCGGTGAGATTACTTCGAACGAAGGATTCTCTGTCGTCGCACCGATGAGTGTAATGGTTCCTTCTTCGACACAATGCAACAGTGCATCCTGCTGTGCTTTGTTGAACCGATGAATCTCGTCGATAAAGAGAATTGTTCGTTTACCGATTTTTTTAAAATCTTCTGCCTGAGCGATCACCTCGCGTACATCTTTCACTCCGGAAGAAACCGCGTTGAGTGCAAAGAATTCCGATTTCGTCTGGTTGGAAATAATCCGAGCTAATGTAGTTTTACCTATGCCCGGAGGCCCCCACAAAATACACGACCGCACTTCATCTTTTTCCACCATTAAACGAAGCGGCTTCCCCTGCGCCAGCAAGTGTGACTGACCAATAAATTGATCGAGAGTCTGCGGGCGAACTCGTTCTGCTAAAGGAATATGTTGATCGGGTGATTTCAAAAATTTTGATGATTATTTTTTCGGTGCAACTTTATACACTTTTTCTCCTTCGCGAACCATGCCGTACTTTTCACGCGCGACTTTCTCAATCGCTTTCTTGTCCCCCTCTAATGCCTTGGACTGTTCGCGGAGCTTCTTTTGTTCCTCTTCTGCCAGTCTTATCTTCTCCTGCATCTCTTTCTTTTGAGATTCCAACCTGATTCGCGCCAAGACGCCATTGCTGTTAAAAAAAACGTACAACAGCAATGCGCATCCGATGAAAAGAGCGGCGGAAAGCTTTTTATTCGCTTTCATCTTTTCAAAAATGTTCTGCGGGGTAACCTGTTTTTTTATTTTACGGTAGAATTTTGCATCCATCTTCGTTACAATGTAGCAAGAAATGCCATAAGTTGAAAGAACACCAACAGACAAGTACAATGTCATCTACCTTTTCAGAACAACTTGCACCACACTACTTCTCCGTACTGCAGCGCAGTTTAAACACCGGCGAGTGCCAAACACTAAATAAAAAAACATGCCGCCTCTGTTTTGCAAGCTCCTTAACGTACGAAGATGAACAGCAAAGAAAAAATTCCGTCCTTCAAGAGTTTTGGAATTCGTTGAACATTCCTATTCCGCTACAGCCAATCATTTCATCGCCTGCCGGACGACACTATCGGACCGTGAGCAAACGAAAAGCCTTCCTTGTCAATAACCGCTTTTCTCTCGGTTTGATTGGCGTGGATGACGATACATCAAAAAGTTTTCCAATGAGTATCGGCGAGTGTGTCATTGAACCGCGCGTGCATTCGGAAGTATATACCGTAATCCAGGAATTTATCCGGCGGCCGGAGTGCGCAGAATTGGCAACCGAGTTCACGTACGTTGTGGTGAAAGGCGGAGAGCAGGAGGTTGCCGTTATTTTTAATATGAATCATTTTTCTTCCGGCAATCGG
>JAQUOA010000103.1 GCA_028749215.1 Bacteroidota bacterium
GGCCTTTGCATCTTTTGCTTTGATCACGTCTGAGACTTTGAAAAAGAGTTCCTGATCAACTATATTCAACGCATCGCCGACTTGCTTGGAGGTAATGGTGGTTCCGCAAAATGAAATGACCTGATCGAAGATGCTCTGCGCATCGCGCATCGAGCCGTCCCCTTTTTTGGCAATGATCAACAGCGAATCATTATCAATCGAAATTTTTTCCTGTTCGGAAATATATTTCAGATGGGCTACAATTTCGTCAATGCTGATGCGCCGGAAATCGTACCGCTGACAGCGGGAAAGAATTGTCGCAGGAACTTTCTGAAGCTCTGTGGTAGCAAAAATGAAAAGCACATGTGCCGGCGGTTCTTCCAGCGTCTTGAGCAGCGCATTGAATGCTTCTTTGGTCAGCATATGCACTTCATCGATGATGTACACTTTCTTTTTTCCGTGCGTGGGCGTGTACCGAACCGATTCGCGCAAATTGCGAATTTCATCCACACCGCGATTCGATGCACCGTCAATTTCAATCACATCAAGCGACCTGCCGTCAATGATCTCTTTGCAGATCTCGCATTCGTTATCCGGATCGAAATTTTTCGGATGGAGACAGTTTACGGCACGGGCAAGAATGCGCGCGGTGGTAGTTTTGCCGCAGCCGCGCGTTCCGCTGAAGATGAATGCGTGCGCCAGCCGGTTCTGCGCCAATGCATTCCTCAACGTATTCGAAACGTGCGATTGACCAATCACATCGTCGAACACCATCGGCCGCCATTTTCGTGCAGTTACTTGATAGGACATAGTTATAGTTTTAAATCATCTAATGCTTTTTGAATCTGTTGTTTGAGAAGTGGAATATCTTTTTGCGTTGTCTCCCAAATAATTTCAAGATCGGTGCCAAAATATTCGTGAATAAGTCTATTCCTCATGGCAGTTATTTTTTCCCATTCAATTTCAGGATACCGAGAGCGGAATTCTTCAGGAATATTCTTCGCCGCTTCACCGATAATTTCAAATGCCCTCACGACGGCGTAAACGGTTTTATCGTCTCGTTCAAACTTCTCGGAGGTCAGATTGCGTACAAAGTCGTGAATCTTGTTTACATTTTCTGCAATATCGTAAAGATAATCTTCGTACCGTCGTGTCATAGATATATAACTTCAGAAAGAATTTGGCGTCCAATAAACGGTTTAAGACTTTTTTTCGTAACAAGATCAATTCTACATCCCAAAATTTCTGCAAGTCTTTTCTCTAATCCGAGGAAATGAAACATCCCAACCGGTTTGTTAAACTCCACTAGGATGTCAACATCGCTTCGTTCGTTTTGCTCGTTGCGCACAAAGGAGCCGAAGAGTCCAATTTCTTTGATAAAAAAAATTGATTCTAGTTCTTTCTTGTGCTGCTTAAGCAACAGCTCTATTTCGTTCCGGCTTTTCATCGTTTATTTTCTTTGTTTCTTTTCAGACTTCCCAAACACATACGGCAGTGCTTCTTCAATTTTTTCTACCGGAATAATTTTCAATCCTTCTTTCACGCTTTCTTTAATTTCCGTCAGGTCTTTTTGATTCTCTTTGGGAATCAATACCGTTTTTATTCCTGCACGTTTGGCGGCGAGCAGTTTCTCATTCAATCCTCCGATGGGAAGCACTTCGCCGCGAAGTGTAATTTCACCGGTCATCGCCACATCGGCGCGCGCCGGCTTGCCGCTGATGGCGGAGATCATCGCCATCGTCATCGTAATGCCCGCCGACGGGCCGTCTTTTGGAATCGCTCCTTCGGGAAGATGAATATGAATTTCTTTCTTCGTAAAAAATTCCGGATTCAGCTTCAGCGTTTTTGCATTCGAACGAATGTAACTTAACGCCGCCTGTGCAGATTCTTTCATCACATCGCCAAGCTGACCGGTCAGCGTCAATCTTCCGGGACCTTTCATCAGCGTCACATCCACGTGAAGAATGTCTCCGCCAACGCTTGTCCATGCCAACCCTGTCACCGAACCGACTTGCGCTTCTTTGTCGGCAGCTCTGCTGTGAAATTTCGGAACGCCAAGATATTCTTCTACCTTCTTTGCATCAATCACAAGCACGGCGTGTTTCGGTTTTCCTTTTTTGCTTCCGTTTTTGGTTCTGGCAAGCACTGTTTCCTTTGCCGCCTTGCGGCACACGGAAGCAATTTCGCGTTCCAAATTCCTTACGCCCGATTCACGAGTATACTCCACAATAATTTTCTGAATCGCTTCGCTCGTTATGTTAACATCGCTGTTTGTCAGGCCGTGATCTTTTATCTGACGAGGAATGATATGCCGTTCTGCAATTTCTTTCTTTTCAAAATCAAGGTAACTCGAAAGTTCAATCACTTCCATCCTGTCCAGCAACGGATGCGGAATTGCGTACCGCACATTCGCCGTGGTGATGAACATAACCTTCGAGAGATCGTAATCTATTTCAAGGTAATGATCGTTGAAGGCCATGTTCTGCTGCGGGTCGAGCACTTCCAATAATGCCGAAGCCGGATCGCCGCGAAAATCCATGCTCATCTTGTCAATCTCATCCATTAACATAACGGGATTCACAACGCCGGCACGTTTCATGGATTGAATTATTTTCCCCGGCATCGAACCGATGTACGTTCTGCGATGGCCGCGAATTTCCGCTTCGTCACGCACGCCGCCAAGCGACATGCGGACAAGCTTGCGCCCCATGGCTCGCGCAATGGATTCGGCAAGCGAAGTTTTTCCAACACCCGGAGGGCCGACTAAACAGAGAATCTGTCCCTTCATCTCTTTCACGAGATTCAGAACGGCTATGTGTTCAAGAATTCGCTCCTTCGGCTTCTCAAGTCCATAGTGATCTTCATCGAGGATGGTTTTCACATGTTCGATGTTGAGATCGTCTTTTGTTTTTTTCTTCCACGGAAGACTAACAAGCCAATCAAGATAATTGCGAAGAACGCCAAACTCGGGAGACATCGAGGGAGTTTTTCGCAGTTTGCCGAACTCTTCCAACGCTTTGTCCATCGCCTCTTTAGGCATGCCGGATTTTGCAATATCATCCTTCAACTTCACTAACTCAGGCGTCGATTCTTCTTCGCCGAGTTCATCCTGCAAAATTTTTATCTGCTCCTGAATAAAATATTTTCGCTGCGACTTCTGAATATTTTCGTGAACCTTCGTATCAATCTCGCGCTCGATCTTCAGAATGTTGATTTCCGAATTCAGCACGCGGATGATTTCCAAGTACTGTTCTTTCGGATTTGCCAGCCGCAAAATTTTCTGTTTCACTTCAACCGTTTGCAGGATGTTGGCGGAAATATAATAGTGGCGGCGCTGCACATCTTTTATATTTTCAAAAGCGGCAAGCACTTCCGGTGGAATATTGCGGTTTGCGCGAACGTATTCGGAAAAGAGCGACGATGCATGGCGAACAATGGCATCCATTTCCGTGGAGTTATCCGCAGACTGTGTCGTCACCTGCACATCAGCTTCTAAAAATTTATCGTTCTCGTGAAAATGCGTGATGGTTCCCTGCACTACGCCGTCAACCAGAATTTTCATCAGGTTGTTGGGAAGTTTCAGGATCTGCACGATCCTTGCAACGGTTCCTTCGGTGTATATATCATCCTTCCCCGGATCTTCAACCACAGGATCTTTTTGCGAGACAAGAAAGATGAACTTGTTGTTGTCCAGTGCGTAGTTTGCCGCACGCAGCGACGATTCGCGCCCCACCAGCACGGGGAAAATCATGTACGGAAAAATCACCACATCGCGCAGCGGCAAAACCGGCAGCGTGGGCGGGATTTTTTCGGTTGATGAAATTGATGTTTCGGATTTAATGACTTGATTGTCAGCCATAACTCTTTCAGCACATTACCAAAAAATAGAAGAAAAAAGCGGAATTGTTCCGTCTTTAAGAATTTTGTGATGCAAGATAGGGAGAATATCGGGAAATGACAAATATGGATTGTTTTACAATAAAGGCGGAAATGGGCAAAGTTTATTCAATTTATTTGCTTTTTAATTTACTAGTTTTTTGCATAGACCAAAAAATAAAAAGAGTTAGAATCAGGTTTCGCAACACGCTCCACCAATTGATCTGGTCTGGGAGGGAATTACCAAAACAACCACATTCAATAATATTTCCACGTAGTAAATTTATTATAATCGCAGTAGTAAATATCGAGAGTAAACTTATCAGCAAAACTGAAAACATTTTTGGGTAAATATTGAAAGTTAGGCCAATACCGGAAAATAATTCGATGACAATAATGGAAATCGAAAAAAGTAATATAATATTCTTCGGAACAATATTATAGCTTTCAATGCTTATCAAAAACTGAGGGTGCGAAATAATTTTAAGAACGCTTGATAAAATAAAAAACAAAGCAATAACAATTTTCAGGGCATCTTTAATAATTTGCAAAAATGTAAAATTCATTTTCCCATCATCTTTTGAAGATTTGTCGCTAAAATAATTGCCGCAATTTGTAAACTTACTCCAGAAAGCCAAACAAAGAATACAATAATTGAAGACTTCCATTTCCCCACTTGACTGACAATTGAAAAAGCAATTGATAGGACTATCACATACCAAATTGTAAAAAGATTGAAGTTACTAAGAACTGTGAAAAGATAAATATCATTAGCTCCTTCTTTTAGTAAATATTCTAAACCAATAATCATGTGTAAATCATTCATGGTATTTACAGCACTTACACCTTTAAATTCTAAAATAATGATGTTTGTAATTGACATAAGGAGTAATAATAATTCTACGTGGACAACAACAGAAAAATAAATTTTAAAATTTACACTTTGGCTATTTAAAAGAATTGACGTGTAATATAATATTGCGGTAATTACAAGCCATTTGATAAGCAAAGGTATTGGCGTAAAGATCAAACCAATAAGAGCAAACTGATTTGCGTTTGATAATATATCCCGAGCCCTTTCTTCACCTAATTGTAAGGAGAGCGTAGAAAGCATGATTCCTTGTTTAAATGGAAGTAAAAAATACCCCACCAGAATAGTTAGTATAGCTATGACTAAAAAAGGAGTCAGCCAATATGGTTTTTGCTTCAAATTTTCAAAATGTTTTGTCGGTGCAATAAAAACATTTAACTGAGCGGTGAAGTTTTCCCATATCATATTTTTGCTCTTCCATTTAAAATTGCTGCGAACAAAAAGTTATAAGAGTTTTGACATCATAAAATTGAAAAAAAATATGCAAACGATTTAATCTCACAAAATTCCTGTGAATGTTATAGCATATCTCGATTTTTGATAATTCGAATATGATAAATCGATTCTGAAAATATCTGCAATTCTGCCAATGCCAATTGTGTATTCATTATAGTTTTTTGTTGGCGATACCAATATATTTTTAAAAGATGTTGATTTGGTCTTCATTTCGCTTGTTGCTGCTCTAATAATAACATCTAAATTTATAGATGGAAGACCTGCCAAAATGAATAGAATATTCCTAAAATTATGTTCCACCAAAAGAGCATAAAAATTATCCCCGGAAAATTCTCCGTTTTTTACTGTGCGAAATGAACTGGCACTTACAAAACGTGATAGCGGAGATTCGAGCGCAAATGTTCTTTGCATGGGAACCGAACCCAATGATCCGCCTAGTGATAAAGAAATTTCTAAATAGGGATTGAACAGTCTTGTTGTTCCCATGGTGGGTATTCTAAATGTGGTGCTTGCATAGAGTGAGGTAAAACTCTGGCTACTTTCCAATTCAGGAAATGAGTGCTCTGCCCTTATATGCCACATAGTTTTTGGTTCATTGAACAAATCATCGTCAGATTCCTGATTCGTAAAACATTCTATTAATAAGGACGCTAATTTTCCCTCGGTGATGGATGGATTTGTCCTAAACTTCTCTTTCGAGCTAATGGATTCAAGAGAAAAATCTGTCGTTTTTTTTAGAGACAATTGATTTTCAAACAATACGCTCAACGCAGCCGTAAAATATTTAGTTTTATTGCTTGAAAGAAAAACACGATACCCTTGACAGAAAAAATAATTATAATAATCATCTCCATTAAAAAAGGATGAAAAAGAATTTGATAGTTCACCAACTTTATAATTTACCGGAAATGTATGATTCTGGTTATAATTCTCAACACCAAACCATAATGAATATTGGGGATTGACTAATATCTCCGATCCAATTTTATATCGTACTTTTTTATTTGAGAACCCATAACCACCAGTAATATTAAAACGAAAATCGGAAAGTAAAGACTCAGAATATTTGCCGCCGAGAAACAAACCTTCAACTCTGTTGTATTGAACATCAATGAATTCCGTAACCTTTTTATATTGTTGAATAGATTTTGCAAATTGAAAAGCAAATTGATGTTCTTTTACTATTTCATCAATTTTTTTATAAGAATCTCGTTCTAGAGTTGTTAGAGGAAATAACTTTACATTTTCCCATTGAGTAGTATCGTACGAATTAGCACTGGGTAATAGAAAGAGTGTTGGAAGAACGGTAATTGAATCAACAAAACGATAATTAATGTTGTAACCAAAGCAAATTACAGATTTACTATAATGCAATATTTTGTTTGAATTTAGAAAAATGCTTTTAAATCTAAATTCTGCATTAATTTGGTAGTCTAATGGAAACCATAAATTGTTTTCATATAAACTGAATTGTTGAGTAAATTCAAAATTTGTGAATTCAAAAAATGGGATTTTAAAAATATTATTAGGATGTAATTTTACGTGTTGAAGTCCAAAACTTGAATCTTGAATGACAATAACTCCTGAAAAAAGAGGAAGAATTTGTGAACGCGGAATTACTTCAATCTCAAAGGATTTTTGACAGACATCTGTAAAAGTGCGGCGCAAAATATACTCGTAATATTGAAATGCAGAATCTGCAAGCGGCGTTATAAATTTGTAGCGCCAATAACTTATAAAATCATTATTAAAATTGATGAAATCGCGAACGAGTGCAAATTGAAATGCTTCTGGTAAATTGCTGCTTTGTCTTCTATATAAAACTATTTCCCGAAGTGAGTCGTTTTTGCGCCAGTATAAATCTGAATATGCTTCAGAAATTAAGGTTAACAATGTATCATTACCAAAGATATCTTTTGTATAAACCCGTGCTTTGTACGTTTCTATCAAACTTCTCCATTTCATTTTCCGTTGAATTGCTTCACGAATGATTGGATACGCAGGATCTTCTCCACTAATCACCACCTCGGGTAACTGTATTTCACTCGGAATAAGAGATATAGTCATATTTTGTATAGAACTGTCTAATTGTATATTACATGAATACGATTTGAATCCTACATAGCTATAAGTGATTTTATGATTTCCAACAGGTAGCATTAATTCAAATCTTCCATTTTTATCACTCATTGTACCGGTGGATGTTTCGTCTACACGAAGTGATGCATACGACAAGGTGTTTTCACAGGTATCTTTTACTACTCCGGAAAATAAAACTCGTTTGTCCTGGGGCAAAAGCCGAATTGTAAGACATTCATAAAAAAGACCTAATACTATTGCTCTCATTGTGATACGATATAAAAGAGCTGCAATGAATAAGACAATTTTAAAGTTATGGTGAGTTTCTCTTTGCATAACTACGACAAATTTTACCAATGAGATCTCAGTTTTACAGTTGGTATAATTTTTGCGAATAACATATATTGAGCTATTGTGGTTAGATATTTTCTTTATTTAATTAATTTGTTATGGAAATATGCAATGTAGTTTGTTAAGACATATTTCCATAACGAGTAGAAATGTTAGCTATGCAACGAGACAAACAGCGGCTAAAACAATACACCATATGCTACCGCCTGTTGAAGCAGCGCATACAGCTAATAGCTCTGCACAATCTTTAGCTGACTGCCCTCCTATTGTATTTTGGATTTGGACATCGTTCAATTCCATCGTTTGCGTGGTAATTGTTAATACTGGGGTAAACATTGTAATGACTGCTATCGCAATCAGCAAAATACTGATGTATTTTTTCATTGTTTTACCTTTCTTGTTTTATATTTCTTAATAATTATTTTTATTTCTTGTCCACTGCTGTCCGTTTGCCTTCTGTAAATGTCAAATTAGCAATCAGGGACAGGCCAATCACCTTTTCTTCATTTACAGTCGACAAACCAGTGAACAAGGATTTTTATTCTTTAATATAATAGGACAGCATTAACGACATAAATCCATATTCTGTTT
The DNA here is from genome assembly GCA_028749215.1 of Bacteroidota bacterium. GTDB lineage: Bacteria > Bacteroidota > Ignavibacteria > UBA10030 > UBA8401 > JAQUOA01. The sequence continues at coordinate 8,204 of JAQUOA010000103.1, forward strand.
TCATCGAACTAAATAGGGTTTGTCCAATTTCCCATTTTCTTATCTTACCTAACATTGGAATTGTTTTTTCTGTTAAGGGTTCTCCAAAACGTTCTTTTGTTTCATCCCAAATTCGATCGCAAATCTTTTCAAATTCATTTGCATCCACATCGGGAGTTCTAAAGATAGTATATTGAACTGACTTTAATAATGAATCTGACTTAGAGAAATTCATCGTCAACTTCGCATTCTTAAATAACGTTGAATCATAATATTGAAGAGAAAGATAATCATCCGTAACTTTGAAGTTTGAAAGTATGGTCTTTGTCTTTTCATCCACAATCAATGGATGAAATAGGGAGTATTTAAGTTTGATTATCGGTAACTTCGTTTGAAATGACATAAACTCAAATGGATATTTAGGTGTGGGAACCAATTGTGCATATATTTCAACACACGAAGATATAAACACCAAAAACCATAAAATTGTTTTCATAAATTATCTTCTCAATGGGGATTATAAAAAATTAGTGTTTCTCCATTCCAAATATTTATTAATTTGGTTTTGCTTATTTTTAATTTTCCGATAGCAGGATCACGGATGAATACATCATTACTTTTTGCACTATCAACGATGATATAATGGTTGTGATGAACAAATAATAAAATCGGAAAATGTTGTTTCATAAAATCTTCTGGTGATAATCTCCACCCTTCCGCTTTCAATCCTTTTGATTCAGCCATTTTTTTCAACGCAAGCATTGATGAACCCTTTTCTGTTAATTCAACATTTTTTTCAATTTCTTCAATTGGCACCGAAAAACCATAAAAATCAAAAATCATTTTCAAAGCACTCGGGCCACAATTGTTCTTTTTCGTTTGCAACACAACTCCGTCGCTCCCAAGATATTCCGCGTTCATCATTGAAGCAGAAATTCCTTTGCCCAAAAACCAATTAAGACTAATTAAACCACCAATCCCGGCAGTTATTGCAAGTAAAACAATTTGAGTAGAAATTTTTTTTTGTTTCATCATTGTGCAAAATTTGAATCGATGTGCAATCGAGCAAATCGTGTTAACCACATTTTCAATCGTTCTTTACTTTCTTCACCTGCTTTGTATTTTACCAAAAGCTGTTTTTCATTCACAAAAAACATTGCCGGAACGAGAAGGACATGAAAATTATCCTGTGCTTCTTTTTTTGGATCTATATAAATTGAAAAAGGGATGTTTATCTCTGTCAAAAATTTTTTTGTCTCAGATTCGGTGTTTAATGAAATTCCTGCAAAATTCACAAACTTCTTAAAATCCGGACACAAGGAAACCAGATTCGCAATTTCATTTTTACAGCGGGGACAAGTTGTTGAAAAGAAGAGTATAATGGTCTTTGTCATAAATATTGAATCGGTCGAAACATTTTTCCCATCAAACGTTTGAATTACACTTGAAGGAATTTTTTGGCCGATACGTAGCGGCTCAACGATCCATTTATTTTGTATATAAAGATAAGCTCCGATTGGTATGAGA
>JAQUOA010000325.1 GCA_028749215.1 Bacteroidota bacterium
ATACAGCAAAAGGTATTCCGCCAATAATTATTCCGGCGGCAATCCACCGTGAACGAACGCGTTCTTCCTGCGTGACAGCTTTTCTTGTTGAAAGGACAAGCAGTATCATTCCAACAGTTATGGAAAGAACAATGACAAGGTGAAAGATAAACCAGGCATTTGAGAATAATTGATACGCCTGCAGTGATTGTGTTTTAATTGAGGAGATGTACAGTAAGGTTAACGTGATACTGAATGCTGCGGCAAGTACATAACTGGACACTCTTTTCCAGTTGATCGGTATGAATGCACCGTTCCACATTGAGTATGTGAACCAGAAAAACGTTACTCCAAATAATGAATACGAAGAGAAAAACAAAGTAACTATGACATAAGAAATTAGAGTGAGAGCAACAGTTCCCCATGATAACATTAATGCACTGCCTAGAGAAACAAAAAGATTATGTAAAAGGACAATCAACGGTTCCCGTGGTATTGCAAGAATCATCAAAACACTGACAATGATGATCATAATACCGACAAAAAATGTCAGGATGATAAAACGATCGGAAGCGTAGTAGTTATTAAAATGAAGAACGACATCTTTTGCAATGTGGTCTCGTTCAAATTTTACTTCGATCGAATCGCCAGCCGAATGCAGATCCGCAAGAAATTGTAATTCAGAGTTATTTTTTGGTGTTGAGTAACCGACCGAAAGTAATTTGTCTCCGGATTCGATGGTTGGAGTGCTCGATAGTAAAACAGTGCTCGAATCATGTTCATCAAAAGAAAATGGAAATACTGCGCGATGTGTCAGAGATGGTACATGAAGAAAACAGATGATAAGAAGAAATACGTCGGCGGAAAGAAGGATGATTGTTCTTAAGCGAAAGGTATTTCTGTGATTGTCCAACGGCTTCTCCTTTGATGCAAGGATAGAATTCCGCTCCACATTTTCCCACCGCAAAGTACGTTGGAACAACGTCAGTTTCAACTAATGATTTTGAGTTTCTTTGCCACCCCCGCCGCAGTACCAGGATTTTACAAACTTCTGACATTTTTATGACAAATCATCGTTTCAGCGAAATTAGATTACACGTGTAATAAACATGATTATTCACAATGAAAATGGGAGGATGCAATGAAAAAGATATTTGGTAGTCTCGTGGTCGGGATGTTCTTTCTGACCAATCTTACACTGGGTCAAACGTCACCGTCGGTATTTAAGGAATTGAAATTTGGCGAGAAAAACCTTGGTGGTCCGCGGTTAGGAGTCACGTCGGTGATCGGCAACGGACAATTGGTGTACGATCTTAAACAGAAACACATCGGTCGATTTATCAGTCAATTTGGATGGCATTTTGAATATCAAGTGCAGCCGGAAGGAGACAGGCCGTCATTTGTTATTCAATTCGTTCCATTGGTAGCCGGTGTTGAATACGGATACTTAGTACCAAGTGCTTCATTGGCAATGGGTATTCGACTGCCGAGCGGTTTTGAATTCGGCATGGGTCCCAATGCTATTGTTACCCCGACCAAAATATCCACCGCGCTTGTGGTTGCCGGTGGCTATGTATTGGATTATGGAGGCGTGTTGATTCCATTGAACATTGCCTTAGCGACAAATCAAGATGGAAATCGGCTGTCATTTGTATTCGGATACTCTATAACAAAATCTTCAAAATAGAAAAGCACAATGTGCTTATTCATCAAAATTATATTTCAGGAGCTTATCATGAAAACGTTTCATCCAACATTCATTCTTCTTGAAATAGAAATGGATTCACGATGGATTGTTTACTACAATCCATCGTGAAGTGCCTATAGTTGGAGGTGATATGAGCATTCAATGTCGAGTTGCGGTTCTAATCTTCTTTCTGACAAGTTTCTATTTTATTTCCTTCAGCCAATCTCTCCGAATAGTATCCCTCAATGTATGGTCCGGTCTTGACTATCACGGGGGATTTAAAATGGGTGAATATGAATCTGTCCAACAACGGGAACGGCGTTTTGCATCATTAGTTATTGGATTGAAAAATATTCGCCCTGACATCATTGCCATTCAAGAAGCGAACCCGGTAAAAGAGTTTGCTCAACGATTGGCCGACTCATTAGGTTTTGATTATATCTACCAACGGGCTAATGGTGGTATTAAAATTATGAATTGTGGAATTCCAACAAACCTCAATGAAGGAATTGCTTTTCTTGCGCAAAAAGATCTTCACCTTGAATATCACACGACATGGGATTTATCGGATGGATTTGGTCTGTACGGAAATATTGTATCGTTTCATTTCAATGATCGCAATGCTGCATTGGTTGGAAAAATTCAAATTGAGGGGAAAGAAATTGTTCTGATTAATACGCATTTAATTGCGAATGGTGTAGGTGATTCTTTGAGTGAAACATTTATTCGAAAATATTTTGAAAGCCGCAGACTTTCATCGGAACAAATAGAAAACAAATTGACCGTCTTACGCGAAATGTCAAACATTAGAAAAAAGCAAGCGAATGTGTTACTCGAAAATATTTCTAAAGAGTTTTATGATAAACCGGTTATTTTATTGGGAGATTTTAACGCTTCCCCGGCGACGATTGAAATCAAAATGATCAAAGAGGAATCCCAATATATTGATCTCTTTGACGGCAATCTTGGCGCAACTTGGGATCCGGAAAAAAATACGAATATTAAATATTCTTTAGATACAGTTGATGCTTCG
>JAQUOA010000326.1 GCA_028749215.1 Bacteroidota bacterium
GTTGAAGGAATTGAACAGATTGATAAGGTGATCGACATTGATCAATCACCAATCGGACGTACGCCGCGCTCTAATCCTGCCACGTACACCGGTTTGTTCACGTTCATTCGTGATTTGTACGCAGAGCTTCCGGAATCGAAAATTCGAGGGTACAAAGCGGGACGATTTAGTTTTAACGTAAAGGGTGGACGATGTCAGGCGTGCGAAGGGGACGGCGTAAAAAAGATTGAGATGAATTTTCTGCCGGATGTCTATGTGCAGTGTGATGTTTGTCGCGGAAAGCGATACAATCGTGAAACCCTTGAAGTGCATTACAAAGAAAAATCCATTGCCGAGGTGCTTGAAATGACTGTTGAAGAGGCGTTGGGATTTTTCAGCGAAATGCCTGCGATGAACCGGAAAGTCCAAACGTTGTTTGATGTTGGGCTTGGGTACATTCATCTTGGACAGCAGGCGACAACACTTTCCGGCGGAGAAGCGCAACGGGTGAAGCTGTCGACGGAGCTTTCAAAAATTGGAACCGGCAACACACTGTACATTTTGGATGAGCCGACCACCGGTTTGCATTTTGATGATGTAAAAATGCTGATGAGTGTTCTCAATAAACTTGTCGAAAAAGGGAACACCGTCGTTGTCATTGAACATAACTTGGATGTTATTAAAACGGCAGATTGGATTATTGACCTTGGACGTGAAGGAGGAGCAGGCGGCGGAGAAATTATTGCGGAGGGAACTCCCGAATATGTTTCATCGCTTCAAGACTCTTTTACAGGAATATATTTGCAAAAAGAGCTTCTGACAATGAAAAATTTTCGCCATTGAAGAATGAAAAAAACTCTATTGACAATAGCAGTTTTAGCTTTACTATCCAGCGCCAATTCGGTGTATGCGCAAGACAGCACAAACACTCCTCAATCAACAAGTCGCGAAACCATTGCACTCTACAGCGTAACAGCGGTAATGATTCCAATGGCAATTGCCGGTACAGTAATCAGCGTTGTTCCGCCAAGCTTCGGAGTTGTGATGAAGGAGGGAGTATCGTACGGGACAATAAATTTTGAAACAGGTTATGGTGTTGGGGAAAAAAGAAATGGTAAGCTATTTTCAGATTTTCGACTTACGCTAAACTATACACATATTTATAACTCAAAAATTAGAGACATCTTCCGTGCAGAAGTGAAGAAGGATTTTCATTTTGATTTTATTGATCGCCGAAAAATCTTTTTATCAGGGGTGCATTGCAGTGTAGGCTTACTTTCAGATTTTCCGAACCACGGATATACTGCCGGAGCCGGGCTTTGGCTCAAGACGCCATGGCTGGGTTTCTTGGGTTTCATTCCTGAACATACTTTTGGGGTTACGTATCGTTACAATTCTTATTTTTCAGGAAAGTCATTTCACGAAGTAACGTTAGGAGCTGCTGCGGCTTTTACTTTTTAGAGATCCATTCATTCCCTTTAATATAATATCGCCACTTTTTTTCAATTCCTACTTTTATTCCGATACGAGTTGTTGATACGACCGTAAAGGGTGCGGCACCTTTATATTCCGTGATGAAAATTTCATCTCCAAGTAAATCTATGCCGCTTTGTTCTTTTGTCAGATTAAATGCTTGAGCAAATTTTGCCGGACCGTTTGTTAGAGCTCGCAAATGACCGACACCTTTGAGGTGTCGGTCATCTTTGAAGTTCCGATTTTTAGTCATCGCATCAATTCCATCCACTGGTTCAACAGCGCGGATTAACACAGCCTCACCGATGCCTTCTTTGTACGTTACAACGTTGGCGCAAAAGTGCATACCATACGTGAAGTATACATAAAGGAATCCGCCGGTATTGAACATTACTTTGTTTCGCTCTGTTATGCCGCGATACGCATGGCACGCGGGATCGTTATGCAGATATGCTTCGGTTTCAACAATTCTTCCGGTGAGAAAACGGTTTCCATTTTTGCGGACAAAAATTTTCCCGAGTAATTCTTTTGCAACAGTTCGTGTAGGGCGGGTGTAAAATGAACGGGAAAGTTTTTTCATTGAAGAGGTGAGAAAGATAGTGCATCTTTATTTTGTGCTGAATTTTTTTATCAGTTCATCGACCTTCTCTTTGGAAATACCTTCGCCGAATACTTGATCTTCAGCTTTCTCAGTGTGTACTGATACCTTTTTAGATTTATCTTCAATTGGAGCATTGCCTGCTTTTAATCGGATCCGTTCTTCAATTTCTTCGATCCAACTTTTCTGAGGCTGTTGGGTTTGAACTTTTGGTTTTGATGTTTGCATAGGTTGAGAATTTTTTTCTTCTGGCTTCTGTATACTGTTTACTGATATCTGGTTGATCGGTCTTGTCTCAAACGCCAACCGTTTAATATTGATCAGATGTTTTGCCGAGACGTTATCCGAAATGATTGAATGACCGAATGTTCCGGGACCAAGCGTCATGGACGGAAGCAGTTCATTTGTGTATCCAACAGCACCTAACGCTGTTTGAGTGTTTACCAAAATTCTGCACGCAGGTTTTTCCAATCCAAATTTTAAAATGATGTCTTCGTCGGTCGAATGAATCGCCATGGTGTGTCCAAGCCCGCCAAATTCCAACATTTGCCAACATAGGTGGCATCCTTCGCGCCAACCGTCGGCAATATAAAATGAAAGTACGGGTGAAAGCTTTTCACGGGAGAGTGGATATTCTTTCCCGATTCC
>JAQUOA010000327.1 GCA_028749215.1 Bacteroidota bacterium
AAACTGTTCGCTCATAGGACAGCTCCATGAAAAGTGATAAAATAAAAAAGTTGATTGACGATCAGAGGTTCGTTGGTATCTTTACCACAGAAAATATGCCGCACGCCAACGTCTTGCATCAACGCTGAGCTCGAAAGCGAAAAAGCTATGTGGCATTAATTTCAATGACATCGATAGAACGATTAAGAATGGTTAGTACGGGAAGCGTTTTGAAAAGTATAACCGGGATAAACTGTTCCCACATCAAAATGCTCATTGCACATTATAAAGTAAATGATTTGGGAAAGAATGTCAAATATTTACGTCTTCTGCTGTTTCTTCTTTGCGGCAGGAAAGAGAATGTTATTGAGAATAATTCTGTAGCCGGGAGAATTTTTGTGCAGTGATAAATCAGTCGGCGGATCGCCGACGGCATGCTGGTAATCTTCCGGGTCATGTCCGCCGTAGAATGTGAACGTGCCGCGGCCGTAATTTCCGTGAATGTACCGCACTTCATCCGATCCTTCCCGTTCTCCAAGAATTGTCACGCTCGGTTTAATCAGCGATTTTTTAAACGCAGTCGTCTGCCCCATGAACCCTTTAATGATATTTACGTGATTTTGCGTCAGCATGGTCGGCACAGGATCGTACTTGGCTGAAAATTCAAAGAGCGTAAAGTAATCGGTGTTCGGATCGCGCAGCGGAACCGGGTCGCTTGGCGGATTATCAATATCTGAAAACTCGTACCGCATCGGATTCATTTCCAGTGTAAAATTTTGAAACGCAAAAGTTTTGGAGAAATCCAGTTTTTGCTGTGCGTTTCGGTCTGCCGGATCGCCGTCGAACATTGTTTCGCAAATGTCAACATTTTCGGCAGCCAGCGCAATGTCGTAACTGTCGGTGGAGGCGCACATCGCAAACATAAATCCTCCGCTGGCAACATAATCTCGAATACCGCGTGCAACAGCTTTCTTCTCCTCAGAAACTTTTTTGAATCCAAGCTCGCGGGCTTTCTTCTCGTAACTGATTTGCTGTTCAATGTACCATGCCGAATTGCGATGGGAGGCGTAGAATTTTCCGTACTGTCCGGAAAAATCTTCATGATGCAGATGAAGCCAATCGTACTCGGAAAGTTTTCCCTGCAGCACTTCATCATCCCATAGTTTTGTGTACGGAATTTCTGCATACTCAAGCGCCAGCGTCACCGCATCATCCCACGGTTTAAATCCGGGAGGCACATATACCGCAACCTTCGGCGCTTTTTCAAGGCGGACAACATCCATATTGTTGTTCTCTCCGGCAATCTCTCCCAAAATTTGCGATGCTGCCGCACCGCTGATTTGTTCAAACGCCACGCCCCGAATCCGGCATTCGCTGGCAATCCCGCCGACATTATCGGTGAGGAAAGAACCGCCGCGGTAATTCAACAGCCAGTCAATATCAATTCCTTTTTCCAGCGCCCAATAGGCAATGCCGTACGCCTTCAAATGATCTGTTTGTTTCAGATCCATCGGGATGAGAATTTTTTGCTGGCTGAAAAGAAACAGCGGGAAAAGGAATGCGAAGAATACTTTTTTCATATGGATGTTAACTTACAAAATCCACGACAAAGAAAAAAAGAAATTCGCATAGCAAGATAGAATGATGATAGCACCCTGGTATTAATTGACCTTCTCGGCATCGAAATCTCGATGGAGTGCTTTGATCAACGGATGATCTTCGGCAGATGGTTCTGACGGCAAAGCAGGCTGACTGTTCCCGTTTGTTTTTGGAGGAGCTTCATGTTTCAATGGAACCGGATCAGCGTGAATTATCGGATCAATGCGGAGCTTTGACGACAAAATAGAATTAATGGTCTCGCCAAGGATTTCTTTGTTGCGGAACAGTGTCGATTTATGAAATTCGTCGCCGCATCCGATGCGTAGCGTGCCGTTGATGATGTCGAGCGGCTGAGTTTCTGCTAAAATTGTTCCGACATTAATTTTTTTCTTCCGCATCGCGTCAACAATAATGTTCCATGAGTCTTGCACGGCAGTGAGAGAAACGTCAACTGCGGCCGACGCGATAACTATCGGCTGTTCCACTTTTTTATTCGGTTCGCTGACAGCAATTACGGGTGATGGAGTGAATGTATACCGCGGTTTCGCTTCTTCAATGGTCGAAGGGACTGAAGAAAAATTTTTGACTGGCTTCACACTTTCCAACGGCGGTGTAGCGACTACCGACCCGTTAGCGTGAAGTTTTTTTTTCAACTCATCGATCTGAAGTAACAGCTCGTCAATCTTCACAGATTGTTCCATCTTTGTCAACTGTACAATCATTACTTCCAATTTAAAACGGGGCTGAGCGCTGTAGCGCATGGAATTTTCTGTTTCCGTTACAACTTTAATGATGCGCAGAATGTCGTGGAGCGACAGCGCTTCGGCATCGGCGGCGTAGCGCTTGCGGTGCATTTCGGCTTCTTCAATCAGCTGCGTGGAGCCGGTTGTTTTGGCAATGAGAAAATTACGGAAATGTTCCGCAATGCCGGAGGCAAATTCTTTCACATCGTAGCCGCTGCGAATCACTTCATCAACAAGATCGAGCGCGGCCTTTGCATCTTTTGCTTTGATCACGTCTGAGACTTTGAAAAAGAGTTCCTGATCAACTATATTCAACGCATCGCCGACTTGCTTGGAGGTAATGGTGGTTCCGCAAAATGAAATGACCTGATCG
>JAQUOA010000328.1 GCA_028749215.1 Bacteroidota bacterium
CAACTTTCGGCGCAACCTTTTTGAGAAATTCAATCACCGAATCACGATGAAATCCCACGATAGAAATAATTTTTTCAGACCGCAATGATTCTGCCAGATCGACAACATGCTGCAACATCGGTTTGCCGTTTACCTCGAACATCACCTTCGCTCGGGACGCGTCTTTCATTCGCGTCCCTTTGCCCGCAGCCATAATCACAGTAGAAAATTTAGAATGCATTCTTGGTCCTTTTTATAGACGTACGGTAATATTGTCAATTAATCGCGTTGTACCAAACCGAACGGCAAGAGGAATCAAGAGACTGTCACCTTTCGCCAGTTTGTTTTTGGGCTGCAAAGTTTCGGAATCGACGATAGCAATGTAATCAATGGCGCTGGGATTCTTTGACTGAATCATGCGTTTCATTGCTGCTACAATTTTTGGAACATCTTTCTCGCCCTCTTTTATTTTTTCGTCTGCATACTGTAATGCTTGATATAATACCGATGCATTTTTTCGTTCGTCGGCGTTCAGATAGATGTTGCGAGAACTCATTGCAAGTCCGTCAACTTCACGTACGGTAGGAACAATTTCAATCTCTACCGGCATCTGAAGATCTTTCACCATTTTTTTCACAACGGCGCACTGCTGGGCATCTTTTTGTCCAAAAAATACTTTATCCGCCTGAACAATATTGAACAATTTATTGACGATTGTTGTCACACCATCAAAATGTGACGGACGAAAAACTCCTTCAAGCACAGACGACAATCCTTCAACTATAACGAACGCTGAAAAATCTTTGGGATACATTTCTTCAACACTCGGTACGAATAGAACATCTGCCCCTGCAGCTTTCGCTAATGCCGTATCTCGCTCAATATCACGCGGATATTTTGCAAAATCTTCACCCGGTGCAAATTGTGTAGGATTGACAAAAATTGAAACGACAACACTATCACAAACCTTTTTCGCTTTGCGAATCAGGTGCAAATGTCCCTCGTGCAAATACCCCATCGTCGGGACAAACCCGACAGATTTGTGTTTCGAACGAATGGATTGAACAGCCGATCGGACTTCAGATATTGTGGAAATAGTTTTCAACGGAACATGAGAATAGTGAGCAAGATTTTATTCGTCATCTGAATTTTTAAATAATCTTTTTCCCAAAGCCAGATTGCATGAGTTCCACTGCAAATTCTGCCGATTGATTTCGGTTATCGAGAATTGGATTAGCTTCGACAATTTCCAGCGAATGCATGCGCTGCTGCTCGGAAAGTGTTTCCATGATCAAATGCGCTTCGCGATAACCTAAGCCACCTTTCACCGGTGTTCCTACGCCGGGACATACCTGAGGATCCATCGCATCAAGGTCAAAGCTGACATGGATGAAATCAACATCTTTTAATTTGCGCAGTGCTTTCGTAATCACAACCGCCATTCCATGTTTATCAATATCTTCCATCGTAAAGATGGTGATATTATTCTTTCGGATGGCTGCTTTTTCGCCTGCGTCTAAATCGCGGATGGCAATCATCACAACATTTTTTGAATCAACTTTTTGAAAATCTCCTCCAACGGAAGTCAATTCTAAAGCTCCCAGACCAATAGAAGCGGCAAGAGGCATGCCGTGAATATTTCCGGATGGCGACGTTGCATCCGTATTCATATCGCCATGTGCATCAACCCAAAGGACGCCGAACTTTTTATTTTCTTTTTTACAATAATTTGAAACGCCCGCAATGGTACCAATGGCGATGGAATGATCGCCTCCCAACACAAGCGGAAAATCTTTACTATCCAAAATTTTTTCAACTTTTGACGACAGCAATGTGCAGGCACGAACAATTTCAGAAAGATACTTCAACTTCGGATTCTTTACTTTTTGCAGTTCGGGAATCTTTGTGGAAATATCGCCGTCATCAATAACCGTGTGTCCAAGATTTTGGAGCTTTTCGGAAACTCCGGCAATTCGGATGGCCGAAGGCCCCATATCGACACCGCGTCGTCCAGCTCCAAGATCCATTGGAACGCCAAGAATGTGAATATTCATAAAATCAGTTGGAAGGACGGCGTTAACACTGTCTTCCAATATTAGTTCATCATCGAAAGTAAATTAGAAATTGTCGCTTTCAAATCTTTCCTACTTACTACCAAATCTACAAATCCTTTTTCTTGCAAAAACTCTGCACGTTGAAATCCTTCCGGCAGATCTTTGCCAATGGTCTGTTTAATGACGCGTGGTCCCGCAAAACCAATCAGTGCACCAGGCTCGGCAATGTTTATGTCCCCAAGCATGGCAAAACTTGCCGTAACCCCCCCCGTCGTCGGGTCAGTCATCAATGAAATAAACGGAATTTTTGCTTCTGCAAGCTGGGCAAGTTTTGCGCTTGTCTTTGCCATTTGCATAAGAGAAAACGCCGCTTCCATCATGCGTGCACCGCCGCTGGCAGAAATGATAATAAGCGGTGCCTTCATTTTTAAAGATTTGTCCACTGCCCTTGAAATTTTTTCACCGACAACTGAGCCCATGCTGCCGCCAATGAAACCAAAATCCATGCAGGCAATGACCACATCATGCTTATTCATTTTTCCGTTGCCGTATCGTAAGGCATCGTACAATCCTGTCTTTTTAATCGTCTCTTTCACACGGTCTTTATATTTCTTCGTGTCGACAAAGTTCAACGGATCTTTGGACGTCATCTT
>JAQUOA010000329.1 GCA_028749215.1 Bacteroidota bacterium
CGAATTTAATAACTTTGACCGTTCATAGAAGAGAGAATCAGAATGTGAATAATCAAAGCGCTGCTGCGACGGCTGCCCCACGTATGTTTTGTACACCTTCAGTGCAACACCTGCCAAAAAGATCGCCGCCAAAAAAATAAAAACTTTTTGCTCGTTTTTGGTAAATGCAAAAAAGTCTTGCAAGCGTTTGAAGATGTTCATGGTCCGGAAAATTACAAAAATACCGCCATCATCTTTTTTGATTCAAACTTTACAGCCCGCGCCCGAAGGAAGAATTTTTTTTCTTTTCTTCTTCCGTCGGGTTCACATGCTCGGTGCCCGCCAATTCGCGCAGCAATTCTTTTTCTTTGGAATTTACTTTCGCCGGTACCCATATTTGAACGCGTACTAATTGATCGCCCCGTCCGTAACTGTTTAAGTGCGGAATGCCTTTATCTTTCAGGCGAAGCATTTTACCTGCCATTGTACCGGCATCAATCTTTATTTTTGCTTTCCCTGTCAATGTCGGAATTTCAAGATCGGCTCCAAGTACCGCCTCCGGGTAACTGACCAACGCATTATAAATAATGTCATCGCCGTTGCGTGTAAAGTGTTCATGTTTTTCTTCCACAAACTCAACAATCACATCACCGGCATATCCGCCGCGGCGCCCCGCATTTCCCTGTCCTTGCAGTGTCATATACTGGCCCTCGGAGACACCGGCGGGGACGTTAATCTTTATCGTTGACTCACCCTGTTCACGCCCTTCGCCTTGGCAGGTGGTGCATTTTTCTTTAATGATCTGCCCTGTCCCGCCGCAATACGTGCATGGTGCAATGTTCACAAATTGCCCGAACATTGAACGGGATACTTGCCTAATTTCTCCCGTGCCGTTGCAATGCGGACAAGCAGATTTTGATGATCCGGCGCGGGCGCCGCTTCCGTTACACGTGCCGCACGGCTTCCATTTCTTTATTTTAATTTTCTTTTCAACACCTTCAGCAATTTCTTCGAGTGTCAATTTCAAACGGATGCGAAGATCGGAGCCGGGTTCACCGCTGGAGCGAGGGCGGCGTGACTGTGTGCTGCCGAACATTTCTTCAAAAATCGATCCCGATCCGCCGAAGATATCGCCAAACTGAGAAAAAATATCGTTGAAGTTTTGATACTGATGATAGTCGGCTCCGCCGCGCATTCCTTGGTGTCCGAACTGATCGTACCGATGGCGTTTTTGTTCATCCGAAAGAACTTCGTACGCTTCGGTGGCCTCTTTGAATTTTTCTTCTGACTCTTTGTTGTTGGGATTTCTATCCGGATGAAATTGCAGAGCTAGTTTGCGATACGCCTTTTTTATTTCATCCACCGAACTATTGTGTTGCACACCAAGGACTTCGTAGTAATCGCGTTTATTCGGCATTAGTTCTTTACTTCCTCCTCAACAGGCGATGTTGATACGATGACTTTGGCATGGCGAATCACTTTGTCGTACAAGAGGTATCCTTTTTCCACTTCTTCCACAATCGTATGAGGAGCAACATCGGAACGAGGTACCTGCATCAGCGCATCGTGAAAGTCGACATTAAATTCTTTGCCGACCGTTTCCATCGGTTTCACACCCTGCGCTTCCAACATTTTGGAGAATTTTGAAAAAATCAATTCTAACCCCTTATATAACGGATCATTTTCAAATTTTTCTTTGCCGCTTTTCAGTGATCGTGAAAGATCGTCCAGCACCGGCAGCAGCTGCGAAATAATATTTTCGCCGGCAAATTTTGCAAAGTTGAGAGCATCGTTTTCCATCCGGCGTTTGTAGTTTTCAAATTCCGCTGCTTTGCGCAGCAGCTGGTCTTTGAGCTGTGCAGATTGTTTTTCTACTTCAGCAATTTTTTCTGTAAGGATTTCTGTTTCAGATTTTTGCGGTGTCGCCGGAGCCTCGCCTGGCTGGTCGGTGTTCTGCTGTTCGTTATTTGTCAATTGTTCTTCCATTGTAAAAAAATATTTATTTGGTGTCATTCGATTGTTGTAACATTCCTGAAATTGTGCTGGCAACGTAATCGACCAGCGGAATCATCTTTGAATAGTTCATCCGCTTTGGGCCGAGAATGCCGATCGTTCCCGTGAGATCTCCGGACGTATAGTTTGCCGTGACCACACTGAAATCTTTAAGATCATCAATCCTATTTTCTTCGCCGATGGTGATCTGGCTTCCTTCGTTATTTTCCAGCACGTGGATGATGATATCCTGATTTTCCATCAGTTCTATGACACTTTTAAAATCTTTTGCATTCTCAAATTCCGGCTGTGACAGAATATTCTTTGTGCCCCCAATATGAATTTTTTCTTTCCGGTTTTCATCAAATAGCTTATCGACCGAATCGATAAAAAGCCGGATTAAGCCGGTCTCTTCATGCCGGTAATCTTTTATTCTCTCTTTGAACGTCTCGCGAATTTCTTTCAACGTCAGGCCGCTCAACCGTTCATTCAGCAATTGGGACACTTGTTCAAGTTTCGTTTTCTGCAGTTCGGAATGGATTTCCATCATGATAGTTTTCACCAATCCAGACCGCACAGAAATAATGACCAGCAGCCGTGTGCTCGAAATTTGCATCAATTCTAATTTCTCAAACACCCCGGTTGTCATCCTTGGTGCCGACACGACGCCAAGCTGATTTGAAATTGTTCCGAGAATTTTCGAAGCGACTTTCA
>JAQUOA010000104.1 GCA_028749215.1 Bacteroidota bacterium
ATATCGTTGATTATCCTCCTTATTGTCATTTTTCTATCCTTGAAGAAGGGGAACGATATGTTTTCTCCCGGCAAAGCATTTTTGGGAGTATGGTCATTCTGTATTTTTCTAACCGAATTTAAATTCAGCGGGTTCCAGCATCAGTGGTCAACATATAGTTGGTTTGTCCTTTTGTTGGGTTTGTTTTCCTTTCTAGTGGGAATTTTTATTACGCATGTAATTTTCTTTGATAAACCACTTCTTTCTATTTCTTCAATAAGAGAACGGTCGCTTTCCATTAACGAAAGCACACTCAAAAAGCTACTCTACGCGACCGTTATTTTATTCTTGCTGTATATAATCTCTTTTACGGTTGAGGTTCTTATAGAAGGATTTGTTCCAATATTTAGTGCAAGACCGGATAAAGCAAGAGTTGAATTTGGATTGTTTGGAATTCACTTGTTAGTTAATTTACAAATTGCCCTCACTTTTTTAGCTATTGAATACATCGCTTTGACTAAAAAGGATAACTATAAAAAAAAATTAGCATGGGGAATATTTTTTATTACAGTCTTAACATTTGCATTCTTACTTCAAAGGTTTAATTTTTTCTTTGGCGGATTAATGATTCTGGCTTTGTTGTTTTATGCAAGCAGAGCATTAACATTCAAGCGTGTAGTAGTCATAGGCTTATTCTTTTCCGGTTTTTTATGGGGGATTAAATCTATCAGGCTGAGCAGGTATGTATCAGAATTTAATTATGCAATTTCTAAAATGAGATTTGGAAAGGAGTATGCAATTTTTACAGAGCCGTATATGTACATTACCATGAATTTAGAAAATATGGCACATGCTGTTGATCAACTAGACCGTTATGTATATGGTGTGCAAACTTTTGATTGGATTTATGCCTTGTCCGGTATAAAACATTGGATGGCAGATTATTTTCACATAGACCACCGGGAGTTTTTAACGAGCGGTTATTCCACATTTCCGTTTCATTGGTATTATTATTGGGATTTTGGACTACTTGGCGTCGTGCTTTTGCCTTTACTATCAGGTCTTGTTATTGGTATTTGTTATTATATGATGAGATATACTGCTCAGATAAAGTGGGTTGTTTTATATTCTGTTTGTTATTCCCTAATTGTTATTTCATTTTTTACAAACCCGATTTTGCTTCTTAATTTTGTCTCAAACATATTTGTTCTGTGGTTTGTTCATCATTTCTTTGTCAATCAGGGAAACGTTCAATTAAAAGTGAAAGATTGGCATACGTAAGATAGAACATTTCTTTCTTTTAACAATATTATATGACAGTATATCCAAAAGTAGTTATTCTGCTCCTTAACTACTTAAAATGGGAAGACACAACCGAATGCATCCAATCGTTATTGAAATGTAATTACTCTAATTATGAAATATTGATCATTGATAATGCTTCGTCTAATGAATCAGTATCAAAATTGAAAGAATTGTTTCCCTCCATTCCAATACATAACACAAATAAAAACAGGGGATACACAGGTGGTGTTAATTTTGGAATGAAGAAGGCGATAGAAAGAAAACCTGAATATGTTCTTGTTCTAAATCCTGACACCATTGTTACGCCAGATTTTTTGACTCAATTAGTTGAAGGGATGGAATTGTGTCCGTCTGCAGCTGCTGCTTGCGGCACAATTTATCATTATCCGCAATCATCAAAAATTTGGTATGCAGGAGGGAATCTTATTCCATGGAGAGGTTTGGCTGTCCACAATAATGTCCTTCCCGTTATGTCCAAAAATGAAAAATTTAGAAGTGTCACTTTTGTAACTGGCTGCATGGTTCTTTTACGAACGTCTGTTTTAGCAAAAATTGGTGAGCAAGATGAAAGATTTTTTCTTTACTTAGATGATATAGAGTATTCTGCAAGAATACTTTCTAAAGGTTTTGATTTAATCTATGTACCTAACTCTATCATATATCATAAGTGGATAGAGTTAGATGTGAGCGTTCATAAACTGTATTATTCGGTTCGCAATCGATTACTTTTAATTAACACGTCTTTCAGGGGAATTCCAGGTAATATTGCGCG
This sequence comes from Bacteroidota bacterium, assembly GCA_028749215.1. Lineage (GTDB taxonomy): Bacteria > Bacteroidota > Ignavibacteria > UBA10030 > UBA8401 > JAQUOA01. Next base: position 2,057 of record JAQUOA010000104.1, read on the forward strand.
TTTATATTTCATAGTTGTTATTGTTCTGAAACTGATTGTATGGAGAGTCATTAGACCTTCTTTTTATAGGGCCGCTGCTTTGGGTATTAAGGATTACTTTAAAGGAAAATTTGGAGAAGGTAATTTTAATTATATAAAATGAGAAAAATTTATAAAACTGTATGCAGGTCTTAAGTGTAGCTGCGGTCGTTTTAAATTGGAATCAAGTCGACGAAACCATAGAATGTGTGAAGTCTCTATTAGAATCTTCGCACCCTGATCTTAAAATTGTTATTGTAGATAATGCATCTTCTGATGACAGTGTTGAAGTTCTTGCTAAGACTTTTCCACTAATACCTCTTATCCAAAATAGCCGTAATGCCGGATATGCTGGTGGAAATAATCTCGGTATTAAATGGGCTATAGATCATGATGCTGAATATGTTTTAGTACTAAATAATGATGTTACAGTTGATAAACAATTAGTTAAAGAATTACTTGCTACGGTTAAAAAGAATGACCGTGTTGGTATTGTTACAAGTAAAGTTTATTATAAAGATGATCCCGAGAGAATTTTTTCGGGGGCGGGAAAAATCATTCATTGGAGATGTACAGGTGTAAATAGAGGTAAAATGTTTGGACGTTTCTCTCAGCACAATACTGAACATTTAGTCGACTATATCTGTGGTGTTTTATTCCTTGCTCGAGTAGAAGTATTCAAAACGATTGGTTTACTGGACGAAAGATTTTTTATGTATTTTGAAGATTTAGAATTTTCCATGAGAGTTTCCTCAAAATATTTAATTGCATATACACCTAAGGCGATCGCTTATCACAAAAGTGGCGGTGGAACGCGGTGGAGTAATTACTCCGAAGTTTATCTTTATTACCAAACAAGGAACAGATTTTGGGTATTTGAAAAAGAGCCAACCTATTATCGTATGTATGTAATAATGTTTACACTTTTTATCACTATAGCGAAATCTATTGCGATTCTATTTTCGGTATTTGAACGCAAAGGTCAAACGTGGAAACAGTTGAATGCTTTATGGAAAGGATTAAAGGATGGAATGAAGATTCTTCTTTTCGGGGGAAATAGTGCATGAGAATAGTCCAAACGAATAAAGCATATTTTCCGCATCTAGGAGGGATAGAGACCACTATTGCAAACCTTGCAGAAGGAATGATAATAGCACCGGAGAATACGGTTGAGGTATTAGTCTGTAATAATGATCGATCGATGAGTGTTAAAAAATCTACACTCAATAGTGTTTCAGTTATTTATGCGCCGACTTTTGGGAAAATAGCTTCATTACCAATTAGTCCGGCATATTTTTCATGTCTGGCAAATCTTAAGGGAGACATTCTTCACATTCATGAACCATTTCCTTTGGCGGATATGGCGGTACTTCTTAATTCCAAAATAGAGAAAAATTTTTCTCGCATTGTTGTTTCCTGGCATAGTGATATTGTTCGCCAAAAATGGGCTTTATTGTTCTATCGCGGATTGCTCCATCGGTTCCTTGAAAAAGTGGATCGAATTTTAGTCAGCAATAATAATCTTATTGACAATTCGCCATTTCTCTCCGCGTATAAAAATAAATGTCTGATGATTCCCCTCGGAGTAAAATTAAATTGGGTCCAACATTCAAATTCCAGAGTTGAACGGGTGAAAGATATTCGTCTTCGCTATAAGACGCCATTGATTTTGTTTGTTGGCAGATTGGTATATTATAAGGGGATCCAATATCTTATTGAATCAATGAAAGCATTGCCAAATGCTTCGCTCGTAATTGTCGGGGACGGACCCCTTCTCGCAGAATTGGAAAATCAAATCAAGAATTGTCAACTCTCTGATAGAATAAAAATTATTCCACCCATGGAAGAAGATGAATTGCATGCCTTTTATGAAGCGTGTGATGTTTTTGTATTGCCTTCCGTAGAGAAGAGTGAAGCATATGGTCTTGTTCAAATAGAAGCAATGGCTTGCGGAAAACCCGTCGTTTCCACTGAGTTGAACACAGGTACAACATTTGTAAATCTACATGGTATTACTGGGTTAACTGTTCCGCCGAGGAATTCAAATTCTCTATCTGACGCTATTGGAAAACTTATCAATGACACATCTTTAAGGGAAGCGTTAGGACGCAATGCCAAAGAGAGAGCTTTTAATGAATTTACTGCTGAAAAGATGGTAGAACGAACATTGAATGTTTATAAATCTCTTTTGTAGAAATATCTTTTGAATGAAACAATTTGAACGCAAAATAATTCTCTTCGATTTTTTCGCGATTAATTTTGCCTGGATTGCGTACTATGTCATTCGTATTGAAAGCCATTTAATAGACTACAATGCCAAGCCGGATTTAATATTACCTCTGACGATCATGTATATTTTTTGGATGGCAGTATTTATGTTCTTTGGTTTGTACCGTCCATGGTACGCACAGTCGCGATTGGATGAATTTTCTTCCGTAACGAAAGCAGTATCTGCAGGATGCATCATAATTTTTTTTCTCATATTCTTTGATGATGAAAGCGCCCGTGAATTTTCTCCGAACAGGCCTATTATTCTTATCTATTGGGGATTGATGATTGCCTTTGTGGGATTGGGGAGGGTTGTCATCAGGAGTTTTCGCCGAAGCCTGCTGAAGAAAGGAATTGGATTACGAGAAGCGGCCATTGTGGGGACCGGACAAAAAGCAACTGAGTTATATCAAGCAATAAAACAATATTCAGCGTTAGGGTATTCCATTGTCGGATTTATTGATATTGAAAAGACAGTAGCTAAAACCGGGAACAACGGAATCATTGGACATGTTGATGATTTAGCGTCAGTCATTAAAGAGAGAAATATCAAAGCATTGTTTCTTGCGTTTGACAGCCCTCAGCATGATGCTGTTCTTGATATTGTTGCTCAATGCACCGGCTTAGATGTTTCAATAAAAATTCTTCCAGATATGTATGATATTGTTCGAGGGCAGGCGCGAACAAACCAAATTTACGGTTTCCCTTTCATTGAAGTAATGCCGCATATTATGCAGCCGTGGGAAGAAAGTGCAAAACGGCTGGTGGACATAATCATTTCAATCGCTATTCTAATTTTATCATCTCCCTTGTGGATTTTTATCGGCGTTGCAATTAAAGTAGATTCAGCTGGGCCAATTGTGTTTAGTCAGGAGCGGGTCGGTAAAGATGGGCGAATATTTTGGATGCACAAGTTTCGTTCAATGCGGTCGGATGCGGAAACAACAACGGGCCCTGTGTGGGCTCCAAAAGACGATCCTCGTGTTACCCGTATCGGAGGAATTTTACGTAAAACACGATTGGATGAAATTCCTCAATTTATAGACGTCCTTCGCGGCGATATGAGCCTTGTTGGTCCGCGGCCGGAGAGACCTTTTTTTGTGGACAAACTTTCGAAAGAAATTCCTTTGTACAAGCGACGACTTGTGGTACGTCCGGGAATTACAGGATGGGCGCAAATTAAACAAGGATACGATCAAACAATAGACGATGTCCGCTCAAAGGTGCGATACGATCTATTCTATATAGAAAATATGTCGTTTCGAATGGATATTAAAATTTTATTAATCACTTTTTATACAATGATTGCCGGAAAAGGTCACTAATGCCGAAAGCCCTTGTCATTATTCCAACCTATAACGAAGTACCAAATGCTGAACGGATTATCAACGAAGTTCTTCAGCAATCAGACATCGTCGATGTCCTTATTGTGGATGACAATTCTCCCGATGGAACAGCGGATATTGTTAAAAAAATGATGGAGACGAATAACCGCATTCATCTTTTACAAAGAGAAAAAAAATTAGGATTAGGCACAGCGTATGTTGCCGGATTCAAGTATGCCATTCAACATCAATACGATTTTATTTTTGAAATGGATGCAGATTTTTCTCACAACCCCAAAGAAATTTCAATCATGCTGGGTAAAATGGATGAATGCGATTTGCTGATCGGATCTCGATATATTAAAGGGGTAAATGTCGTCAACTGGCCCATGAAGCGTTTGATCCTAAGTTATTCTGCCAATATTTATACACGCATTATTACCGGTATGCCGGTGCACGATGCCACGGCGGGTTTTAAATGCTATAAGCGCAAAGTGCTTGAATCAATCAACATAGATTCACTCCGTTCGAATGGCTACGCATTTCAAATCGAAACTAATTTTAAAGCTTGGAAAAAAGGATTCGTCATTAAAGAAACACCGATTGTCTTTGTCGACCGCCGAGTTGGCGTTTCCAAAATGAATAAAAAAATTGTCTATGAAGCGGCATTTATGGTGTGGAGACTTAAAGCTCGCAGTATTTTTAAAACACTGTGACAACAAACTGTTGTCACACACTGAGCGCAGCTGAAGTGTGATTTTTAATTTGCCGTGGTTCTTCACCTTTCACCACGGAATCAATCTCGTCTATAAACGCATTCCCGATGGATGTTTCTGTTATCATCGTCAACTATAATGTGCGTGAATTTCTTAACAACGCACTTGTCTCTTTGTCCAAATCCCTGGAAGGTTTGGCATCGGAAATCTTTGTTGTTGATAACGCCTCGGATGACGGCAGTGTAGAGCATCTCAAACAAAAATTTTCACACGTCAAACTTATTGCCAACGAGCGCAATGTTGGTTTTGCAAAAGCCAACAACCAAGCCTTAACCTTATCAAAAGGGAAATATCTCTTACTAATCAATCCTGATACGATTGTTCAAGAAGATACTATCAAAACTCTTATCCAATATTTTGAAGGGCATTCCGATGCCGGAATGGTTGGATGTAAAATTTTAAATCCTGACGGGACACTGCAGTTGCCGTGCCGCAGAAGTTTTCCTACTCCCTGGATCGCTTTTACAAAAACATTTGGTCTCAGCTCGCTTTTCCCAAAATCAAAATTATTTGCCCGTTACAATTTAACGTATCTTGATCCGGATAAAACGTACGAAGTTGATGCCGTCAGCGGATCGTTTATGATGATGCGTCGCGAAGTGTACGAAAAGATCGGCGGGTTAGATGAGTCATTCTTTATGTACGGCGAGGATTTGGATTGGTGTTATCGTGTGCAACAAGCGGGGAAGAAAGTATACTATGTATCCACGACGTCAATCATCCATTACAAAGGTGAAAGCACTAGGCGAAGCGATATCGACGAATTGAAAATTTTCTACAATGCCATGCGGTTGTTTGTGAGAAAACATCATGCCGGTTCATCCATCTTTGAATGGTTTATTTATTCCGGAATTTATCTGCGAAAAATTCTTGCCGGCACAGCGCGCATTGCGAAACCGCTTTCGGTTGCAGTCCTAGATATGGCGCTTGTCAACATGACTATTCTTGTTGGTGAGTATGTCCGTAAAAATGCCGTCTTCACGTTTCCTCATTACGCTTATCCCTGGACGTTTATTGTGCCGGCACTTGTGGTTGCTGTTACGATGTTCTTTGCAGGCGCGTATACCGAAAGAAAATTATCAGTATCACGGTCCATTGTTGCCGTCTTTTCATCATTTATTTTAATTTCAGCCATAACAGCATTTGTAAAAGAATTTGCTTTCAGCAGGGTCATCGTGCTCATTTCCGGCGGACTATCGTTGATTGTCATTCCGGGATGGAGATTAGCAGTTCGCCTTTTTGGTTATGGTGAAAAATCTTCCCGAGCCACACTTTTTGGAAGACGGACGTTGATTGTTGGAGTCAATCAATCCGGGCAGGAGGTGATGAAAAAATTACGCGCGCAGGCGGGAGGCGGATACTCGATTGTGGGTTTCATTGATGTGAATCGTCAGCGTCTCGGCGAAAAAATTATGGACGTGGAGATTGTAGGAAGTATCGAAACAATCAGCAGAGTTATCGAAGAACATCGAATCAGCGAAGTAATTTTTTCTTCCGACACGGTATCCTATTCTACGATACTTGGAATTATTGGCAACAACAGAAACAGATCCGTTAATTTCCGCCTTGTTCCCAATACACTTGAAGTTATTATTGGCAAGTCCAGTATCGATCAGCTCGATGAAATCCCGTTCATTGAAATTGACTATAATATTGCAAAACCAGCAAATCGCATAGTAAAAAGACTCTTTGATATAAACGCAAGCCTAATTCTTTTGATTTCCATTTTGCCTTTTGTATATTTCTTTCGAGTTTTTTTATCGAGGCGAACAAAAGAAAACTCTCAAGGAGGATTAATCAAAGCTGTTATGTTCCTGCCCGAAGTTTTCATCGGAAGAATGAGCCTTGTCGGTTACGCGAATGAGGGGAATTCAAAACGTAATAGCACTAATATGTTTCGCGGAAAACCCGGTATTACCGGATTGGTTCAAATTCACGACACGACGAATTTGAATACGGAAGAACGGGAACAATATGAGCTGTACTATGCGAAGAATCAATCATTCCTTCTCGATCTTGAAATATTAGTAAAGAGTTTGCAGCGATGGATTCAACGTTAACAGAGTGGAGCATTTATGGCAAAAGTGGTACTCGAATTTGAAAAACCTATTTTTGAACTTGAACAAAAAATTGAAGAAATACGTCAACTCTCCGGCGATGTTGACGTCTCTGATGAAATAAAAACACTGGAAAAAAAAGTAAGCCAACTGCGTGAAAATGTTTTCTCCAATCTCACGCGCTGGCAGAGAGTTCAATTGGCACGTCATCCCGAACGACCGTATACGCTTGATTACATTCAACACATGACCACAGATTTTGTTGAGCTGCATGGTGATCGTACCTTTGGTGATGATAAAGCCATCGTTGGCGGTTTTGCAAAATTGAACGACCAAGCCGTGATGATCATTGGGCATCAAAAAGGAAGAGATACAAAATCGAATTTGTACCGCAACTTTGGAATGCCGAATCCTGAAGGATATCGGAAAGCATTACGGTTAATGAAAATGGCTGAAAAATTTAATAAACCGATTATCACACTGCTTGATACGCCCGGTGCTTATCCAGGTTTAGAAGCTGAAGAACGCGGGCAGGCTGAAGCTATTGCGCGCAATCTTTTTGAAATGTCGCGCTTCCGTGTTCCAATAATCATTGTGATCATTGGTGAAGGGGCATCCGGTGGCGCATTAGGAATTGGCGTCGGAGACAGGATGCTGATGTTGGAAAATACATGGTATTCCGTTATCGCTCCTGAATCGTGCTCGTCCATTCTTTGGAAGAGTTGGGAATTCAAAGAACAAGCGGCAGAAGCATTACGTTTAACTCCGCCCGATCTTCTTGAGCAAAAAATTATTGACCGTATTATTCCCGAACCGCAGGGTGGTGCACACCGCAATCCCCAGCAAGCTGCTGCAATTTTAAAAGATGCATTGTTAGAAGAATTAAAAACTCTCCAAAAGATCAAACCGGAAAGATTGGTAGAAAAACGTCTCGAGAAGTTCTGCAAGATGGGTGCGTGGAATGAGTGAGAAAGGACTTTCTCACTCCACCGATATTCGCGTTCGGTACGCAGATACGGATGCGATGACGTTTGTATATCACGGAAACTATCTCATTTATTTTGAGCAAGCAAGAACAGAGATGCTTCGGGCAGCCGGGTTGGCGTATGCTGAGATCGAACGGATGGGGCTTTTCAT
>JAQUOA010000330.1 GCA_028749215.1 Bacteroidota bacterium
CGCTCCGGTTCCAGCTGTGTCAGTGCAAGCGCGCGTTCGTATGATTTGCGGGCATCATCAGTTTTTCCTAATCGGCGGCACAATTCTCCCCGTGCCGAATGTGCAAATCGGTAATCCACAAGATCTCCGCGGAGAAGAATTGCATCAATGATATCCAGCCCTGCCTGGAATCCCTGCCCGTCCGGCAGGCGGGCGTCGCGCATGGCAATGGCAACGGCGCGATTCAATTCAATTACGGGGGACGGATCGATTCGTTGCAGCAAACTGTAAAGCATAACAATTTCTTCCCAGTCTGTCTCTGACGCACTTTTCGCTTCGGAATGCACCGCCGCGATTGCCGCTTGAATGGTGTATGGTCCGAATCGGCGCGATGCAAGCGCCTGCTCGACCAATGCAATTCCTTCTTTAATTAATTCTTGATTCCACAATGTGCGGTCTTGATCTTCCAGCAAAATCACATCGCCTGCGGATGATGTACGCGCCGTGCGCCGAGATTCCTGCAAGAGCATCAGCGCCAGCAGACCTGTCACTTCGGGTTCGGGGAGCAATAGCAACAGCAAACGCCCGAGACGGATTGCTTCGCCGGAGAGATCGGCGCGCGTGAGTGAACTGCCGGACGATGCGGAGTATCCTTCGTTGAAGACAAGATAGATCACCTGAAGCACGGCATCGAGCCGTTCGGAAAGTTCCGACTGCTGCGGCACTTCGTACGGAATGCGTGCGTCGCGTATCTTTGCTTTTGCGCGGACGATTCTTTGCGCAAGTGTTGTCGGTGTGGTGAGAAATGCATGCGCAATTTCTTCGGTGGTTAGGTCGCATACTTCACGCAGCGTGAGCGCCACACGCGCCTCGGATGGAAGTGCAGGGTGACAGCAGGTAAAGATCAACCGCAGTTCGTCATCTTCAATTCCTTTATCGATCTGTGCGGCGATATCAAATGGATGCGCTTCGAGCTGTTCGCTCAATCGTTCAGCCGATGATTCAACGTTTTGTTCATCTGGCACGAACCGCGCCCGGCGGCGCATGGCATCGATCGCTTTAAATCGTCCTGTTGAGACAAGCCACGCGCGTGGATTTTCCGGAATTCCGTCGGTAAGCCATTTCTCCGCCGCCGCGGCAAACGCATCGTGCATCGCATCTTCGGCAATATCAAAATCTCCGAGCAGACGAATAAGCGTGGCAAGTATGCGGCGCGACTCGGTGGTGTAGATTGTGTCGAGAGTTTTTCGAATATCAATCGTCATGTCACAATGTGATGGCTTTGCCACTGAACTCGTTTCAGCATCTTATAGCACTGAAATGAAGATGCCGTGAAACTTCCATAAAACGGAGGATTCTCTCTTAATTTGATAAAGACAATAATACTGGATGTGGATTGAAAAGGCAAGAAATAGGGATAAATTTATACAATTCGCAATTCGCGAATTGCGAATTAGTAATGTTCTGCATATTTTCATGGGAAATTTCCAGTGATAAATTATTTGAAATGAAACTCCCCCTCTCCATAACCATCATCAGTTGGTTCTTCATCGCCGCCGGCATCACCGGTATTGTATATCACGCAAGGGAGTTTAATATCCACGATCCGTTTGCAAGAGATCTGCTCTTAGCACTCTTCATTCGGCTGCTTGCAATCGTCGGCGGAATTGCGGCACTTCGCGGCAAAGAGTGGGGGCGATGGCTGATGTTTACATGGATCGGGTATCATGTTGTTTTAAGTTTCTTTCACACGTGGGATCAAACCGCAATTCACGGCGTGCTCTTCATTATTACTGCGTATGTTCTCTTTCGTCCGAAGGCATCGGCGTACTTTAAGGGTTTGCCAAAGTGAAAGAAGCCTCGCCGCTCGTAAAATAATTTGAAAATGAAACAAATATTAGTTTATCTTATGCGTAATCTTTCAGCGAATCCAAAAAACCATCTATGGTAGGAATTCATCCCATGAAAAAGATATCTGCGATCATTTGTTTGGTTGTTCTGATTGGCACCGTCGCTTTTTCGCAAGACATTCGAGCCACCACCGACGAAGGGCGTTCTGTAGTTTTAAAAAAATCGGGCGTTTGGTTTTTTACCGATAGAACAGCATTGCAAAACGGCAGAGCGGTTATTTATGACGGCCGTGCGGTGAAGTTAGAAAAAAACGGCAAGTGGTCTTTTCTCAACAACAAAACCCCTCTTCCTGTGCCTGCACACAAATTTTCCTCCTCCGGATCGCGGGGAAGCTCCTCAAGCTACGGCGATAAATTTTCGGGAATGAATCTGCATTCATTTCTTAGCCAAAGCGCAAAAGAAATTGCAACATCAAACGGTGTGGCTGTTGACCAAAGCAGATTTACAACAAAGAAGTATGTTCTGGTCTATTTCTCGGCGCATTGGTGCGGGCCGTGCCGCGCATTCACCCCGGACCTTGTTAAGTTCTATAATGAAAATGGAGGCGGGGACAAATTTGAAATACTCTTTGTCAGTTCGGACTACGACGCGCAATCAATGATGACCTACATGAATGCAATGTCAATGCCGTGGATTGGAGTTCGATGGAAGTCAGAAGGTGCTCAAGCCATTAGCCACAAATATGCCGGATCAGGAATTCCATGCCTTGTGCTGCTTAATGGCAACGATGAAGTTCTCTCCCACAGTTACGTCGG
>JAQUOA010000331.1 GCA_028749215.1 Bacteroidota bacterium
CTGTTCGTGTGGGAGCAAGTGATATTCATGTCATTCCCCGCGGAGATAAAATTACGGAATTTTATTTTCGTGTTGACGGCAGGCTTTCACGCTGGTACACGCATACCGAAACACGTGCCGAAGCCGTTGCCGCTGTTGTAAAAGACCGTGCAAAAAACCTCGACCGGTTTGAAAGAAATTCAGCCCAAGACGGATTCGCTCAATTGATGATTGATAAAAAAACAATCCGGTTTCGTGTTTCGGTTATTCCGCTGGTCGGGCATGAATTGAAAAATAAATTTGAATCCATCGTCATTCGTATTTTAAAAGAATCGACCATCGGTAAAGGGATCGAAGAGCTTGGCTTTGATCCGTACAGCGAAGATGCCTTACGAAGAGCAATCACAAAACCGTACGGCATTGTTATTATCACCGGGCCGACAGGAAGCGGGAAAAGCACAACGCTTGTGGCGGCTCTTCGAACGATCATGGATCCTTCATTAAATATTATCACCGTCGAAGATCCGGTTGAGTATTTCATCGACGGCGCTCGTCAGGTAAAGTTAAATCCAAAATTAGATTTTGAAGGAGCACTGCGTGCCATCCTGCGCCACGATCCTGATATTGTGATGGTTGGTGAAATGCGCGATAAAATCACGGCTGAAATGGCAATTAAACTTGCCAACACAGGTCACTTAACTCTTTCCACATTACATACCAACGATGCACCAAGTGCGGTCTCCCGTTTATTTAAAATGGGCGTAGAACCGTTTCTGATTGCGTACAGCATTAACATCGTCGTCGCCCAACGCCTGCTTCGAAAATTATGCCCGCGATGTAAAGCAAAAATTCGCGACAAAGAAATCCCTCTTTTGAAAAAGATTGGCTTAACGGATGAGGAAATCAATGCGACGACATTTTACCGCCCCATCGGATGCATTGACTGCCTAAAAGGATACAAGGGGCGAATGGCAATTCATGAAGCGCTCTATTTCAGCAAAGACATCCGTCAATTAATTCTTGAAGCGGGTGATTCCGTTAATGAAGAAGCAGTGCGTATGGCGGGACTTAAAAACGGTATGATTACGCTTCGCCAGCGCGCTCTTGAATTGTTGATGGAAGGCATCACATCAATTGATGAAGTGGCAACAGTAACTAGTGAAGATTAACGTCTCATTATCATCGATATATCTAATAATTGACTCTTGCAATTGATCGCGAATTGCAAGAAATTTAAAGGAGTAGAAATTTTCTAATCTTCGGTTTATTTTACTCGTATAAACGGGACACGTATGGGCTTTGGTCAAACAATGCTAACAATTGCATTTCTTGTCATTCTTACCATTGCGGTAATGAATGCCAACAGGATTATTGTTGACAAAGAGGAAAGCTATTACGAAAGCCAGGCGTACGAACAGGCAAGTATTCTTGCAAACTCTCTCCTCTCTGAAATAATTAAGAAAAAATTTGATTCTCAAGTAGATACAAATTCAACTACGTACCAAGTTCCAGGAGATTTTGATTATTGGATGGGTCCTTCATACACTGCCCAAAATAATGTTAACCCTTCTGGTAATCCTGATGTATTCCCTTATAAATCAATCCGCGGCGATAATGGAAATTGGTTTGATGATGTTGATGATTACAATGGATATAAACGCTCTGCAAGTACTGCCTCAATGACTGGGTTCACTCTTACAGTAAGTGTGTATTATGTTAAACAGAGTAACCCAAACACATCCGCACCCTCGCAGACATATTTGAAAAAAATTGATGTTACAGTTTCAAACCCAAAGTATTTAAAAAACAATTTAGTCTTTAGCACTGTTGCAGCATATACATTTTAATGGGCGTTATTCTTGACATCATAGGATCGTTAATGGTTCGTGCGGCTATCGTGGGAATTATTCTGACGATGATGATTAATTTGCACGATGCCTTATACCGCAATACGGAACGTGCCGCATTAGAGCAAAATATTAATGGGCCGGCACAAGTTATTAGCGCTGATTTAAAGCTTGCTGGCTATGGTAAATCCACTTCAAAAATATTCGATGTTGCGGATACGAGCAAAATGATTTTTCATGCTGATACCGATAACGATAGTACAGCAGAAACCATCGAGTATTATACTGGTCCTCCTTTTACAGGTACAAACCACAGAGTTCTCTATCGAATTATCAATAATGGCACACCGTTTGAAATTGCACGGGATGTGATACGATTTAGGCTTAGATACTATGATGTCAATGGAAATAAGTTTAATATACCACCAGCACTCAGTTCTGTTTCTGGTATTAAATCTATATACGTCCTCTTGATTATTGAATCAGCCAACCCTATGAAAAGTCTCAATGTCGGTAGTTCTGAATCTCAACCGTTGCATGTTACATGGGAACGGCATTTTTTCCCGCAAAACCTCTGATTTCGGTCCAAAACCGCCCTTATGAGATTAGTCACAAGTTAGAAAAATCTAACGATTCCACCATTGACTTTTTGCTTCCTATGGTCGATATTGCATCCAGATAAAGAAGCAAAGTATTCATCAATAAAGTAAAATTAAGCCATGGGAACCTCCAAAATAGCAGCAATATCAGGCATATATATAATCTTAGGATTATATTCGCTTGGATTTAATTCTGCTGATGAGGCAACAAGTAA
>JAQUOA010000332.1 GCA_028749215.1 Bacteroidota bacterium
TAAAAATGCACAAGTAAATTACTTGCTCCCAAAAAGCTTGAATACCTACCCCTTTCAACACTATACTTCTCATGATGACGAGGTAGAACTTTGCCGGAGTTACATTGGAAAGAATCTGGAGGAACAATGGCATACTGCGAATCGGGAACATAAATCCGGAAAGAATCAATGTCGGCAGCATCGACACTAATGCCGCGATTTGAAATGCAACTTGCTGGCTGTCGGAAATTGTAGAGACAAGCAAGCCAATGCTCAATGCCGCGATGATAAAGAGCGTTGTAAAGAGAAAGAGCAAAATTAAACTTCCCTTCACTTCAACGCCGAACATGACGTACGCCGCAACAATAACCAGCGTGGCTGCAACTAATGATATAACGGCGTACGGAATCATCTTCCCAATGATTAACGCCAGGGTGCGAACCGGTGAAACATCTATTTGTTCGATGGTATTACGTTCTTTTTCTTTGACAATTGATAATGACGTGGCAATAACACCGGTGATTGCAAGAATAAATGCGATGAGTCCCGGAACGAGAAACTTTGCGCTCTTCAGTTCAGGATTGTACCAAATCTTTGATTGATAATTGATCGGGATAAAACTTTGTCGGCCGATCTTTGACATGTTTTGAAGAATTATTTTTTGCGAATACTGGAGCGTGACAGCCTGAGAATATCCGATAATCGTTGACGCGGAATTGGCATCCATTCCATCGACGAGCACCTGAATCGTTGCCTGCCTGCCGGTGAGAATTTCTTGTGAAAAATCTGTCGGTATGACAAGAACAAGTTTCACTTTTCCTTCATCAATCAACTCTTTCGCATTGCTATAATCTTCAACAACCATTTCGTAATCAAAATAACCGGAGGTGATAAAACTGTTGACAAACTCCCGGCTGACTTTGGTTTTTTCGGCATCATACACTGCCATTTTAATATGCTTCACATCAAAATTCAGGGCATACCCGTTCAGCAGCAGCAGAAAAGCAGGAACAAGCGTGAGAATTGCCAGCACGCGTTTATCCCGCTTGATCTGTCGGAATTCTTTTTTAACGATTGGCACCAAAGGACGAAACATTAATTTTTCTTTCTTGCCTGCTCTTCGAGCAAATAAATAAATACATCTTCAAGCGACGGTGTAATTCGTTCAATGTTAAAAATATCGATCTTGCTTTCACGTAAAATTGCGGTAATTTTATTTTTTCCTTCATCCTCGTTCGGAACACTGACATGCAGATATGTTCCAAACACCGATGTTTCGACCGCCCACGGTTGCGATTCAACTTCTTCCATTGCTTGAATGACGTTGGAACACTGCACTTCAAGGATAGGATACTTTATGTAATTCTCTTTCAACTCTTTGGGACTGCCCGTGGCGATAATTTTTCCTGCATTTATCAAAATGATATCGTTGCAATATTCCGCTTCTTCTAAAAAGTGTGTCGTGACAAGCACCGTCACGCCCTCAGCAGACATATCATTGATCAACTCCCAAAATTTTCTTCGCATCACCGGATCGACGCCGCTGGTCGGTTCATCGAGGAAAACAATGCGGGGACGGTGAAGAACGGCGCATCCCAAGGCAAGGCGCTGCTTCCATCCACCGCTCAATGTTCCCGTAATACTTCGTTCTCTCCCTTCAAGATTTGCAATGCTGAGCACCCACTTCTTCCGATCTTTCAGCTCATGGTTCGTAAGGCCGTACACTCTTCCAAAAAAATCAATATTCTCGTCAACAGTCAGATCTTCGTAGAGAGAAAATTTCTGCGACATGTAGCCGATACTCTCTTTCACCTTATGCGGTTCTTTATTGATATCGAACCCGCCGACACGCGCCGTTCCTTCGGTAGACGTGAGCAATGCACACAACATTCTAATTGTCGTTGATTTTCCCGCTCCATTGGCGCCGAGGAATCCAAATATTTCTCCCTGCTTCACATCAAAGTTGATATGATCAACTGCTGTAAAAGTACCAAACCGTTTTGTCAAATTGCTGACTTCAATTGTATTCATCAATTTTTTCCAGTCATCAATGAGATGAAAACATTTTCCAGCGTCGGCTTCACCACTCTCCAATCCGATACCGGGATGGAATTTGTTGAAAGGAATGCTAAGAGAGGTTGCACGTCTCGTTCAGATTTTTCAACAACAACATGTAATCTGTCGCCGAACGCTTGCACTTCATTCACTAAAGCAAATTGTTTAAGGAGGGCAAATGCTTTACGTATGCTCGGACAAACTAATTCAACAATCTCACCTTTCATTTCTTTTTTTACTTCTGCCGGTGTGCCTAACACTAAAATTTTCCCGTCATTCATTAGCGCTACTCTGTTACAGCGTTCGGCTTCATCCAGATACGGAGTTGTCATCACGATGGTAATCCCGGTCTTCAACAAACTGGAAAGTACTTTCCAAAAATCACGGCGGGAAACAGGATCGACACCGGTTGTCGGCTCATCCAAAAAAATAATCTCCGGTGTATGAACAAGAGTGCAAGCCAATGCCAGTTTTTGCTTCATGCCGCCCGATAGTTTTTCAGCAAGACGATCGCGGAAAGAAGTCAAGCGGGTGAATTCCAACAACTCTTCACGTCGGGATTTATAATCCCACACACCGTGGATTTCCGCAAAGAACTCGATGTT
>JAQUOA010000333.1 GCA_028749215.1 Bacteroidota bacterium
CCGTTCCATCGATTGCATGCTGTGCGTGCGGCGTATGAATTTTCCGGAGTGGTGCACGAGATGACCAAAGAGGCGCGGGCAAAGGGAGAACCGGTCTTTTCCACTCGCGTTGGAGTGAACAGCGGAACGATGGTCGTTGGCTACATCGGCGGCCGCTCGAAAAAAGAATATACCGTCATCGGCGATACCGTGAACCTTGCTTCGCGTTTGGAAGGGGTAAATAAATTCTATGGCTCATCATTGATGATCAGTGAATCGACCGCTACCGAACAGGTGACTGATGAATTTTTACTGCGTGAAATGGACCTGATTCGGGTGAAAGGGAAATCCCGCCCGATCAAAATTTATGAAGTGGTGTGTAAGAAAAATGAAATATCGTCACTTACGCTGCAATGGGTGCAGACATTCGAATCCGGTTTGAAGTTGTACCGCGAGCAGCACTGGAATGACGCAATAAAAATTTTTACGACGGCAGTGAACATGGTCAACACAGATGAAGCATCAAAAGTGTATATTGAACGGTGCAAAGAATTCAAGCTTCATCCCCCTGAAAAAAACTGGGATGGTGTGTACGTGTTTAAGTCTAAATAGAAATCATCTCAATAATGGTGTATCGGTCACGCTGGGAAAAATCGAGGCATGATGTACAAACAAGAAACCTTCCGATGGTTTTTTCTGGTGCATCGAAAAATCTCTTAAAATTGATTTAATCTAAAGGATCAACCATCGGAAGGTTGAAGACATCGCAAGTGAAAAAATCAGGAGTCATTGCATGAAATATTTCATATACCTTTTACCTCTCTTTTTCATTTCAGAAACCAGTGCGCAAAAACTTCGCACCACCCAGCCGACGAACTATTTGCGTGAGGGACCGGCGGCATACTTTCAAATCACTGGTATGTTAACGGCTTCTGTAGCAGTTGATAAGCTCGATCAAAAAGGGAGCTGGTTAAAAGTAAAAACCGAGCAGGATGATCAAGGGTGGCTTTCTGAGAATAGTTTTGTCCGCCGTGCCGGCGGAAGCACACGGGATACCGAAATGATGAAGGGCAAAACCACGACGCGTGCATCGTGCGCAGAGCTTGCGGCCGCCGTGAAAGGTTTCGGAAAAAAATATGTTGATGGAAGCGGCGACGGAACCGAAGATATCAGCAAGTATTCAGAGCCGGAAGTAACGTCGGACGAAATGGAAAAGTTTGAGCACAGTTTTACCATTGAGCCCTTTCGCGGATACATGTCAATTGAAAAACCGTTCGATATTCAATTTCATGAAGAAGGCATCGGGCTTGGTATCGCACAGAAAATTGTTCGGCAAAAAGGACTCGTCAATGACCCGACAGCGACGCGGTACATCAACAGTATCGGAAACCATATTTCTAAATACACCAAGGCGTACGATCTCGGATTTCGATTTTATATTTTAAATGATCCACGTGCCAGTGCCTTTGCCGTTCCCGGCGGATATATTTTTATTACCAAGGGAATGTTTCAAATCTGCAGCAATGAAGCCGAGCTTGCTTCGGTCATTGCCCACGAAATGGTGCACGTCATTCAACGTCACGGTATCAAGGAATTGAAATTGAGCGAAGCAAAAATTAAATCCGAACAGGCATTTGCTGAACTGGAAGATGAAACAGGTCCGATGAGTGCTGACGAAAAGGATCTCGAAGAGTATGCTGACCACGCTTATCAAAATCTTATTGCACCTCGGTTGTTGGAGTACGAAGTGGAAGCCGATGAGCTTGGTATGGTATATGTAAAACGAGCCGGCTACGACCCGACCGCATTTGTGAAAGTGCTCGAACAACTTCAGGAAGCGCCGACGGAACATCCCGATATTTTTGATGATAATTATATGAAGAAGAACGAATTCAGCGAGCGCCTCTTGAAAGCAAATCAAGTCGTTCGTTCGGAAGGCTACCGCTCAAATAGCGATAAACAATTTGCGGAGCGCTATCAGCGCAATACCAGCGGAGTTCGATAAAATGTATCGCGGGGCAGTTTCATCGTACGCGGCATAAAAATGTATCGCCGAGCTTTGCTCGGTGTCTGAAAATGCAGGGGGCAACACCATGAAATACTATTTCTTTTCTGCACTCTTCCTTCTTTTGGAAATCTCATCAGCGCAAAGTAAAGATACTCTCACATGGAAACTTGAACTTGAGGAGAATGTACAAAACATTGTTCCGCTTCAAGATGGTAAATATATTTTTCTTTGGACAGGCGAATATGCGTGGCTCTGCCAATCAGCCGACGGAAAAAATCTTTGGAAGACAAGGATCAGAGGTTACGATAAGGATGCTGTTCATCAGCTTATCTACGATTCCTTGTATCTTGTCAGCAACGACGATTCGCTTGAATGTCATTCTATCTTTCAGAATACCGTGTTGTGGAAACAGAGATATAATGGAATTAGGCAGGATCGTTTTCTCTCCTTAAAAAAGTTTGACACACTCATAGTTTTAAATTTTAAGACTCATGATCTTGGCATCAATGTAAATTCAGGTGCAGAATTGTGGCAGACCCCGGCAGAGTACAACAAGTCGTTGATAGAAAAAGGTACGACAAACGCTCCGGAGTTTCATCGCCGTAATAAGTATGCGGCATTTTTGGACAATGACGATTGTGCT
>JAQUOA010000334.1 GCA_028749215.1 Bacteroidota bacterium
GCTTACACTAATCTAAAACGTTACCGCTAATCCAACCGCACCCTGTACTCCCGACATCCTGAATTCTATCGGCGATGATTGTGCTGTGCTTTCATTTTCATATTGATCAAACGTCAATCCGCGGTAAGCAACTTCTAAATTTAAAGCCATATTCGATGTCAATCTGGCAAAGATACTTCCCGCTATGCGGAAACCGTATGCCGGACTGAAGTACGAACGTTTGTACGACGTCTTTTGTCCGTTGGATGTTGTAAAACTTCCCTCTTCTGACACGTAGCCGAGTGCATAAATAAATTCGACATGCAGTTGAGCTTCATTCTTTTCCGTCGCCAGTCCGACACCGATAGAAAGTGGATATGCAGAATAGGTTTCGGTAATATTACCGGTCGTAGTTTTGGTTGAAATTGAACTGGTATCGGTTTCTTTTATGGAGAAAGGAAATTTCTTTTCTGTCCACACATATCCTCCGCGGAGCACAACGACTTTATTGTCATCCGCAGGACGGAACGAAAGAGTCGCACCAAGTTCGGGCATTGATTTAACGGAGCTTTCCGTGGTACCGAATGCTTCATTGGATATGGCAATGTGTTTGTTGAAAGCTTCCGGATTCATCACTGATATGCCGTACGTAACGGCAAGACGAAATTTCGGCGTGGTGACATCTTGAAATTCCTGCGCGAATGAAATAGTTGCCGCTACAAGAAAAAGAAGAACGGGTGAAAATATTTTTTTCATTGGAGGCTCCTATTTTCTCAATGCGGTGATTCGGAGAAGAACAATGAGGTTATCCTCTTTTTCATTGGGTGCAGCGTCCAGCTGTTGCAACTCAATAAAATAAATACCTTTGGGAACGATCGTTCCGTTCACTCCGCGCCCATCCCACATTATTCGTTCCGTTTTTGCGGGGTGATTATACGTGTTGACAAGAGTTGCTTGTTTTTGCTGAAACCGATCGTACACTACAAGTCGAATCCACGGGCCCTGAACACCGGTACCAAGAGAAGGAACGCCGTACTCAATAGAAGTTGTATCAGTGAACGGATTTGGAACGTTTTGTTTCAACACATACGTTGCTGGCGGGATGCCTATAATTTCCTGTGTACCGCAGGAAAGGAAAAGAATTGAGAACAGAAGCACAGGGAAAAATTTCATACGAACCTCTCTGTCTGGTAATACCGAGTCGCATCTTTCAACTTTTTTGTAGTGAATGCTTTTAATAAGGTACGGGAGAAGTATCTCGGAGTCAATGAAAAGTTATAACCAGTGTTCGAAGAATTTTACAACTCGGTCTTCGTAGTCCGATTTCCCGATGTCATGAACATTGCTGTGCTTGGCGCCGTCTATGAGTAGTAACTCTTTCGGTTCGTTGGCTGCGGCAAATAATTCTTCGCTGTATTGGTACTTAATGAAGGTGTCGCATTTTCCGTGAATGAATAAAATTGGAACATGAATATTTTTCACGGCATCAATCGGCGCAACCTCGCGGTGTTTGAATTGCGCAATTGCTTCACTTCGTTTCATGGCAATGTTGCGCAGGAAGTGCCACGGCAGACGCATCAATCGTTTTTGGTAATCAACGGTAATTTGCCGCAGCGTTGCATACGATGCTTCGGAAACAACGGCCGAAATGCGCGGTTCAACAGCGGCAGCTTGCAATGCAATTGCCGCACCCATCGATGTGCCAAACAAACCGATTTTTCCAATCGTATATTTTTTTTGAATTTCGTCGATGGCTTTGCCCACGTCATATTTTTCGTGGTAACCGTATGTGCAAAAAGTTCCGTGACTTTCGCCGTGTGCGCGGGAATCATAGATCAGCACATTAAAATGATGCTCATGGAATACTTTTGCCAAGAGCAAGCCGCTCATTTTATTATCCGCTACGCCGTGGAGATATATGATCGTTGCCCCGGGCTGATAGGCGGGAATGAACCATGCACTTAACCGTGACAGTGAATCGCTGGCAGTAAAATGAAAATATTCGTACGGCAGGTGAAGCTGTTGCGGCGATATGGGGAGCCCTCTGGATTTATAAAATTCCTCGCCCCGCCGGCGAGGATGAAGCAGCATGACTGGGCCGATGACAAATACCAATGCAGAACAGGTCAGTAAAAATCCGATGATACAAAGAAGTATAATAAAGAGAATGCTCATGCGGAAAGGAGTGTTTGTTCATGATGCAGCACGTCCAAAAATTCGTGAATGTCATCAATGGATGTATAAAAATGCGGGGCAATGCGAAGCATCCCTTCGCGCACCGAGACGACGATATTTTTGTTCATTAACTCTTTGAAAATCAGAACGGCATTTGGGCATTGCAGAGTTACAATTCCTGCGCGCTGTGAATGATTACGGGGCGTTACAACATGTATTCCTTTTTGCTCTGCGGAGGTAATAACAATATCTGTCAATGCAAGAAGATGTGAATAGACATTGTCAATCCCTACCTCCAGCAATGTTGCTGTTGATTCGCCGAGTGCCGCTATTGCAAGATAATTTTGCGTTCCATTTTCATACCGCCGTGCCGTCTCATCAAAATCAATTCGGTAGTTAAAAAAATCACCGAAAAAATTTCGATTGCTCGTCCAACCGGCATGACGCTGGTGAATCCGGTCTTGCAG
>JAQUOA010000335.1 GCA_028749215.1 Bacteroidota bacterium
TGCTTGATGCATTCAGGCAAGCCGAGAAGGATTCGGATGTTCGGTGCATTGTGCTGCGGGGTGCAGGCGAAAAAGCATTTTGCTCCGGTCAGGATCTGAAAGAGTATAGAGAAGCAAAAAATTCGATGAGAGATATTTTGGAAAAAGAATACAATCCCATCGTCAAACAGATGCGCTCCATCGAAAAGCCGATCATTGCTATGATCAACGGAGTCGCAGCCGGTGCAGGATTCAGCTTCGCGCTTGCCTGCGATATGCGCATCATGAGCGACAAAGCAAAACTCATTCAAGCGTTCGTGCGCATCGGTTTGGTTGCAGATTCGGGATCGCATTGGTTTCTGCCTAGACTTGTTGGAACGGCTAAAGCATTTGAATACGCTGCAACCGGAAAAGATATTGATGCTGTTGAAGCAGAGAAAGTCGGCCTCGTCAATAAAGTTGTTCCACACACTGAGTTGGAAAAAGAGACCTTTACCCTTGCCGATAAACTTGCGCACGGCGCAACAAAAGCCATCGGTATTATCAAGCGCACGCTCAATAAATCTCTTACCATGACGTTTGACGAACTGCTCGCCTACGAAGCAATGATGCAGGAAGTGGCATCGCATACGGCGGATCACAAAGAAGGGGTCAGTGCGTTTGTGGAAAAAAGGCCTCCAAAATTTAACGGGCAATAATTACCTATACTGAATACAGTTCTACATTGGGGAAAAACGTCATGCCGAACTTGTTTCGGCATCTAAATTATAGACATGGATGCTGACATTCGTCAGTGGCAAAGCCATCACTTCGTAACATGACGAGCTTATCAAAATTCAAATCAGAGCATCATCTTTACCCCGCAACATCACTCCGGTGATTTAATAGATCATCTATTGAAATCTAATCGAAATTTGCGTTACTTCAATTGCAAACATTACTTGAACTACTTTGCCATTTATTTTTTCACACTCTTAAGTCTGTGACAAACGAAAGGACATGATATGCGTATCGGAATACTGACCGGGGGCGGCGATGTTCCCGGATTAAATCCCTGTATTAAAGAAGTGGTGTACTATGCCTCCGACGCGGGTGCTGAAGTGTACGGCATTCGGCGCGGGTGGGGCGGTTTATTAAATTTCAATATCAATGATGTAGAAGATCAAAAAAACTGGATTCTCCCCTTAACAAAACAAAACACACGCACCATCGACCGCTCCGGCGGAACATTCCTTCACACATCCAGAACAAATCCGCAAAAAGTAAAGTGGTCCGACATTCCAAAATTTTTGCAGGATCCAAAGAATCCTCCGAAGAAAGACGATCCGGTGAGCGATTTTACTCCGCATGTACTGCGCGTGTTGGAATATTTAAAAATTGATGTGCTCATCACCATCGGCGGCGACGACACACAAAGTTTTGCCGTCCGTTTGAATGAAGAAAAATTTCCGGTCGTTTCCATTCCAAAAACGATGGACAATGATGTGTACGGAACTGATTACTGCATCGGGTTTTCTACTGCCGTCACTCGCAGTGTGGAGTTCATCACCAACCTTCGCACCTCCGCCGGATCGCATGAGCGCATTGCAGTCATCGAATTATTTGGACGCAACTCCGGCGAAACCTCGCTCATCTCCGCATATCTTGCGGGAGTTGACCGCGCTATTATTTCCGAAGTTCATTTCGATCCCGAAAAACTTTCGAAGCTGTTGATGGAAGATAAAAAAAATAACCCGAGCGGCTACGCGATCATGACGATTTCCGAAGGAGCGCAAATGGTCGGCGGAAAAGTAGTTGAGTACGGACAGTCGGATGCGTACGGACATAAAAAACTTGGCGGCATCGGACAGATTACGGGCGAAGCAATCCAAAAGATCACCGGCGCACACATCATCAACCAGCAAGTGGCGTACTTAATGCGAAGCGGCGAACCGGATGCGCTGGACAGAATGGTGGCGATGTGTTACGCAAATCTTGCAACGGAAATGGTCTTGAAAAAACATACGGGAAGAATGGTGGCGCTACGAGATGGGAAATACACAACCGTTCCGCTGAAATCGATCATGGACGGCGTAAAGCGTGTAGATATTCAGGAATTGTATGATTCCGAAAATTACCGCCCGCGAGTTTTGAACGTCATCGGCAAGCCGATGTTTTTGTATTAAGGATTCTTTTTACCGCAAAGGCGCGAAGACAGAAAGAAGATGGACAAGCATCCCCAGAATTTTTTTGAGATTTTGGGGATGTGCGTTTTAAAAAGTCTTTGCGGCTTTGTGTGAGATTTTTCTCTCGCGGTTTGTTTCCCTCGCCATGTCTCTGCGCCCTGCGTCTCTACAGTGATCGTTTTTATTCTTTTTGCCTTTGTGTCTCGTGGTTTGCTTTTGTCCTCTGACGGCGAGGAATAATTTTGTATTTTGATTCGTAGCCAACGCCGCAAGCAGATTCTTCTCTGCCTTCGGCGGATCAGAATGACGCAGATAGAAAAAGAAAGTATTAATGTCCAAACAAATCAGCCCCGTTCTTATTGCCGCAAAAGATATTTCGATTCGTTTCGGCGAACAGGTCGTCTTAAAAGAAGCGTCACTTAACATTCACCAAACAGACCGCATCGGGCTTATCGGGACGAACGGCTCCGGAAAAT
>JAQUOA010000336.1 GCA_028749215.1 Bacteroidota bacterium
GGAACAGTTAGATAAAGCCGAGAAGGCATTTGCCAGTGTCAGTGACCATACTGCCAGTTATGGATTATACTTTCAAGCAAAGTTGAGACGAATCAAGACGCTCTCTAAACAAAAAAAATATGATGAAGCCCTCCCGCTGTTGTTATCAATGCTTGGTGATACAAAGAATATAGAATATTTTGCGACGATTCACCTTGAAGTCGCCAATACGTATCTTAAACAGGGACGCACAGATGATGCAATAAAAAAATACCGCTATATTGATACGGCATTTGCGCGTACTGATGAGAGCGCACGATCGTATTTTGCATTGGGAAATATTTATGAATCGATCCTGTTAAATTATGATTCCGCTCGAGTTATTTATAACAAAGCAAAAGCGGAATTTTCAAATTCTGAAATCACCCCCGATGCTACACTAAAAGCCAATGGCTTTAATAAGTACGACCAGCTGTATCATGACATGCGCAACTATGATTCTCTGTATCAAAAAAATCTGAACTGGAATCCTTCACTCGATACTCAGGTGGTCAGTAAGGTTGACACAGTTGCCAAAAAAGATACAACGCTGCTTGGAAAAGAAGACGAAAACATTCGGCGAGCCACTCGGCCGGGAAAAAAAATCGATTCAAAAAAGGATACGGTGGTTACAAGTGATTCAACTAACATAAAAATTCTTCGCGCTAAGGAAGAGACGCGGAAAGTCATGCTCGATTCAATGCAGCGGTCTATTGTTCGGGCAAAATTTGAACTTGCTGGTTTATTCTTCATTGAGTTGCAGAAACCTGATTCTGCATTGTATTGGTATAACAATATTGTGATTAGCAATCGACAAAGTGACTTTACTCCGCGATCGCTGTACACCATTGCTGAAATTAAACATATATTAAAACAAGCTTCGCAAC
The DNA here is from genome assembly GCA_028749215.1 of Bacteroidota bacterium. Classification (GTDB taxonomy): domain Bacteria; phylum Bacteroidota; class Ignavibacteria; order UBA10030; family UBA8401; genus JAQUOA01. Next base: position 906 of record JAQUOA010000336.1, read on the forward strand.
ATGAGCTCGACTCGCTCTATACCTCTATCATAAATGAATTTCCAAAATCTCCGTATGCGCAAGAAGCAAGAAGAATTTTAAATATGCCGTTGCAGCAAGCGGTGAAGGACTCTGCACAGGAAATGTTTGAAAATGCAGAAGCGTTGGCCGACGCAAAAAATTACGAAGCAGCAATAAGGGTCTATAAAGAAGTGGTACGCAAATTTTCATCATCGCAATTAGCGCCCAAAGCATTATACACTGCCGGCTGGCATTATGAAAATTCTACCAACAATACTGACAGTGCCATTGCTGTCTACAGAAGGGTTATCGCACAATTTCCCTCTTCGCAATATGCTTCGCTGGCTCGCCCCAAAGTAACTGAAGTCGATAATGAAATAAAGCGAGTTGAACAGGAAAAACAACGGAAAATAGAAGAACAAAAACAAAAAGAATTAAAGGAACAAAAGGAAAGAGAAGCGAAAACAAAAAACGAGCAGGCTGAGCCGTTACAAAAACAAAAGACGGATTCATTGAAAGTCGTCCCAAAGAATGATTCTCTGTTACAATCTCAACCGGCAACGCTTGACTCACTTTCCAAATTTAAAAGAATATGAAGCAAGAATTTGTAACGATTCACTCTCTTAAATATCTCACCAAAGAAATCATTGAACTATCTTTTATTTCCGAGTACCTCAGCGTCAATGCTCAGCCCGGCCAATTTATTAATATTCGGGTGGATACCAATTTCCCGTTGTTGAGGCGCCCTTTTAGTATTTTTAATGTTGAAGGTGATCTCATCTCAATTATCTTTAACGTGATTGGTACAGGAACAAAGGTTCTCTCCCAAAAAAAAATAGGAGAAATTATTGATGTTGTTGGCCCCTGCGGCAATAGTTTTCTATCCTTCATTGAAGGAAATTATACGACTGCGGCTTTTGTCGGCGGCGGTATTGGAGTTGCACCATTTCCTTTTGTGACAAAGAAAATTGAATCAAAAAAAAAATCGGTCACGTTTCTCGGCGGACGCCACAAGGATTTGATTGTAAAAAATGGTCTACACCATCCCAAAGTTTCAACCGATGATGGCAGTGAGGGGTTTCATGGAACCGTGCTTGATCTGATCAAAAAAGATTTTTCTGAAAATAATTACGGAACTGTTCGTTTTTTTGTTTGCGGCCCAACGCGAATGATGAAAGCTGTTTCGGAATATGCCCATGAAATTGGAGCAGAATGTTATGCATCTCTTGAAACTGATATGGCGTGCGGAATTGGTTTATGCCAGGGATGCAACATTGAAAGCATCGGCGGTGAAAAGAAATTCAGATTGGTATGTAAAGAAGGAACAATTTTTAATACGCGAACCGTGAAATTGTAAATTAAAACAGGAACCTGCTGTACCACTCGAGAATTGAAGAGATTATGATTGAATCATTTAAACTGAGAGATGTAGAATTTAAGAACCGTATTCTTGTTGCATCGGGGACATTTGGTTACGGCGATGAAGTGTTGGATCTGGTTGAGATCAACAAACTTGGCGGTATTGTAACAAAATCTCTTTCGATGAAACCGCGTGACGGAAACCCGTCTCCACGGATTACCGAAACGCCAAGCGGTATGTTAAATTCAATCGGTCTCGCAAATATTGGAGTGCATAAATTTATTGATGACAAACTAACGGTTTTAAAACAATTTACAACCGTAATTATTGC
>JAQUOA010000105.1 GCA_028749215.1 Bacteroidota bacterium
AATAATTTAATGCGAATGAAAATTCGGAATCGTCAACAACGCGCAGATCGCAGTTGATGCCGACGTTCAGCACCACGCTCGATTTCGTTTCGCCTTCACCGGTAATCCGTTCGACACTTTTGTGTGTGGTGAATATTTTGAAAATCTCTTTCACATCTTTTTTCTTAGCGCTGACAACAATATCGATATCGCCAATAGTTTCTTTTCTGCGGCGAAGGCTTCCGGCAATTTCAGCACGAATGACTCCTTTGTGAGACGTAATCGCTTCAAAAATTATCTGCGCCGCATTCTCTGCAATGTTGATATGAAATTTGGAAGAATGTTTACGCAACTGCTCAATACCGAGAAGAATATTCTCTTCAGTCTTTTTTCCAAAGCCTTCTAGCTTTTCAAGTTTTCCTGCCTTTGCCGCTTTTTCCAGGTCTTCAATGGAAGAGATTTTCATTTTTTTGTAGAGAAAAGCAACTTTTTTCGGGCCCATCCCTTGTATCTTCATCATATCGAATATACCAGGAGGAAACCCTTTTTTCAAATCGTCATGGTCAGGAGATTTTCCTGATAAAACGAGATCAGAAATAATTTTCGCAATGCTCTCTCCAATTCCTTTGATCTTACGTATCTCCCCGTTTTCTACAAGGACTTTCAAATCTTCAGAAACGCCGTTAAGTACGCGTGCTGCATTGTGAAATGCTCTGCTCTTAAAAGGATTCTCTCCTTTTAATTCAAGCAGTGTTCCAACTTCATCGAGTATATCGGAAATTTGAGTTTTGTCCATGAGATAGTCTAATATTTTTTCTCTGCAAAATTCCTCAACAACACTTTTCCATGTTGTGTTGCAATTGATTCGGGATGAAACTGTACGCCAAAAATAGGATATTGCTTGTGCTGCACTCCCATAATCACACCATCGGATGTTTTTGCTGTCACTTCGAGAACGCTTGGCAATGTCTTCGGTTCAATCACAAGCGAGTGATAACGCGTCGCTAGAAATTTATTTGGAATCGAGTTGAAGATTCCCTTCCCTTCGTGTAACACTTCGGAAGTCTTACCGTGAACAACACTCGGCGCTTTTACAACGTCACCACCAAATGCCTCACCTATGGATTGATGTCCGAGACAAACACCGAGAATCGGAATCTTATTAAAAAATTCTTTTATAAGTGGAACAGAAATACCTGCTTCTTTTGGTGTGCACGGTCCAGGAGAAATGACGATTGCCGCAGGTTTGAGTTTGCGGATTTCATCAATTGTAATTTTATCATTACGCACAACATTCAATTCCACATTCATCTCGCCAAGATATTGCACGAGATTATAAGTGAATGAGTCGTAATTGTCGATTATTAGGATCATAAAATCACACTGGTCACTCCCGCGGTTTTATCGGGAATCTATGTATAATGAAAAAACTAAAAAGATGGATTCCCGCTTTCGCGGGAATGACATTTCTAAAGAGCCGTTGTCGCTTCAACGGCACGAATAACAGCATCCATTTTAATAAGCGTTTCTTGGTATTCTCTTTCAGGAACAGAATCATAAACAATGCCCGCGCCTGCTTGAAAATACGCATAGCCATCCTTCACAATAGTCGTACGTATGGCAATGCACGAATCAAGATTGCCGGAAAAATCCAAATAGCCGATGGCACCGCCGTAAATGCCACGCTTTACCGGTTCCAGTTCAGCAATAATTTCCATTGCCCGAATTTTTGGCGCACCGGAAAGTGTGCCAGCAGGAAAACATGAAAAGAAGGCATCGATTGCCGACAGTTCTTTCTTCAGTTTCCCTCGCACATTTGAAACAATATGCATCACGTGAGAATATTTTTCAATGACCATATATTCGGTCACGTCCACTTTACCAAATTCGCTTATGCGCCCAATGTCGTTGCGACCAAGATCGATAAGCATTAGGTGCTCTGCAAGTTCCTTGGGATCCGCAAGCAAATCTTTGGCTAACGCTTCATCTTCCTCATCAGTTTTTCCACGATGCCGAGTACCGGCAAGCGGACGGGTTTCCACAATTCCATTTTCAATACGCACAAGAAGTTCAGGAGATGAACCTGCAATGCACAATCCATTGAGCGAAAAGAAATACATGTACGGCGACGGGTTGATCACACGCAGCATACGATAAATTGCAAAAGCGTCACCTTCGAACTTGCGCTTCATTCGGTGGGATGGTAACACCTGAAATATATCTCCTTCTACAATATAGGCGATCGACTTCTTCACCATCTTTTCATATTCGGATTTGCTGATCGATTGCTCAATAGCTCCGATAACAGAATCTTTCGTTTCTGCAGGAATTGCTTTGTTGAGAATCTGTCTCATTTTAGAAATTTCAGAAGCCGCTTTGTCGTATTCCGATATCAATACTGTATCAGAAGAATGAGCAGGTACGTAGGCGTTGGATACCAGAAGAAGTTTCCGTTTCACATTGTCGAAAACAAATAATGTATCGAGAAACATCAACAGTGAATCATCAAGTTTTAATTCATCTAATTTTGCCGATGGAATATTTTCAATCAATTGAATTGTTTCGTAACCAAAATATCCTATCGCCCCGCTCGCTAAACGTGGAAGTCCTTCAACAGGTGCTGTTTTGTAATGGGAAAAAATCTTTTTCAACGCGGTGATAGGATGAGTTATACCTTCCACAAGTTTCGGGAGAACGGTAACATCCGGGTGACGTGATTGAATTTCAAATTTTTGCCCACGAATGATGAAATTGCTGAAAGGATTGAATCCAATAAATGAATATCGTCCGATCTTTTCTCCTCCCTCAATACTTTCCAGAAGAAAAGAGTACGGACTTTCACCGCGTACTTTAAGGTAAACAGAAACCGGCGTTTCAGTATCAGCTAATATCTCATCGAACAACGGAATGACATTTCCGTGTGCAGTTAATTTTTTAAATGCCTCAAAAGAGATCATATTTCACTTGTCTTCATTTTTAATATTATTGCAGCACTTGTTTGATTCTTTCGACAGCAAATTTTACCTGTTTCATTGAAACATCCAAATGCATGACAGCGCGAATGCTGGTATATGTTCCTTGCGAAAAGAGAATTCCATTTTCTTTGCATACTGCAATAATTTCTCCCGGCGTCTTTCTCGTTTTCTGAATATCCACAATAATGATATTGGTTTGCACTGTTTCTAGATCGATCTCTAAATTTTTTATCTTGGATAATTCTTGTGCAAAATATTTTGCCTTGTCATGATCTTCGCTAAGGCGTTCAACGTTATGCTCAAGTGCAAATAGAGCTCCAGCAGCAATAATCCCTGCTTGTCTCATTCCCCCGCCAAAAACTTTACGCCACTTATGAACTTTCTCAATAAACGACGAGTTTCCGCAAATTGCGGAACCAACAGGTGCACCTAAGCCTTTAGAAAAACAGACTGAAACGGAATCAAAATACTGAGCATATTCTTTTACCGAAATTCCCGTTGCAACAGATGCATTCCATAATCTCGCACCGTCCAAATGAAAAATAAGATTATTGCTTTTACAAAATGCTGAAATCTTTTTTATTTCATCAAGCGGAAAAATTGTTCCACCGGCACGATTGTGTGTGTTCTCAACTTCAACCAACCGTGTTTTCGGCATGTAATAAACATCCGGTCGGATGAGCGGGAGAAGTTCTTCTGCCCGAAACACCCCTCGAACACCCGGAATGGTTTTTATTTGAACCGATGACATTATGGACGGAGCAGCAGTTTCATAATTAAACATGTGCGCGTCCTGCTCCATTATGACTTCATCGCCCGGATTGGTGTGTGCTTTCAGTGCAAGTTGATTGCTCATGCATCCGCTTGCAACATACAATGCTTTTTCTTTACCAAGCATTGTTGCAACCGTCTCCTGCAATTTTATCACAGTAGGATCTTCACCAAATACGTCGTCACCAACTTCAGCAGTTGCCATTGCTTCGCGCATTGCTTTGGTTGGTTTAGTAACGGTATCACTTCTTAAATCAATAAAAATTTGCTTCATTTTACTTTTCTTGAAAGTGAATAAATGATTGTCTCCAGTAGAATTATCACTGTTATGGTTGCCAAAATTCTGGCTACCCAATCACCATGAAGTGTATAAAAAGTTTTTGTCTGCAGCGGTTCTATTTTATGTTGGATGTATGTTTGTGTGTACATTGTTGTAGCATCGTACATTCTTCCAGTGGGATCAATGAAGGATGATATTCCTCCATTAGCACACCGAACAACCCATCGCCTGTTTTCTATTGCACGCATGACAGCAAATTGATTATGCTGCCTTGCTCCCGACGTATTTCCCCACCAACTATCGTTTGTGATAAAAACTAAGAACTCAGCTCCTTTATTAACAAACGAACTCACAAATTCAGGGAAAATAGATTCATAGCAGACCATTCCCAGAAATTTTGTATGAAGCTTGTCGTTTACGAATACCGTGCTGTCATGCAACAGTCCCCAGTTACTAATCCCCACTCCCCACCGTAAAGGTTCAATTAAAAATGGAACTTGGTCTGCATATGGAATCCGCTCTGCAAATGGTACTAAACGCATTTTGCTGTAAGATTGAACTCCGTCTTTGTGCGGTTCAACAAACATTACGGAATTAAACGAATCATACCGAATATTTGTTCCCTTAATCACACTGCTCGAAACAGGAGCTGTTGTGTGGTCATAATATTTTACTTTAATATATCCGGAAATGACTGCAACATTTAGGCTATCAATAATCTTTTTAAAATTGCTGTACTCTTCATGGTATTCTGGTAAGTTTAATAAAATTGCTGATTCAGGTAAAACAACAATGTCCGTACTATTGTTTACATACTTGCCTATAAGTTGAAGATATGTTTCAACTTGTTTCATCCTACCTGAAAAAGTATTTGCCCCTTCCCATTTATCCCACGGATCAACATTTGGCTGAATGATACCAACAGTCAGTGATTGGCTAGATCGAAATCTTGATTCATCAACAGTGGCACTATATATGTTTGGAAGAAAATAAACAACACTAAATCCCAAAAGAAGATATACATTCTTTTTGTTTGTAATACCTCCAATTAAAATACTTTTTATCAAGAAGTAAAAAAGAATATTTAATGTTAACACCCATAATGATACACCATAAACACCGGTTATCTCGGTAAACTGTATTTTCTCAAGTTGATATGTTTGCGTATTGCCAATGGTGAGCCAGGGAAAAGCAAATTCGCCCAAGGCATACAGCCATTCGAAAGTTATCCAGATTAGTGGAAATACAAGAACGGTCCAAGTCGAAACTGTTTTCTTTCTTACAAAATAATATACTGATGATGCAATAGTAAAATACAAGGGTTGAAATAACAACACTGCTCCGCCCGCCAACATCAAATAGGGATCTTTCAAATGTGTAAATCCACCAACCCAATACAATGTTATGCAGCAAAAAACAAAAAAAGTAGCGTAACTGTACCGAAAGAATCTCCAAAAGGGTTCGATTCTCTCTACCAGAAAAAAAAATGGAACAAACCCAACGCATGCAAAAATTCCCGTTTGAAACGGTGGAAAAGATATTCCAAGTAGGATTGCAGTTAGAAACGATAGAACTAAATTGATTTTTGTTGAACTACTTAAAGTAAATAATGATTTCATAGTCAGTTAGAGAGTTTAATTTCTTGTAAAGTCTTCTTTGAAAATTTTTTGCTGACCAGATCCCAAATTTTTAAAACGACCATTGCAAGGAAAAACCCTATGATGCTTCCTGCAAGAATATCAGACGGATAGTGGACGCCAACATAAGGTCTTGAGAAAGCAATTACTCCAGCAAAGGTAAACCAATACCATCTTTGTCTGGAATAAAAATGTGCTACGATTGTTGCTCCCGCAAAATTATTAACGGCGTGGCTTGATGGAAACGAATATCCACCGCCACAATCAACCAACATACGAACTCCATTCAACGCCTGACATGGCCGAACTCTTTCAACAAGATGTTTAATTAAAGTGCTGCTTAGTTGATCACTGAGAATAATTGTAACGATAAGCAATCCTGCTGTTGCTCTACCATTGGACCCACCCTTCCAAACAAGCCAGATTAAAATCCCAGCAACAAATACAATTACAGGTTTATGTTTATTTAAATCCGTTAAAAATGGCATCAACCAATCAAAAATTGGGTTGGAAAGTGTATGATTGATGAAAAAGAATATTGCAACATCTATCGAATATAGAAATTCAATCATGCTTTCTTATTCCTTCGATATAACCATACTACTACACCGACAATTATCCCAGTTATTATAAGCACGGTAACAAACTGGCTATATGTTGAAAGATAAATTCCAATAGCACGCCAATTTGCTCCTAATAGGGTTCCACCGTAGATGAGTATGCAATTCCATGCCAAAGCACTGACAAAACAAAGAATCATCGTTGGTAAGAATTTTACTTCAGACATCCCCGCAAAAAAACCGACTACTGCCCGCGTTCCTGACAAAAACCTGTTCACGACGATAAGCCAGTATCCATAGTGCCGAAACCAGTTTTCAACTTTGTGAACTGCATCAAGAGGAAGGAATTTCATTTTCCCTTTCTCAATGATTGAAAGCCCAAACCAATCTCCAATTTTATACATTGTCATGAATCCTGTCGTGCTTCCAAGCGTAGCAATTACCAACGCGAGTAAAAAATCAATTCGCCCTATACCAACGACATACCCGGCGGCAACAATCATTAAATCGCTTGGCGAAGGCGGAAAAATATTTTCAATATAAGCGATAGCAAAGATTGCAATGTAGACCCAGGTAGGATTTAACTGCTGAAAGCTTTGAAATAAAAATTCAATCATATTCTAAATTTTTGTTGAGTTAATCATTGCAACTGCATATGCAACAGCACCTTCACTTGATCCGATAAATCCTAATCCTTCATTTGTGGTTGCTTTGACAGAAATGGAATTAACGGAAATGTTGAGAGCCTTTGCAATATTATTTCTCATTTGATCTACATACGCTGCAATTTTTGGTTTCTCAAGAACCAAGGTCGAGTCGAGATTAGAGATTGTATAACCATTACGCGTTAGCAATTCGCCAACTTCTGTTAGCAATTGCAGACTGTCAATGCCCTTAAAGCGTTGGTCCGTATCGGGAAAATGTTTCCCTATATCCCCAAGTGCTGCTCCTCCCAAAAGAGCATCGCAAATTGCATGAAGAAGAACGTCAGCATCAGAATGTCCCAACAATCCTTTATTGTTTGGGATTTCTACCCCACCAAGAATGAGCTTTCTTCCCTCCGTCATCCTGTGAACATCAAATCCAAATCCGACTCGTTGCATTGTTTATGCCTTTATCTTGAATCCAAGAAATAAATAGTGTGGTGTTCCCCATTCAACAATGACGTCATCAACAACAGCAGAACGAGGTCCCACTCTTAGGTCTTTAATCAAATCTTCAATTAATCCTTTTTCACCTTCTACTTCTAAAAAAACGGAGCCCTCAGGAAGGTTCTCAACAAATCCTTTTACGTCATACTTACGTGCTGTACGATCAGCAAACCAACGATAACCGACCCCTTGCACAATTCCTTTCACTGTTATTTTCGCGTTCACATCCATCGCCTTCAATCCTTATTTTACAACTTCCCTTTTGCTAAAAATATTTTCAATTTTTTGTGCAATCGTCTCAGAAAATTCTGAAATGAGTATTCCTATCACAATCAGCCCCCCTCCAAGTACACCTATGACTCCAAGTATTTCGTTCAGGAAGAAATACGCAAGAACGGCAGAGATTACTGGTTCCACCGAAAAAATTATCACCGCTCGTGTTGGTGTTGTTTCTTTTTGATATCGAGTCTGCACAAATGTTGTTACTACGGTAGCCAAAATTCCCATGTAGAGCAAACGAATAAGCGCATTCGACTCTACGTTGAAAACCGGTGTTTCAAAAGGAACAAATATCCAACCAACGAGCGATGTTGAAGCAATTTGTAAAAATGCGAGCTGAGTTGTGTTTTCATCCTTTGAAAAAATATCCAAGTAGACAATAAAAATTCCAAAGATCAGTGCTGATAGTAAAACAAGAAAATCGCCAAAGTTTAGCGATGAACCGGACGGTGAGGTAAGCAAGTACAAACCTATCGTCACGATGACAATGCCAATAACATTCCCGCTTTTTGGTGACCGATGTTCGATGATAAGCTGCACCAAAGGAGTGAAGAGAACCATTAAACCGGTGATAAACCCTGCTTTGGACGCCGTCGTTTGATAAATGCCCCAGTTTTGGATGACAATTCCAAACCCCAACATCGCACCAAGAATAATCCCTTTTCGGAATGTCGTTTTCTTTATGACGCGCAAATGTTTGAAAAATAGCGCAAGAAAACACAAAGCACCTATGCCAAATCTTACACCGATAAACAATGAAGGAGAAAAATCATTTACTCCGAGACGAACAATAACAAAAGTGCTTCCCCAAATAAATGTAGTAGCAAATAAAAATAATTCTGCTTTTGATCGAACTGTCATCCAATTGAAAGTTTTTTAAAGACAAATTCAGGAATTGCACGTATGACAACCATGATATAACGCCAGATCCATTTTGAATAAAGAAAATCTTTCTCGCTTTGTTGAGCTTGAAAGATATCACGTGCTACTTCTTCCGGCTGCGCCGTCATCAATCCTGGCAACGGCAGACCTGCTGTCATCTTTGTTTCAACAAAACCTGGATGGACAGTTAATACATGCACGTTGCTGGAATACAATCTGTTGCGAAGTCCAGAAAGATATGTTGTAAATCCTGATTTTGCAGCTCCGTAAATGTAATTCTTTTTTCTTCCTCGCTCTCCTGCCACAGAGCTGACGCCGACGATAAATCCTTCATGGCGGTGTTCAAAATCATCTGCAATAATATTGAGAATTGAAACGCATCCCGTAAAATTTACCGAAATGATCCTAAGAGATTCTGAAAAATTATTTTCAGCAATTTCCTGTGAACCTAAATATCCGGCGATGCAAACCACGCCAACAGGTTTGATTGGAAGTGAATTGTAAAAACTTTGGTGTGTTTGAATTTCGGTTACATCAAATTTCAAGGCGGTGACATCAACGTTGTATCGGATTTTCAAATCCTCAGCGTCGCGAGCCAGTTTTTCCATATTCCTGCTGGCAAGATACACTCCGTATCCACCCTGTGCGTACAACTTCGATAATGGACGGGCTATATCTGATCCGGCACCAAGGATTAAGACATATTTCATGATAACCCAATTCGTCGAGATTGTAATGA
>JAQUOA010000337.1 GCA_028749215.1 Bacteroidota bacterium
CAACATCAATGTTCTCACCTTTCTTCACCACTTCCCCGGGATGACGAATCTTCTTTGTCCAGGATAAGTCAGAAATGTGAATCAAACCGTCAATACCTTGTTCAAGTTCAACAAAGACGCCGAAGTTAGTAAGATTGCGAACAACTCCCTGATGCTTCGAACCGATAGGATACTTTAGCATTAAGGTATTCCACGGATCGGGTTCGAGCTGCTTCATGCCGAGAGAAATTTTCTTCCCCGCAACATCAAGTGAAAGGATAACAGCTTCAATAACCTGTCCCATAGAAACCGACTGAGAGGGATGTTTAATGTGCTGAGTCCAGCTCATTTCGGAAATATGAATGAGACCTTCGATACCTTTTTCAATTTCAATAAATGCGCCGTAGTCGGTGAGCGAAACAACCTTGCCGGAAACTTTTGTACCGACAGGATATTTTTCGTCGATCTTTTCCCACGGATGAGCCTGCAATTGTTTCATACCGAGAGAGATTCGTTTCTTTTCCATATCGAAATCGAGAACAACAACATTCACTGTCTGATCAAGCTTCACAACTTCTGAAGGATGATTGATGCGTCCCCACGATAGATCTGTAATATGAACAAGACCGTCAACGCCGCCGAGATCGATGAAGACACCAAAATCAGAAATTGCTTTAACGGTTCCTTCAAGAATCTGACCTTTCTCCAGACCGGAAAGAATTGCTTTCCGTTGATCTGAGAGCTCTTCTTCAACGAGAATTTTGTGGCTGACGACAATATTTTCAGAGGGGTGATTTACCTTCACCACACGGAAATCCATTTCTTTGTTGATCAATGCGTCAAAATCGCGAACCGGACGGACATCAATTTGTGAGCCGGGTAAAAAGGCATCAATGCCGAGAACATCAACAACAAGTCCGCCTTTAATTCTGCGCATAATTTTTCCGGAAATCACTTCGCCGGTTTCGAATGAACGTGTGACGCGTTCCCATACTCGCATGAAGTCGGCGCGTTTGCGCGACAGGACAAGTTGCCCATCTTTGTCTTCGATGCTTTCTAAAAAGACTTCAACTTCATCGCCAATTTTCAATTCTTTGATGTTCGGAAATTCGCCGATGGAAACCGTGCCTTCAGATTTGAATCCGATATCCAGCACAACATCATTGTGTCCGATAAAAGCGATTTTTCCTTTAACGATTTCACCCTGAGATATTTTTCCCAGTGTGCCTTCGTACATTGCGGACAATTGTTTAAATTCCTCGTCGGAGTACGGTTTATCGTCGACAAGAACATTTTCTTCTGTAGCCATTACATCTCCTGTATATTCCTGCAGTGCAAGAACAACATCATATCGCGATTGAGCATCAAGCGGTCATCATTGTCGATCACAAAAGCTTGATATGATGTACGTATATTAGTTATTTATTTTGTTGTTTAAGGATGACCTAAAAAATTAAATTATTTTGCCACCGCTTCAAATTTTTCCACAATTGTTTTTTTCACTCGTTCCATCAGCCATTGCGGCGTCGATGTCGCTCCGCTGATGCCGACAGTTTCCGCGTGCTCGAACCATTCCGGATTCAATTCACTTTCATTCTCGACGAAATATGTTTTCGAATTTTCCGATTTGGCGATTTCATAAAGAACTTTACCGTTCGAACTCATTCTACCTGCGACGAAAATAATGACATCGTTATTTTGTGCAAACTCACGAAGCTTTTTGTCGCGCCCTGAAACTTGTCCGCAGATCGTGTCTTTCGCATGAAAATCGATCGCCATCTCTTCAAATGTTCCGACTTCAAACTCTGCTTTTATCTTAACCTGAATCTCATCACGGATCGCATAAAATGTTGCCTTGTCCATCGTTGTCTGGGAAAACAACACCGTCTTTTTCGTAAAGTCGATTTTGTCGATTTCACTTACCGATTTTATCACTATCGCCGTATTGTTCGTATGCCCTACCAGCCCAATCACTTCAGCATGATCTTTTTTTCCAAAAATGACAACTTGGTATCCCTTATCAGAAAACTTTCTTATTCGTTCTTGGACTTTGGTCACAACGGGACAGGTTGCATCAATCAGCTCTATGCCAAGGTCTCTTGCTCTGCGATATGTTTCCGGCGGCTCACCATGCGCACGAATTAACACTTTTGCATTTTTTATATTTGGCAAATCTTCATGGCGTATCGTTTTCAACCCCTTCTCTTCCAATCGCTCGATTTCCACGGGGTTGTGAATTATCTCGCCCAACGAATATAATTTCCCGGAGTCGCCGAGTTCCTGTTCTGCAATTTCCACCGTACGCACGACGCCCCAGCAAAACCCTGAATTTGTATCGACGGTAATTTTCATTGGATAATCTCTTTCGCCTTTTTCACAATAAACTCCACCTGCTCTTCAATTGAAAGATGAGTCGTGTCCAACTCTATCGCATCTTCTGCTTTTCGCAAAGGACTCACCGAACGTTGAGAATCAATTCGATCTCGTTCTAAAATTTCTTTTTCCAGTTCATCGACTGAAATGGAGACATTTTTTTCACCAAGTTCTTTTTGTCTCCGCCGTGAACGTTCGCGTGCATCCGCCAGCATGAAAATTTTCAGCTCAG
>JAQUOA010000106.1 GCA_028749215.1 Bacteroidota bacterium
GAGAAACGCCCCGTCGGAACAGAAAATGCAAATCTTGCAAGCGGTGACATTGATGTCCTCGGTCTCGAACTTTCCGTTTTAAATAAAGCTGAGACACCTCCGTTTGCAATTGAAGATGGTATAGATACGAACGAAGACACCCGTCTTAAATATCGGTATCTCGATCTTCGGCGTCCTGAAATGCAGGAGCGAATGGTGTTTCGTCACAAGATGTATCAGATCACCAGAAAATATTTTGACGAGCATAACTTTGTAGAAGTGGAAACTCCTGTGCTGATGAAAAGTACGCCGGAAGGTGCGAGAGATTTTCTTGTCCCGAGCAGAATTAATGCCGGGAAGTTTTATGCACTTCCTCAGTCTCCGCAAACCTATAAACAGATTTTAATGGTGTCGGGAATGGATCGGTATTTTCAGGTCGTGAAATGTTTCCGTGATGAAGATTTACGCGCAGACCGCCAGCCTGAATTTACACAGATCGACGTAGAGATGTCTTTCGTTGATGAAATCGATATCCAAAATATCGTTGAAGGATTGACGAAACGCTTCTTCAAAGAGCTAAAAGGAATTGATGTGCAGACTCCGTTTCCGCGTCTGTCATACAAAGATGCAATGGAAGGCTACGGAAGCGATAAACCCGATCTTCGGTTTGCATTGAAGTTTGCGGATCTTAGTGAGATTGTGAAAAATGCCGGCTTTAAAGTTTTTGCAGAAAATGTGAAGAAGGGTGGAGTTGTTGCGGGATTTGCCGTGCCTGGCGGTGCAAGCTTCACGCGCAATCAAATGGATAACCTGGTTGATTTCACAAAATCCCAGGGTGTCGGCGGACTTGCCTACATCAAGTTGACAGAAAAAGGAATTGATTCTGCCATCGAAAAATTCCTTGGCAACGAAGTCTGCAAAAAGATTTGTGAGGCTGCCGGTGCAAAAGTTGGCGATAATGTTTTTATTGTTGCAGATACATGGCAGAAAACCTATACAACACTTGGGACGCTTCGTCTTGAGATGGCAAAGAGACTAAATCTCATTGACGAAAACAAGTGGAACTTGCTGTGGGTTGTCGATTTTCCAATGTTCGAATATTCCGAAGAAGAAAAACGGCACGTAGCTATGCACCACCCATTCACTTCTCCAAAACCGGAAGATATTCATTTCTTAGATACCGACCCGGGAAAAGCGCGTGCGCGTGCGTATGATCTTGTGTTGAATGGTAATGAAATTGCCGGCGGCAGCATTCGTATTTTTAGTTCTGAACTGCAAAGTAAAGTGTTCGGATTACTCGGCATTGGTCCGGAGGAAGCAAAAGCCAAATTCGGTTTCATGTTAGATGCATTTAAATATGGCGCACCGCCTCACGGTGGAATCGCGTTTGGTTTCGATCGCATTGCAATGCTGTTGACCGGTTCAAAATCGATTCGCGATGTAATTGCATTTCCGAAAACAAGCAGCGGTTATTCCTTGATGGATGATTGTCCATCTGAAGTCGACAAAAAACAGTTGGATGAACTTCACATCAAATTGAAATAATGAAACAATTCATTCGCATTGCATCCGGACAAGGATTTTGGGGAGATTTACAGATCGCGCCGATAGATCAGGTGCGTAAAGGGCACATTGATTACATGATGCTGGATTATTTGGCTGAAGTGACGATGTCCATCATGCAAAAACAAAAGTTGAAAGATCCCAAGCTTGGTTATGCGAAAGATTTAATTCCGTTGTTTGACGAAATCCTTCCTGATATTGTGAAGAAAGGAATTAAAGTTATTACCAATGGCGGCGGCGTAAATCCGTTGGCTTGCCGTGATGCAATTTTTGCCGTTGCCAAAAAGCACAACATTAAAAATTTAAAGATTGGTGTTGTATACGGTGATGATATCCTTCCTGAGATTGATGCTCTTGCAAAAAAGAATATTCATCTTGACAATATGGAGACAGGTGAAAAATTATCATCCGTCCGTCAGCATGTTATTAGTGCCAATGTCTATTTTGGAGCGCAGCCAATTGTCGAAGTGTTAAAGCAAGGTGCACAAATTGTCATTACCGGACGAACTACCGATACCGGCCTAACTCTTGCTCCGATGATGTATGAATTTAATTGGCAGTGGGACGATTGGAATAAAATTGCCGCTGGAACTGTTGCCGGACATATTCTTGAATGCGGCGGCCAGGCAAGCGGTGGAAATTATACAGGTGATTGGAAATCAGTTCCGGATTTAGCAAACATTGGATTTCCGATTGCCGAAGCGTATCCTGACGGAAAATTTATTATCACGAAACACGACAATACAGGCGGACTGGTTTCAAGCTCAACCGTAAAAGAGCAATTGCTGTACGAGATCGGTAATCCAAAAAATTACATTACACCGGATTGTGTTGCTGACTTTACAACAATACATCTTAAGGATGTTGCAGCCAATCGAGTTGAAGTGTCTGGAATTAAGGGGACATCAGCGACAGATTCTTACAAAGTGTCAATGGCATATTTTGATGGTTATACAGCTTTTTCTACACTGACCTATGCATGGCCTGATGCCTTAGCAAAAGCAAAAAGAGCAGATGAAATTCTTCGTACGCGTTTGTTAAAACTTGGATTGATGTTTGATGAAATACGAACAGAATTTTTAGGATACGATTCGTGTTTTGGTCCTCTTTCACAGCATCCTGAATTGTTGAATGAAGTCGTCATGCGTGTTGGTGTGAGGGGAAAAGACAAAAATGCGATGGAACGATTCAGTCGTGAGATTGCACCGCTTATTTTAACCGGTCCTCCGTCTGTAACAGGATTTGCAGCCGGGCGACCAAAACCAAGCGAAGTGATTGCCTATTGGCCGGCATTGATTCCAAAATCTGCGGTTACACCGAAAGTTGAGGTTGAATCGCTATGAAAATTCGACTTCTTCAAATAGCGCATGCTCGTTCCGGAGACAAAGGTGATACGGGTAATGTTGGTGTGATAGCACGAAAAGAAGAATATTATCCTTTGCTGACTAAGTATCTTACTGAAGAACGTGTTAAAAAACATTTTAACGGGATTTGTTTGGGCAAAGTTGAGAGATTTGAACTTCCCAATATCGGGGCATTGAACTTTCTCCTTCACAACTCTCTTGGTGGAGGCGGGACAAAATCATTGAAGAACGATGCACAGGGAAAAACACTCAGCAGCGTCATGCTGAGAATGGAAATTGAAATTGAGGAAGCGATTAAATTTTGAATCATGAATTGCGACCAAAGAACGTCGAAGTGGAAAAGAAATTTGATTTAGAAAATAGATTGATAGAATTTTCAGCAATGATTTCTGAGATATAAGAGATAAAAATCCTTCTCAATTCCTTGTTTCATATTCATTATTCGAAATTAAAAAACTATGTTTGACGAATCAAAAGAAGAACTTACTCATCTCCGCGAACGTCTCACCCAGCTTCGGGGGTATCTTTGACATCGATATCAAACAAGATGAAATAAATACTCTCCAAAATAAAACTTCCGATCCGAATTTCTGGAACGATAACATTGCTGCGCAAAAGGTGCTTCAAGAAATCAACCAACGTAAGATGTGGGTTGATGCGTGGGTCAGTGTTCAACGACTGATCGATGATGCCCATACATTGATTGAGCTTGCCGAAGAATCTGCTGATGCATCGCTTCAAAAAGATATTGACGCCGAATTTACAAAGATCAAAAATGGCTTTGCAGATTTGGAATTTCGTAACATGCTCAGCGGCGTTGATGATAAACGGAATGCCATTCTTACTGTGCATTCCGGTGCAGGCGGAACAGAATCACAGGATTGGGCAGAGATGTTGCTGAGAATGTATTCGCGCTGGTGTGAGAATAAAGGATACAAAGTCCTTTTGGCAGAACGCCAAGATGGAGATGGTGCAGGAATAAAAAGTGCAACGCTGGAAATTATTGGCGACTATGCCTTCGGATACCTAAAGGCAGAAATAGGTGTTCACCGTCTTGTGCGTATTTCTCCGTTCGATGCAAACAAGCGGCGGCATACTTCATTCGCATCGGTGTTTGTCTATCCGGAGATTGAAGATGACGTTGAAATTGAAATTAATCCGGCCGATGTTGAAATGGATACGTTCCGTTCCGGTGGTAAAGGAGGGCAGAACGTGAACAAAGTTGAAACAGCAGTTCGGTTGCGTCACATGCCGACTGGAATCGTCGTTGCGTGTCAGGAAGAGCGATCACAGTTTCAGAATCGTGAACGGGCAATGAAAATGTTAAAATCTCGCCTCTATCAATTAAGAAAAGAAGAAGAGGAAGCCCGTCTCGCGGTCATCGAAGGAACGAAAAAGAAAATCGAGTGGGGAAGTCAAATCCGTTCGTACGTTTTTCATCCGTACAATATGGTGAAAGATCATCGCACCGATTATGAAACGAGCGATACCCAAAGCGTCATGGATGGCAATCTCGATAAGTTTATCAAAGCATATTTGATGCAATTCAGCAACAAAGCTGCCACATCAGGAAAAGTTGCATAGGAATGTCTTCATCAATCTTTATTGCCCGCCGCTTTTTGAAATTTCAACCGTCGCCGGAACGGCGCCACTTCATTTCATTTATCACCTTTATTTCAATTATTGGTGTGACGCTTGGTGTGGCGGCGCTTATCATCGCGTTAACAATTCTTGGCGGTTTTGAAAAAGAAATTAAAGAAAAGGTTACTGGATTTTCTACACATATTCAGGTTGTAGGTTTCCAGAATCAAACTCTTCGGGATTGGCAAAAGACAAAACAAATTATTCTCGCAAAATTTCCCTCCGTAGAATCCGTTTCACCATTTGTCATGAAAGAGGGGATGGTAAATTTTGGTGATGCAACAGATGGAGTAATTGTTAAGGGAATTGATGGAGAGCACGATGCAGGCGTAAAAAAATATCTTGTCCAGGGAAATTTTTCTTTTGCAAAGATTCAAGACGGTCTTTATTCTTGCGTTATCGGGAAAAAACTGCTTCGTAAACTTAATGCTCAGTTAAATGATACCGTACTAGTTTTTGGCCTTCCGGGAACCGCCCAAAATTTTAACCAGCCCACCATACTAGCTTTCGTTGTTACCGGCGTTTACGAATCGGGTATGTCGGAATACGATGATGTATATTTTTATACCAATCTTGAAGCCGCACAGGCGTTGTTCAATCTTTGGGGCGGTATATCCGGTTTTGATGTGACATTGTTCAATGTAAATCAAGCAGATGATGTTGCAAAAGGAATTATGGATGAACTTGGGTACCCGTACTATGCAAGGACGCTTTTTCAAACCTATCGAAATTTATTTACTTGGATTGAATTGCAAAAGAAGCCGATACCACTCATTCTCGGATTAATAATCGCTGTAGCCTCAGTAAATATTATTGGCACACTTCTCATGTTAGTGCTGGAAAAAAGAAAACAGATTGGGATTTTGCGCTCTCTCGGCGCATCGCAGCGGGAAATCAAAAGAATATTTTTGCTGCAAGGTTTTGTGGTGGCGGTGGTAGGGACACTAGCAGGTGATATTATTTCTTTTATTGTCTGTTGGCTTCAGTTACATTTTCAATTTTTTTCTTTGCCTGCGGCAATCTATTTTATGAGCAGTGTGCCAATAGATTTTCAAATTCAAAATTTTGTGATTGTCTCAGCAGTCAGCATTGTCATGTGTGTGGCAGCATCGTACATCCCGGCACACCTTGCATCAAAACTTGATCCGGTAAAAGCAATTCGGTTTAGTTAATGAATTATAAATTATTTATAGCAAAGCGATATTTATTGGCAAAAAAAGAGGCAGGATTTATTACCATTATTTCGCTTATTTCCATTATTGGTGTTGCTGTTGGAGTAGCTGCGCTTATTGTCGTTTTATCGGTATTTAATGGATTTAACAGCTTGGTTACTCAAATTCTTGTAAGTTTTGATCCGCATGTTCGGATCGAAATCCAAAAGAATGCCTCATCCCAAGATGTGACTGAATTGAAAAACTATATTTCTCAATCCCACGATGTCGCAGGAATCGGATCATTCGTAAGCGGTAAAGTCATGGTGGTGTCAAAGAAATTAACAAAGGTTATTTTTTTACGGGGTGTCGAGTCTCAATCTTTTGCAAAAGTTTCGGGAGTAAAAGAGAAGCTAATCATCGGCGATGCAAACTTTAGCAATGCCAAAGCGAACGATTTGATTCTTGGTTTTAATCTTGCGGACAAAATGAGTGTGGGAGTGGACGATACCGTATACTTAATTTCATCTGCCGGAATTCAAGGATCGTTGGTCAATTTGGTTGCCCCACCTATTTATAGTTATAGAATTTCCGGAGTGTATGAGTCGAACAATAAAGATTATGACGGCCTTTATGGGTTCACGTCGTTAGCATCAGGGCAGAAATTATTCGCAATGGATTCATCCATTCACGGGATAGATGTTCGCCTGACTACAATAGACAACGTTGAGTCATTTGCATCAGATCTTCGACAAAAGTTTGGAGAGAAATTCTATATTCAAACATGGTTCGACCTTCACAAAGATCTTTATTCGGTGATGATAGTTGAACGATGGACAGCTTTTATTATTTTGGCGTTAATTATTGCCGTTGCATCGTTTAATCTTTTAGGTTCTCTCACCATGACCGTAATAGAGAAGACGAGGGATATCGGAATCCTTAAAGCCATGGGAGCAAAGAATGTTGATATTCAAAAGATATTTCGATTTGAAGGGATGGTTGTTGGAGTTCTTGGGTCGTCGATTGGACTGCTCATCGGGTACATCATTTGTCTTGCTCAAATTAAATTTCAACTCTTTGCCTTGGACCCGACTGCATACATTATACCGGCACTGCCAATTGATATGAGGCTGTCGGATTTCATCGTGGTTCCCTTGGCAACAATTATTTTGTGCTATATTGCAACAATCTATCCGTCTAAAAGAGCTTCTCGGTTATTACCGGCAGAAGCTATCCGTTGGGAGTAAAACATGTTATTAGTAGCGAATAATATCCATAAGCGGTACAAAAATGGTGAAGCAACATTCCTTGAAGTGTTGAAAGGAGTTTCTCTTTCGGTTGCAGAGCAAGAAATTATTACTCTTGTTGGTCCATCAGGTGCCGGAAAAAGTACGTTGATTCACATTCTTGGCCTCTTGGATAAACCGACAGAAGGGGAAGTTCTTTTTGACGGAGAAAATATCTCTACAAAGAATGATGATGCTATTTCTCACCTGCGAAATAAAAAAATTGGGTTCGTATTTCAATTCCACCATCTACTACCAGAATTTACTGCTCTTGAGAATGTTTTAATGCCTGCGCTGATTGGTGGTGACACTATAATGACAAAAATTGAACGAGCAAAATCTCTGCTGAATGATGTGGGACTTATGAAACGAGAAAATCACAAACCATCTGAACTTTCAGGGGGCGAGCAGCAGCGTGTTGCCGTAGCTCGTGCGTTGATGAATTCCCCCAAAATTATTTTTGCCGACGAACCTTCCGGAAATCTTGATACCGATAACGCCAACCAACTTCATTCGCTGATATTTGAGCTTCGAGAAAAATATAAACAGACTTTTGTCATCGTAACTCATAATAAAGAACTTGCCTCTAAATCTGACCGAGCCATTACCCTTCTTGATGGAAAAGTAGTTTAGAACCAAAGGTGAATCAATTCACTATCTTGACAAGACGATCTTTTAGTGTTATATTAGCACTCGTTAGTTGAGAGTGCTAAGACAAATAAGCCTCCCAACCCATTGTAAATAAACATGTTATATTATGGAGGAATTATGAAGATACATCCTTTAGCAGATCGCATCGTAGTAAAACCCGCTGAAGCTGAAGAAAAAACCAAGGGTGGGCTTTTTCTTCCCGATACCGCAAAAGAAAAACCGGTTTGGGGAGAAGTGATTGCCGCAGGTCCCGGAAAAACTACCGACGAGGGGAAAAAGGTAGCAATGGAAGTAAAAGTTGGAGATAAAGTGCTGTATGGTAAATATTCCGGAACAGAAGTCACCATTGACGGACAAGAAGTTCTCATTATGCGTGAAAGCGATATTTTCGCGATCATGCCGAAATAAGTTTGAATTGAATAACCTAAAAGGAGATTACCTATGGCAGCGAAAATAATTACGTTTGAATTTGAGGCACGCAACGCTTTAAAGCGCGGCGTCGATCAATTGGCAAACGCAGTAAAAGTAACACTTGGTCCGAAAGGACGCAATGTTGTTATCGACAAAAAATTTGGTGCACCGACTATTACCAAAGACGGTGTAACTGTGGCAAAAGAAATTGAATTAGAAGATGCAATCGAAAACATGGGCGCTCAGATGGTGCGTGAAGTTGCTTCCAAAACATCGGATGTTGCCGGTGATGGAACAACAACAGCGACTGTTCTTGCACAAGCTATTGTGCGTGAAGGATTGAAGAACGTTACCGCTGGTGCAAACCCAATGGATTTGAAACGTGGAATTGATCTTGCTGTTGAAAAAGTTGTTGCCCACTTGAAAAAAATCAGCCGGCCGGTTGAAGGAAAAAAAGAAATTGCCCAAGTTGGAACAATTTCTGCGAACAACGATCCGATGATCGGGAACCTCATTGCTGACGCAATGGAAAAAGTTGGAAAAGATGGCGTCATCACTGTTGAAGAAGCAAAAGGAACGGAAACAACGGTTGACGTTGTAGAAGGAATGCAATTCGATCGTGGTTATCTTTCACCGTACTTTGTTACCAATGCTGATACAATGGAAGCCGATCTTGAAAATCCCTACATCCTGATTCACGACAAGAAGATCAGCGCTATGAAAGATCTTCTCCCAATTCTTGAAAAAACTGCCCAATCAGGCCGCTCGATTCTTATTATTTCTGAAGAAGTTGAAGGCGAAGCTCTTGCAACTCTCGTTGTGAACAAACTCCGCGGTACGTTACGCGTTGTGGCAGTGAAAGCTCCTGGCTTTGGCGATCGTCGTAAAGCAATGCTCGAAGATATTGCTGTCCTGACAGGCGGACAAGTGATCTCTGAAGAACAAGGGTACAAACTCGAAAACGCTACCATCGCTTATCTTGGAACCGCAAAGAAAATTGTTGTGGACAAAGACAATACGACAATCGTCGAAGGTGCTGGCAAGAAAGAAGATATCAAAAAACGTATCAATGAAATCAAAGCGCAAATCGACAAAACAACATCCGATTACGATAA
>JAQUOA010000338.1 GCA_028749215.1 Bacteroidota bacterium
CCGGGGTGGTCGGTAAAATACCGTGGCCGAGATTAAAAATATGCCCGGTTCCATGCCCGTATTTCTGCAAAATATTTTTCACTAAATTTTGTATCGATTCCGGCGAAGAGAATAACGCCACAGGATCAAGATTTCCCTGCAACGCAACACTGTTTCCGACGAGAGAACGCGCTTCGCCAATGTCCTGCGTCCAGTCTAAGCCAACAACATCCGCACCGACAGCGGAAATTTTTTTCAGTGCGTGCCCGCATCCTTTGCAAAATACGATCACCGGTACATTTTTCTTTTTTACCTGTTGAACAATCTGAGCAATGTACCGAAGAGAAAATTCTTCGAATTCATCCGGCGCAAGAGCGCCTCCCCATGTGTCAAAAATTTGCACCACTTGCGCGCCCGCATCGACCTGAGCACAGAGGTAATCGGCAACAGCGGTAGAAAGTTTTTGGAGCAACAAATGCGCTTCTTTGGGATGAGAATAGATCATCTCTTTTGCAAAGACAAAATCTTTGCTTCCTTTTCCTTCCACCATGTACGACATCAGTGTCCACGGAGCGCCGGAAAAACCAATGAGAGGAACACGCTCGTTCAATCCTTTTCTTGCAACACGCAAAGCATCCATCACAAATTTCAATTCCTTGTTTGGATCGGGAGATTTCAATGCCTGGATATCTGCCTGTGTCCGGATGCTTGTTGCAAACCTCGGGCCTCCCTTACCTTCTTCAACAAATAATTTCATTCCCATTGCTTCCGGAATGACAAGAATATCAGAAAAGATAATTGCTGCATCCACGCCGACATGATCCACCGGTTGAATAGTCACTTCTGCGGCAAGGTCAGGAGTTTTGCAGAGCGTCAGGAAATCAACTTTGTTGCGCACAGTGCGGTACTCGGGTAAATAGCGTCCTGCCTGACGCATGAACCACACAGGAGTTCGTTCAACGGGTTGTTTCTTGCATGCACGAATCAATAAGTCGTTATGAAGCATGAAATGTTTTTTCTTTCGTAAGGTGTTCAAAAAATGACGCGATAGCATCGGCAAGATCATTCGCTGTAGAAACTTTGGGAACAATGTGAACCGGCAATCCTGACGCGTGCGCTGCTTTCTCTGTCGTTTCTCCAATCACGGCAATTACACAATCTGTCGTATCTTTTTTAGGAACGATTTTCAAAAAATTTTTTATGCTTGACGGACTAAAAAATGTTATCACATCAAAATGCTGTTTCAACAACGACTGGTCGTGAGTTGTCGGTTCAACATTGCGATAGACAACCACTTCAGTGACATCAATTCCTGTTTCGCGCAGTAACTGCGGTAATTCATGATTACCTAAATTTCCATGAGGAAAGAGAACTTTCGAATTCTTTTTCATCGACTGTTTCAGCGCTTCGGCAAGTGCCTTCCCCGAATATTGTTCCGTCAGCACTTCTGCTTTCAATCCAAAATGAACAACAGCTTCCTGCGTTCTGCTCCCGACTGCATAGAGAGACAATGATTGAAACTCAGCAGCCTGTTGCCGCACTTTATCCACTCTCTTAAAAAAGAATTCAACAGCATTAGCACTTGTAAAAATGACGCTGTCAAATCCTTTGATGCCGCGGACCGCCTCATCGCATTCACTCCACGATTCCGGTTCAACAAACTGCACGGTCGGTACGACTACCACGTTAGCGCCGTATTCGTGCAAGCGTTTTGAAAATTCAACCGCCTGCTCAGGTGAACGAGTCACAAGAATCGTTTTCCCTTTCAACACATCGCTTGAGATTTTTTTCGGCTCGGATTGTTGCTTACTCGGCACTATGTCAAATTCCTAATTTCATTCAAAATATCGCCAGCGCCTTCATCCAGCAGTTGCTCGGCAAGTTGAATTCCCAATCGCTCACACTCTTCGCCTTTACCGCTAATTTTTTTTCTCATATTTTTTTTGCCGCGAATATCACCGACGAACGCTTCAAGATTCAGTGTGTTACCGTTAACAGTTCCCTGTGCACCAATCGGAATCTGACATCCGCCTTCTAATCTTCGAAGCAATGCTCGTTCCGCCAACACTGCGGTTCGTGTCGGCTGATGATTCAACACATCCAATAACGAAAGAACACTTGCATTGTCTTTCCTGGCAATGATACCAAGCGCCCCCTGACCGACAGCAGGAAGCGAGATCGAAGTCGGAATAATTTCGCCGATAATTTCTTTCCACCCAAGTCTTACGACTCCGGCGTACGCGAGAATCATTCCGTGCCACAAAGAAGTCTTCAATTTCTCTACTCGTGTATTTAAATTCCCGCGAATCTCTATGATTGAAAGATCGGGGCGATAGTACAACAGCTGGCTCCGGCGGCGCAAACTACCAGTAGCTATTTCTCCGCCTTTGGGTATATTTTTTAATGTGAGAGAACGGTATTTAGGATTTGGGATAAACACATCGTGAACATCTTCGCGCTCCGTTACAGCGGCAATCGTCAACTCATCCGGAATTTGCGTCGGCACATCTTTTAGGCTGTGAACCGCAAGATCAATTTCGTTGTCGAGCAGGGCACGGTCAAGTTCTTTGGTAA
>JAQUOA010000107.1:0-4109 GCA_028749215.1 Bacteroidota bacterium
AAGTAGAATTGTTGAATACCAAAGATGCCGATATTTTTCTTGTTGCCTTTGGCCTGACGGCGCGCATTTGTAATAAGGTGATGGATGTTGCAAATGAAAAGGGATTACGCGTGGGTGTTATTCGTCCTATCACGCTCTATCCGTTCCCGTATGAAACAATTGCAACGCTTGCGTCGCCGAACAAAATTTTTCTTACAGTGGAAATGAATTCCGGTCAAATGGTTGAAGATGTTCGTTTAGCAGTGAATGGCCGCGCTCCGGTTTATTTCCGTGGCCGCATGGGAGGAATGATTCCGACACCGGAAGATATTCTCCTAGAAGTTGAAGCATTGGCGGAAAAACACCATCTCACGAATCATTCACAAAAAGCGGCGAGGTGAACAATGGAAACGAACGTGCTTATTGATTCGATGGAATGTATCTACGCAAAACCGCACACCTTGACCGATCAGCCGATGCATTACTGCCCGGGATGCGGGCATGGCGTTGTCCACAAAGTGTTGATGGAAGTGATTGAAGAAATGGGTATTGCCGACCAGACGATTGGCGTGGCACCGGTCGGATGTTCAGTGTTTGCGTATATGTATATGAATGTTGATATGCAGGAAGCTGCTCACGGCCGCGCCAGTGCCGCCGCGACAGGCATTAAACGAGTGCTGCCTGATAAATTTGTTTTCTCGTACCAAGGAGACGGAGATCTTGCCGCAATCGGAACTGCCGAAACAATTCATACGGTGAACCGAGGCGAAAATATTCTTATGGTCTTCATCAACAATGGTATCTATGGAATGACCGGCGGGCAGATGGCGCCGACATCGCTGTTGGGAATGGTGACATCAACGTCGCCGTACGGCAGAGATGCTGCAAAAGTCGGATACCCGTTGAAGATTACAGAATTGATCGCGCAGCTTCCCGGTGCATACTATGTGGCAAGACATGCCGTACACACGCCTAATGCGGTTAGGAAATTGAAGAAAGCATTCAAAGCATCGTTGGAATTTCAGAAAGAAAAAAAAGGAACATGCTTCATTGAAGTTGTCTCCAACTGCCCGTCAGGATGGAAGATGACTCCTTTGGAAGCAAACGAGTGGATGGAAAAGAATATGTTTCCGTACTACCCGCTCGGTGACATCAAAGTGCCGCAAGCGATGAAGTAAACATATTAATGAGGTTTTATGTTCTTTACTTTGCTTATCGTCAGTTTTTTAGTTTCTGTTGCTGTCTGTTTTTTAGTGACGAAGGTCTTTCAAAAACCGATCGGCGGAATTTTGCAGCGGCTGATCAAAGAAGAAATTTTTGTTTCGTGGTCCAAGTATTTGACATTTGCGATTTATGTTGTCGGTATCTCCGGCGGTGTGCGTATCTGGGAATTACAACGATATATTACACCGGAACGAGCTGACGAGAAAATTCTTGAATTGACAAACGAGCGGTGGGTGCTGGAAATGTATTCCACAATTATCGGAACAATGCAAAGCATTGCATGGATACTGCTCCTCTTTTTTATCTTTGCTTTGATTGCGTACGTCATTGTACGCGGACAAGAAGTAAAACAACAAACTCACTCGTAACGAGGTTGGTATGATGCAAAATCATGAAATTATCATTGCCGGTTTTGGCGGACAAGGCGTTCTTTCGATGGGGCAGATCATTGCCTATTCTGCAATGAAAGAAGGGAAAGAAATCAGCTGGATGCCGGCGTACGGACCGGAGATGCGCGGCGGAACGGCAAACTGTATCGTGATTGTATCATCGCAAAAAGTAAGTTCGCCAATTGTGACGACATTTGATTCCGGAATTATTCTCAATCAGCCGTCACTCGATAAATTTGCTGCAAAGATAAAGCCGGGCGGATTGCTGCTTTGCGAACAATCGACCATCATCACACCGTGCACTCGTAACGATATTGACATCCTCACGATTCCGGCAACGGCACATGCTGTGAAGATGGGGAAGAAACAAGTTGCGAATATGATTCTCCTCGGCGCGTTCTTGGAGCGCCGTCCGATCGTTGCCATAGAGAATGTTTTAAAAGCGTTACGTGAAGTGCTTCCAGAGCGTCATCATCATCTTATTCCGCTCAATGAAGAAGCGCTGTATGCCGGGCAGCATTTTGCTGCCGAGAATATTCATCCCGCACATGTATAGGAGGGGAAAAACAATGTCACTGACAACGTTTCAATGTGAACATATCTGCCGCAACTCATGTGAGGCATTATCACGGGCACTTCAATTAGAGACATCTATTGTACGTTTAACGGAGGAAGCCATTCAACAATGCGACGATGCAGATATCAAAAATTTTCTTACGGGGGTTGCTGAAACCAGCAGTGAAACCACACTTCGAATCCTTCAAAAATTAAATGAAGTTCAGGCTCGTTCGCAAATTCTTGACGGTATTGCATCCAGCTTTAATCCATCCCACAATCAGCCGCCGGAAAAGTAAGAGCAAGACCATTGTTGAATGAAAAAGCCAGCCGCAAGCTGGCTTTTTATTTACGCAAAAATATTTTCAAATGAAGAAGTAGAGCGACAGTCGCTTGTCTGTTCAGTCAACGTTCCCGAGAGTGTCACAAAGAAAATCGTTCCGTCTTCGGTATTAGAAACAAACGAAGCGTGTCCGTGCAGCCATCGTTCGGTCAACAGTTTTACGCTATAGGTGCCCAAACCCCGTCCGCCGCCTTTAGTAGAAAATGAACGTTGAAACATTTGTAATTGTACATTACGCGGCATCGCGGAAGAATTGTGCACCCAAAATTGTACTTCATTTTCTCGGCGTTTACATCCGATTGTGACAATGTCACCTGCTTGAGAGGCTTCCAAAGCATTCTTCGTTAAATTTCCCAAGATACGTTTCATCAGGCCTTCATCACTGACAAAAATAAAATCTTCGGCGCCTGAATCGATGACAATTTGTTTGCGATTCGAAACCCGATGTTTCCGGTACGTTGAAGCGATCATTGGAAGGAGTGTGAGCGAATGCAGCGTTGTCGGATTCAGAACGATGTCGGAATTTTCAGCGTTGGCAAGTTCCCGCTGTGCTTGAATTTGGTCGGTTAAATCAATCGAAATGTCATGGGCAATATTAATGAACTCTTCTTTTTCGCTTGGCGATGCTTCCGGTAATAGTTCCAAATATCCCATCAAACCGCCGGCTGTATTCAGAACATCATGGAAGAAAATATTCTCCAGAACTTTGCGCCGCTTTTCGTGACTAATATCTGAAAGTGCAAAGAGTGTAAAAGGTTGGTTCTCAATCTTCATAGGAGTTGACCGCACAAGAAAATCTAAAGAGCCAAGGTCATCATCGCGAAGAATGCGGCATTCCCGAACAGCTTCCTTTCCTATTTGTGCTTGCATGATTGCTTGAAACGCTCCACACATTTTGCAAAATTCCGTCGTACCACATCCTGCAGATGAAGTGCCCGCATGTGCACATCGCAGCGCTTCACCGGGTCTCATTCCGACAACATTATTATTGGATTGTGAACCTAAGAACTTTGCAAAAGGTTCATTGCTGAAAACAATTTGCCGGTTTTTATTTAATACGGTCACGTATTCGGAGACGGCATTGGCAAAAAATTGTAAATTCCAATGTTCTGAAAAATATTTTGACTGTTGGTACAGTTCTTCAATAGATGAGCGTTGGCGAATTGTGGTGTCGGTAGCAGTCATTTTCTCCCCCCATGCTGTTACCATGATGATAGTCAAACGATGTGCCAGTAAGAATTGACAGTTTTTCCACGGCTTTTTGAATAATGGGCAACCAAAAAATTTACCTTTCTACAAAAAAAAGAAAGCGATCATCAATAACTTTTCTGCCGCAGGTGGGTGAGAATAAAATACATACAGCACGTTTACAGGCAGACGTCATCCAATCAGTTAACTATTTTATCCGTAAGTTGATGCACCGTTGGTACAGTTGAAGGGCATTCGAGGAATAAATATTGAGGTGTGTTGTGATCCCGCCGCGAATCGAACGCGGAACCTACAGCTTAGAAGGCTGTTGCTCTATCCAATTGAGCTACGGGATCAAAATTGCTTATAAATATAAGAAAAGTGCTGTTTGTTTCAAAGAACTGTGCCTAAATGAAATCCTCTCAAGTTTT
>JAQUOA010000107.1:4209-9086 GCA_028749215.1 Bacteroidota bacterium
TTCGCGATTCGGTGTACTATAGTATCATTGACGATGAATGGCAAAACATCAAACAACATTTTGTGACACATCTCTTGCGAAAGTAAACTGTGAAAAAAAACGACGAATCACAAAAACGCATTCTCTTAGTTGAAGATCATAAGGACATCGTGCTGCTGGTTGAAAAACGTCTCTCACGGCAATATCAAATGGATCATGCCGCGAATGGCGAAGATGCAACGGAAAAATTGAATACGAATGAGTATGACCTTGTCATTCTCGACCTTTCCCTTCCCAAAAAATCCGGATTGGAAGTGCTGAAAGATCTCCGGAAGAAATCTGCTTTCCCCCCCGTTCTCATCCTTTCAGGATTGAATGCCGTTGATGACAAAGTGAAGGGCCTTCGTCTCGGAGCGGATGATTATCTTGCCAAACCGTTCGACATGAAAGAACTTGTGGCGCGGATTGAAACATTATTCCGCCGCGTCCCTAATGCGCAGGAAATAGTGAAACTTGAAATCGCCGATCTTGAAATGGATCTTGTGAGCCGCAAAGTATCTCGTGCCGGTAAAATGATTGATCTTAGCCCGAAAGAGTTTAATCTTTTGGAATATCTCCTCCGCAATAAAAATAAAATTGTAAGCCGAAAACAAATTGCGGAAGATGTGTGGGGGCATAATTTTGATGCGGGTACAAATTTCGTTGATGTGTACATCAACTATCTTCGCAATTCAATCGAAAAAGAATTTCCCTCGAAGTTGATCCATACGGTGTACGGACAAGGATTTATTCTGAAGGAAGGAGATGCGTAGTTATTTCTTCGGCAGGTATTTCCTTGCATCCTCAAACCAAAAGAACTCTTCACGCTAAACTTCTACGCTGGTACACCCATAATGGACGATCATTCCCGTGGAGGTCCACGCATCACCCCTATCGGATTTTTATTTCAGAAATGATGCTTCAACAAACGCAGGCGTCGCACGTCGTTTCTTTTTATCATCAATGGCTGAAAAATTTTCCGACTTTTACTGTGTTGGCATCGGCGTCAACGGCCGATGTACTGCGTGCATGGTCCGGTTTAGGATATAATAACCGCGCGCTCCGCATTCATCAAACAGCGAAACAAGTGGTAACAAAATACAGAGGCAGGCTTCCTCGCGATATTGAAACACTGCAAACGCTGCCGGGCATTGGAAAATATTCTTCCCATGCAATTTGTTGTTTCGCATTTCATCATACTCTACCTGTTGTCGATGTTAATATTAAACGGATCTATACTCGTGTAAGTAAGCGTGTAAAATCAGCAGGGGAAATGGTCAGCGAACAAAAGGCATGGGAGATCGCAGAAAAAATTCTTCCCGCAAAAAGTGCCTATCATTGGAATCAAGCCTTAATGGATTTAGGAGCGTTGGTGTGTACTGCACGCAATCCACGCTGCCTTCAATGCCCGCTTCAGACGTTTTGTAAATCAGCGAGCCTGCCAATTTTTTTGACAAAAGAAAAGAAGGCGAAGAAAAACGAACCGTCGTATCGGGGGATTCCGCGAAGATTGTACAGAGGAAAAATTCTAAAGCTGCTTCATAATCATGCATTCACCGGCAGTGAAATTGCACAGCTGTTATGGAAAAATGTTAAACCGCGTGATGTTGAATGGCTTCACCATGTCATGGGTCTGATGGAAAAAGATGGGCTGATACGCTTGCAGAAACAAACCTATCGTATTGCGTGATGAAACAGTATAAACATCTTGACGAATTATTCTTGGCATATCACCAGCGCGGTAAAAAAATTCGCAAACGGCTTCGTGAGTACGCACAAGTTCCGGTTGAAAAATATTTTTACGAGCTGGCGTATTGCTTGATGACGCCGCAATCGAGCGCAGTCAACGCCGGGAAAGTACAAGTGTTATTGGAAGAGCACGATTTTCTGAACGCTGATTTCAATCCCGAACCATTTCTTTTGATAAAAGAGCATTACGTTCGTTTCCATAAAACCAAAGCCAAATGGCTGATGGAAATGAAAATGCAATTTCCCTCTATTATAAAAATCATCCGGTCAAACCACACGGCTGTAGAAAAACGCGAATGGCTGGTTCATCATGTAAAAGGATTGAGCTACAAAGAGTCGACGCATTTCTTACGAAATATTGGGGAAAACGGCGGTCTCGCCATTTTGGACCGGCACATCCTAAGGAATTTGAAACATTACGGTGTACTTCGGTTGCTTCCGCTCACTGTGACGAAGAAGCACTATCTGTCCATTGAAAAGAAATTTCAAAAGTTTTCAACGTTCGCTCGTATTTCCGTGGATGAACTGGATTTGCTTTTTTGGAGCAACGAAACGGGAGAAATATTGAAATAAGATTGAAGAAGCGGTGAATTCATTGTACATTACACAAAATTAGGAACAGGTATGGCCCAACAAAATTCATTTGATGTCGTCTCTGATGTGGATATGCAAGAGGTAGATAACGCGTTGAACCAGGCAAGGAAAGAAATTGCCCAACGGTATGACTTCAAGGATTCAAAAACCACCATTGACTTTAACCAGAAAGAAAAAGAAGTTGTCGTTACGTCCGACGACGATTTTCGGCTGAAAGCGGTGGTAGACGTTCTGCAAAATAAATTCGTGAAGCGAGGAATCTCGCTGAAGACATTGAAATACGGTGCCGTTGAACCGGCGACTTCCGGCATGGCGCGGCAAAAAATTTCTTTGCAGATTGGTATTGATAAAGAGAACGCAAAAAAACTTGTTCAGATAATTAAAGATTCAAAGTTAAAGGTGCAGGCACAGATCATGGATGAGCAGGTGCGCGTCACGGCGAAGAGTAAAGATGATCTTCAATCAGTGATGGCGATAGTGCGGTCGACTGAATTTCCGCTTCCACTTCAATTCACCAATTTCCGCTAATGAAATCAATCTCTGACGTACATCGAATATTATTATTGATGACATGTCTGCTGCTTCAACAGTCTATGTATGCTGAAGCCAAACGAGACAGTGCTTCTCTGCACATCGTGTCATCAAAACAAACCGCCGCAGTCCGTTCGTTTACCGAAAACGGCGTAAAGTATGCCGCCATTCGAGATCTTGCTGAAATGTTGAAGCTTGATTACTTCGAGAATCGCGTGCTTGCCAAAGCGGAATTACGGCTGGAAAAATCTACCTTAAAATTTTCCGAAGGTAATTCTTTTGTTGTACAAATTAATCCGAAGACAAATCGTTTTCGTGTTTTTCAATTACATCAGCCGACTCTCATTGATCAGCAATTGTATTTCGCTCCGGCAAGAGAGGTTGTTGCCCTGTTAAAAACGCTTGACGATTCTCTGCTGAGTATTGAAGAAGATAAAACACTCAGCACCAAAACCGAAATTGAAAGCACGGCGGTTGCTGTTGTTCAGGGATTTACGATTGAAGAAAAGAAAAATGGTTCCCTCGTAAGAATTCGAATGACGGGAAAGGCGCACGATGCAAAAAGTTCGCTTCAAATCGGCGATTGGTTGTACGTTACGCTCCCTGCGGTGCACGGGGATACGGTAAAACTTGATACAGCATTTTCCCGCGGGATCATCCGGCACATCAAGCCGGTGCAATCGGAAACTTCTTTGCAATTGAGTTTACAAATTCGGGGTAAAATTGAAACATCCGAATTAGTTCAAGATCAGCAGAGCAACGATATGTTGCTGACGCTGATTCCTCCTGCACCCGAAGTAAAAAAAGAAGCCAATGCAGATTCCATTAAGCGTGCACAAGATTTAGAAAAAGCAAAACGGCAAGTCGTTTCCGACATTCAAAAGCAAAAGAAAAAATGGAAGCTGGATGTGATCGTGCTCGATGCCGGCCACGGCGGACATGACCCCGGAGCTATTGGCACTATCGGAACACGGGAAAAAGATGTCACGCTTGGTGTTTCGCTGAAACTCGGTGCACTCATCGAAAAAGAAATGCCCGACGTGAAAGTGGTGTACACGCGCAAGACAGACCGATTTATAGAATTGTACCGCCGCGGACAAATGGCAAATGAGAATGAAGGAAAATTATTTGTCAGCATTCACTGCAATTCTGTAGAACGTAAGTCTCCCAAAGCAACCGGGTTTGAAATTTACCTGCTCCGTCCCGGTAAGACTGAAGATGCCATTCATGTTGCCGAGAAAGAAAATGCCGTTGTGAAACTGGAAAAAGATTACGAAGAACGCTATCAAGATCTTAACGAAGAAAATTTTATCATTTTGACCATGGCGCAAAGTGCATATGTAAAACAGAGCGAGCGTTTTGCGGAATTGCTTGAAGAAACAATGAGCGCCGAAATGGAATCGCAGCGCCAAGCGGTGAAGCAAGCAGGATTCTATGTTCTCGTTGGTGCATCGATGCCAAACGTGTTAGTAGAAACCGGATACTTGTCGAATCCGAAAGAAGAAAAATTTTTGCGCAGTCCGGCAGGTCAAAAGAAAATTGCGGAAGCTATTCTCAATGCCATCAAAGGATTTAAGAGAGAATACGAACAAGAAAATAATTGAGTATGAAAAAAAAATCTTCTCTGGCGACACGGGCACTGCATGGTAAAAAGCTCTACGCGTACAAAGGCCCCGTTGCTACACCGATCTACCAAACATCCACCTATCGGTTTGAAAGCTCGGATGATGCTATTCGTTATGCGAACGGCGATCCTTCCGTCTACGTGTATTCGCGGTACCATAATCCAACGGTGGAAGATGTTGAAGAAAAATTAGCGCTGATGAATGATGCAGAAGCGGCAGTGCTTTTTGCTTCAGGCATGGCGGCAATTTCAACGGCAATTCTGTCGCTGGTAAAATCAGGTGACGAGATCATCAGCACGCCGGCATTGTACGGCGGGACGTACCGGTTCTTTCGCGATGTGCTTCCGCAGTTCGGCGTTA
>JAQUOA010000339.1 GCA_028749215.1 Bacteroidota bacterium
AACTCGTCAGCATGGATCGCAGATGAAAATTGTATTTGATACGGTTCATTGTAATTCAACATTTGTTTAGAATCTTGGTTAAAATTCAACTCGGGTGAAAATGCTGAGGCGACAGTAATCTTTGCAGAAGAACGATTAATGAATGTGAGGTTAACCTTGACAGAATCGCTGCGCGAGTACAACGGAGAATTTGCATTCGCCTCAATCCACAGTCCGGCGCATGATTGTATCAGCGACTTTATCTCTTCCATTTTTCTAACAATCAACGGATCGTTATTTATTTTCTGAAGCTCCTTATAAAAATGAAGCAGTGCAGGAATGCTTTTTTCCGGCGATATCGGAGAAAATTTTTTCTGAATATCGCTCGCCATTTGAGCAAGTTTCTTTCCATTAGGAATTCGATTCCACGAAGTTTCAATTCCTTCAAAGAGATCATCCTTTGCAGGTTCACCGGCCGTAACGACAAATTCATTGATATTGCTCCCTTTATTCTGCGACGATCCCATCCCCTGGCTTTTGTGCATCGTCCGACTGATTCCTGCAATTTCCGTAAATGATTTTCCCAACAATGGAGAATACTCTCCAACATCGATTTTCATTGTTGGTGCATTGGTTGTATTCGAATTTACTCCGCCAAATCGAAATTGATTAAACAATATCCGTTTCGCTTTCCACGGCTGCACAAACTTTAATTGTTCGGGAAAGACATTTATATCACCACTAATTGCAAATGCCTCTTGCGCAAGAATCGCTGAGGCAAGATGATGACCGTGCCCCCCTTGCATCGGAGAAAATCGTGTAATAATAACATCGGGGCGAAATTTTCGGATCACCCATACAACGTCTTTCAATACGCTGTCTTTGTTCCACATTCGCAAGGCTTCTTCGGATGATTTCGAATATCCGAAATCGATCGCGCGGGTGAAAAATTGTTCAGCTCCGTCAATTCTGCGCGCAGCAAGTAATTCTTGTGTGCGAATAATTCCAAGTTCAACTCCTTGTTCGGAACCGACAAGATTTTGTCCTCCTTCGCCTCGTGTTAAAGATAGATACGCAGTCCGATACTGTTTTCCTTTAGCAAAGTAGGAAAGCAGCGCGGTGTTCTCATCATCCGGATGCGCAGCAATATACAAGACTGAACCGGTCACCGATAATTTATTGATCGCAAGCTGCAATTCAACAGCATCCATCTGGCGCGGTTGACCGAATGAGATTGTAAAGAGTAAGAAAATTAGAAGAAGGTTTTTTTTCATATATTATTGAAAGATTATTTACAAATAAATTATTTCGTCATGCCCGAATGCTTTTATCGGGCATCCAAGAAGTGGATTCCCGCTGAAAACGTGTCCCGAAAGGATCCCGTTGGGATGAGAATGACATTGTTTTGATTAAAGTTGCAACTTCTTAATAGAGAATTATCATGTATTCAAAACTCTTAGTCATACTTCAATTTACGCTTATTGCAGCAATAGTACAATACTGCAACTTCCCTTTTTATAATCCAATATTATTTTTCATCGGAATTATTGGCGGAGTGATTGGATTACTAGCGATCGTCACAATGAAATTGAACAATCTGCGCGTTCAGCCAATTCCAAAACCGGATGCAGAACTTATCACTTCCGGTATCTACAATTATATCCGTCATCCAATGTATTCTTCGGTATTATTGCTAATGCTCCCCTTCGTCATCAAAATGCCAGATCGATTATCGTTGTCACTGTATTTTTTACTCGTATCAATACTCATCATTAAACTGCATTACGAAGAACGATTGCTGGTGCAAAAATTTCCTGCATACTCAGATTACATGAAACGAACGTACAGACTGATTCCGTTCATCTTTTGATGCTTTTCTATGTGGTCTATGTATCTATGTGGTTTGCTTTAAAAACATGAAACACATAGGCACATAGGACACATAGCTATTCTTATTCTTCGGGGAGATTTCTGAATAACTCATTCACAAAAGTTTTCTGACCTTCTTTAAAAAGATTTGAACAATTAAAATTAATGAGAATGCCTTTAGGTTTTTCCAGTAACTTCATATACGTTAACAGTTGTGCTTCGTGAACAGGTATGATTGAATCCACTGATTTCAATTCAACTACAATAAGGTTTTCAATTAACAAATCACATCGAAGCTCAGTATCAAGGACTATTCCTTTATAGCCAACATTCACAATAAATTCCGAAGCATACCACAATTTTCTCAGAGTCAATTCTTGCTTAAGGCATTTATGGTACACACTTTCCAACAAACCGGGCCCCAACGCTTTGTGAACTTCAATTGCCGCACCAACAATTTGAAATGTCAATTCATTAAGGTATTTTTTTGTCATAGTTTTTCTATGTGGTCTATGTGCCTATGCGGTTTGCTTTTAATACAAACTAAACTTCTCTGCCCACTGCGTTCCGCAAATTGTCCGATAGGGGCATTCGGGGCAATCATTCTTAATATCGGATGTGGGATTGAACGGTTGAGTGTCATCAACAATTTCTTTCGTTAACGAAAGAATGATATTTCTTAATTTAGGATACC
>JAQUOA010000340.1 GCA_028749215.1 Bacteroidota bacterium
TAATGCAGACTAAAGAAACCGAAAAAAAACCAAAAATTCCATTGAAAAATCTTTAAGGATCTACCTAAGCGATTTAACATTCCCGTAACCGAGCATTCATCATATCTAAACACCCTCTTATTATTTTTGATTCAAAAAAAGGGAATGAATGGAACTTTTGACGCAACGCTCGTTGAACACTCTCGTCGAGACCTCCGCTTACATCATAAAAATTGCCGATTCACTTGCCGAAATCGAAGCCGCACTTCGCCTTCGTTTTGATGTTTTCAATATTGAAATGAAAGAAGGATTGCAGTCTTCGTTCGAAACCGGATTCGATTCGGATGTCTACGACACGTTTTGTGATCATATTATTGTGAAAGAACGCGCAAGCGGAAATATTGTGGGAACATACAGATTGTTAAGGCAGGATGTTGCGGAACGGAATATTGGCTTCTACTCTGAAGGAGAATTTGATCTTTCTAGATTTAAAAAGATTCCCGGTCAATCATTGGAACTTGGGCGGTCGTGTGTGGCAAAAGAATTTCGTTCCATTGCGGTAATCAATTTACTATGGAAGGGTATCGCACGGTACATTGAGTTGCATTCCATCGATCATTTATTCGGATGCGCAAGTTTGCATTCAACAAAGGAACGGGAAGTTGCACCGGCGTATTTCTATCTGATGCATCACCATTTAGCGCCAAAAGAATACCGCGTTCACCCGTTGGTTCAGCACAGAATGAATTTTGAAAACTGTCTGCCGAATGAAACTGAACTCCGCGGAGCATTTTCTTCGTTGCCTCCGCTGTTGAAAGGTTACCTGCGCCTTGGAGCCGTGATTTGCGGCGAGCCTGCCCGTGACCTTGAATTTGGGACGACAGATTTTTTGATCCTACTTGAAACTGGCAGCATAACAGAGCGGTACAAAAGCCATTACTGCAAGGCTCAGGCTGCATGAAGCGTGTTTGGAAACTTTGGTGCTTACTGATTATCACTTTGGCAGCATCTCTAAAGATAGTCAGCATCCATCTCTTTTTTTTTATCTTCACCCGAAAATCTCATAAAAAAGTTTTAGCATCCATTATGCATCGGTGGTGCAGGAACGTTACTTCCATCCTGCGCGTCAGGATTGAAACAACCTATGCCGCACAGTTCCACGAAATGAATTTTCTATTGGTGGCAAACCATCAAAGTTATTTTGATATCGTCGTCATCGGCTCGGTATTTCCGACGTTGTTTTTGGCAAAGAAGGAAGTGCAACATTGGCCCATCATCGGTCTGCTGGCAACGCTCGTTGGGACATTGTTTATTGATCGGAGAGCATTTCGCGGTGCGGTAACATCGGTTCAGGAAATCTGTGAAGCTCTTCATGAAGGGGCGAGTGTTCAAATTTTTCCTGAAGGAACTTCTACCGATGGTTCATGCATACTTCCCTTTAAACCGTCGCTGATGAAAGCTGCCGTCGATGCCTATGCGACGATACTGCCGGTGACGATTAATTATCGGTATATCAACGATGAATTATTTTCGGTGGAGAATCGAGATATTATTTGCTGGTACGGCGATATGGAATTTGGGAATCATTTTTGGAAGTTATTGAACCAAGATTCTATCGAAGTATCGCTGTCGGTGCATGCACCCATTCGACCTCCGCACCCGATATCGATACAGGAACTTACACAGAGCGTCTACGAAAAAGTGTCATCAAATTTTCTTGGAGTTGAAGAGAAGCAGGTAAACGAGAATATCCGAACAACTACGAGAGAAGTTTTTTCATCATTATCGGTGTAAGCAGCCATAACAATTTCCCGCTTCCCGGCGCAATCGTCCTGTCCACTTCCACGCACGCCAAGCTGGTCGTTTTCATCACAATGCGGCATGACGGCACTCCGCTGATGAGTGTGGCAATACACGTGCTGGCAAATGGTTCGTGAGTGACAAGAAGAATGCGGCTGTCCGAGGTGTGGTGGCTCAATTCACTGAAAAGATCATCCGGATGAGCATTCGGTGTCAGGCAGCTGGCCGTATGTAGTTTTACCGACGGGTAATGCTCAAGAATAATTTTTGCCGTATGTTGCGCCCGGCGAAGAGGGCTGGCGTACACAGCGGAGAATGAAATTTTTGATTTGACGCAGAAGTGCGCCGTATTTTTTGCTGATGAAATACCGTCATCAGTCAATTCACGCTCTGCATCGGACCGGGCTGAAAAGCTTGCCTCGCCGTGACGGAGAAAATAAACTTTCATCATGAGTGATCAGATTTCGCTTTTGCAAATCCTGGTTTCAGCCGATCGTAAATAATTTTGATGCGGTCTTTGTACGGAATGAATGCGCTCTTCATGGCGTTGATGGTGATCTTTTCAAGATCGTCGAGCGATAGGCCGAATTTTTGGTGGGCAAGATGGTACTCATCAGTCAGTGTAATCCCGCTCATCAATCGGTCATCGGTATTCAGCGTTACACGGAATTTATATTTGTGGTAGATAGGAAACGGATGTTCATCCAAACTTCGCACCGCACCGGTGTGCAGATTGCTGGTTAAGCAAATTTCTA
>JAQUOA010000341.1 GCA_028749215.1 Bacteroidota bacterium
CGGCTTTCTTAATCGCTTGAAGATTCGCGCCGATTAAAATGACCTTGTGTTTTTCCAACACCCCGCTTTCGGCAAGAGCAACGGCAGTGTTCAATGCCGTTTGCCCGCCCATCGTAGGAAGAATAGCATCGGGTTTTTCTTTTTCAATAATCTGTTCAACAAATTCAGGGGTGATGGGTTCTATGTACGTTGCATCGGCAAATTCAGGATCGGTCATGATGGTTGCCGGATTCGAGTTGATGAGAATCACTCTATATCCTTCTTCGCGAAGCACTTTGCAGGCTTGAGTTCCGGAGTAATCGAATTCGCAGGCTTGGCCTATCACAATCGGCCCGCTGCCGATGATAAGAATAGATTTAATGTCGGTACGTTTTGGCAATGCAGATTTTCCTTTAAGATACACAAAAACCTCCGAGGGGTTTACCGGGGAGGTTTAATAGTTTTTTTGTCGCCTATAAAATACAAAATTTTCGGATGCAGAACAATGCCAGCACTGAAGTGAATACAGATCCCCTTTGAATGTTATACAGTCGTCATGCTGATGAATGTCAGCATCTATTGTCTACCCAGATGCCGAAACAAGTTCGGCATGACGTAAGACTTGCAATTAATATATAATACTGAAAACATCAGACGTTGTTCAACTCATTCCATAACCGGGCGGGACAAATCCTTGCACACTCCCATCGACCACTTGACCGTTGATGACATATTCTTTTTTCGCCAAAACTTTGTACCATCGGCGCGCAGAATCAACAAGAATAATAACGGCACAGACAAGGATGATCACCGTCAGCGTAATATTAACGTACCCCTGCGTTGCTGTTAAAGAATTTTTTGTCAGGGGGTAAAAATTATCGGTGATATTTAAAATCCCGGCTGTGATGGTGGTGGTGGAAACAAATGCCAGCGGTATCGCTGAAATCCACACATATTTTTGTTTCCCTGCATTAATAATTGCCGACGTTACAACTGCTAATGCCACAGATGCCAACAACTGATTTGCCACGCCAAACATCGGCCAAATGGTGCTCACGCTTCCGGTGTGAATAAAATATGCCCAGGGCGCAACAATCAATGCTGTGCAAATAATAGCACCCGGCCACCAATCGGTTCGGTCGAACGGTTTATAAAATTTTCCAAAAAATTCCTGGAGGATAAATCTGCCGACACGCGTACCGGCATCGATGGTTGTTAAAATAAAAAGTGCTTCGAACATAATGGCAAAATGATACCAGTACGACATTAGACCTTTCATTCCGGGGATCGCAGAAAAAATTTGAGCGAATCCCACCGCAAGCGAAACAGCGCCTCCCGGACGCCCGGCAATTGTTTCGCCAACTGCGCCGGCAAGATAATCAAGATTAACAGGTGTCATTTTCAGCGTTGCAAACTTTGCAGGAAGCACATTGATGGCAAAATAATCTTCGGGATGAAGCGAGCATGCCGCGATGAGCGCGATAATCCCAACCAGTCCTTCCATCAACATAGCACCGTAGCCGATGAATCTTGCATCGGATTCTTTGTCGATCATCTTCGGCGTTGTGCCGGAAGCAATAAGCGAATGGAATCCGGAAATAGCGCCGCACGCAATGGTGACAAAAACAAACGGGAATAATTTTCCGGGAATAATCGGTCCTCCGCCGCCGGCAAACATTGTCACCATCGGCATTTTCAAATCGGGCATGACGATAAAAACACCGATCACGAGACCGGCAACGGTTCCTATCTTCATATAGGAGCTAAGATAATCGCGCGGCGCCAGGAGTAACCATACAGGAAGGATTGAAGCAAAAAATCCGTACACCGCCATCCAATTGATGATTGCTGTGCGTGAAAGAGAAAAATATGGTCCAAGAAATGAATGAGGAACAAATCCGCCAAGGAACACACAGAGCAGCACGCCGAAGACGCCGATGTAACTCGCTTCGGCAATTTTTCCTTTGCGAAAATTATTCATGTACCATCCCACAAACAGCGCAAGAGGAATGGTCATGGCGATGGTAAATGTTCCCCACGAACTTTCGTGCAGTGCATTGGTTACCGCAAGGCCTAGTCCTGCCAGCGCAATGACGATGATAAAGAGAATTGCGATGGAAGCAATCGTTCCCGCGAGCGGACTGATTTCTTTTCGTGCGATCTCTGCCAGAGATTTTCCATTTCGACGGATTGAAAGAGCAAGCACGGTAAAGTCATGCACCGCACCGCTGATAACGACGCCGATGAGGAGCCACAAAAATCCGGGAAGAAACCCGAACTGCGCCGCAAGCACCGGGCCAATAAGCGGGCCTGCACCTGAAATTGCTGCAAAGTGATGCCCGAATAAAACCCATTTGTTTGTCGGATGAAAATTTTGCCCGTCTTTGAATTGATGCGCCGGTGTGATGCGCGAATCGTCGAACGCGATAATTTTTGCAGAGATGAATGCGCTGTAGTAGCGGTAACTGATAACCATAACACAGAGCGCACCGAGAAGAAAGGGAAAAGCATTCATGCGAGAATCCGATTTAATTTAAAAAATCG
>JAQUOA010000108.1 GCA_028749215.1 Bacteroidota bacterium
TTACAACTCTTTCCACCGCAAACCATACTAATTTCACAATCGCAACATTCCTCTTTTGAGTTACCAACTTTGTGATGAAATAACCATTCATAAAAAGATAATTGTTTCATTTGCTCTACCATTCGATAAAAGTTGAACCGTTTCTTTCGTGTTGAACTTCATCAGGAATTGCTACGGTATTATGTTTCGGTAATAGTCGCCGGATTAAATTGTCTTGTGCACCCTTCGCGCTTTTTTGCGGTGTTATTCGTACGGCAACTTCAACGGCATCATCATTAAAAGTAAAATGTTCTCTATCGGTGTTGTCAAGCCATGAATAGAAATGCCGCTTGATAGTGTTTGCAAGTCTGCCAGTGTGGCTTTCTCCAACGTAAAGAATTTCCCTTGAAGTTTTGTTACGAATGATATATGCGCCGCTTAGGTTTCCCAGGTCGTTTAGCCATTGCGGAAACCTTCGTTTTGTTCGTTCAACTGATTTGTAAATCAATGGTTCCATACTGAATAATCATTTTTGAATGTTCGGCATTTTGCCGGCTTTTAAATCTGCAATCGTTAAACCAAAAGTATATTGGCAATGGTCAAGGTCACGGAGCTTCCACCTTCCACCCCAAACCAAACCAATTTTTTCCGCAATCTCACCAACAACAAAAAAATTTCTTGCATCCTTCCAGTTAGCTACGCCGTGAATGAGTGGAACAAAATCAAACGCCAGTCCATAGTTATGATAACTTTCTCCACCCTTCGCATTTGTAACGATGTTCCCGGTTGTTGATCTGCCTTGCTCGTATAATTTATTTTGTTCTACAATGGAACGAAACCCTTGAATGATTTGAATTTCGATACCGTGCGTAGTGCAGGCGGCCAAAAGTTCAAGGGCTTTTTGTTTTACAATTGGATTGAGTCCATCAAGTACGCTCATAAAATTCCCTTTCGATATTCGTCAGCGGCGGTCTTGTTCGGTAGGTCAACATTACCAATCATTTTTTCTTGGACAATTTTGTAGGCATTATCAAAACCGTTTCTATATCCCTTTAGGTAAAGCAGGAACCCAAGCGCAAATAAAATAAAAACTGAACCGAAATATATTAGCATAATAACCTCAACTTTCTAATTGCTTGGAGTGCAGACGAATACCGCTTTCTTTGCTTCGCACTTGTTCAATGACATGAGCCGGTGGAAAACAATAGCCGCCAAGTGACAAGTACGGGAAAATCGCGCCGTCCGTTGTTGTGAAATAACTCTCTTTGAACTCTGAAACCTTCAAATAAATAATTGTGGAATTGAGTATTTGCCGACAAAAGACATAGTTGTTTTTCAAACCGTTCACCGTGCGGCATTCCATCGCAATATGTTCCAGTCGTTCTTGTATCTCTTTTAATTCGTTAGCCATGATTGAATCTCCTTCCAACAAATTTCATTTAAGTTGTGATTGAATTTTTGTTCATTGATATACTCTTTGATCTTTTTTCGCCTATCCTTCGGCAACATCTTTACCGATTCATCCAAACCTTTTTCTTTTATTACGCAATTAAACATCTGATTCATCCAGTCCAAAGAAAAATAATCGGTTGAAGTAAGCGGATTAAAAATAATGTCATCGAAAACATCGAAGTGTTTCTGTTTCATATTTAGCAATTGCCAAAGAGTTGTAAGCCGGTAG
Source organism: Bacteroidota bacterium (assembly GCA_028749215.1). GTDB lineage: Bacteria > Bacteroidota > Ignavibacteria > UBA10030 > UBA8401 > JAQUOA01. The sequence continues at coordinate 1,661 of JAQUOA010000108.1, forward strand.
AACCCGCGCTTGAGTGACGAGCTTTTTATTCCATTGTGCTCTTTTATGCCAAGAGTGCCAAGTGAACGTATTTGTAATTCAATTCTTGTAAGCTGTGGCATTTCTGCTATTTTTTTGAGCCGTTCGGGAATTGTTCTTTGCTCTCTTTTGCAAACCGCTATTTGATAACGCGCTTCTAACACTTTATTGTAAACCCTCAAAACAACGTCACCTTTTCCAACGTAAAAAGTTTCAGGTTCCTTCGCTGAAATAACTCGTATGTAACCCGAACCGTCGTCAGCAACAGAAAAAATAGAAGTATGCTTGCGTGTTTTATTGGCAACGTAAATCATACGCCGCAATTCATCGACGGTGTAGTCTGGAACATCGACGGCAAAGTCCACACGGCCAAGTCTGAATTTTTTCTGAAAAACTCTGTCGACAATTGTTTCTTGTGTTTGGAAGTTTCGATAGAGGAAGTCGAGAAGCTGTTGAACGGTGATACGAGAAGGGTTGCAAACAATTTTGAAGTTGTGGTTTTTAGAATTGCGGAAACGCGGCATTGCGAAAACATAAAACGATATTGGATCGTCGCTCATCTCTCCTGTTCGTGTACCACCTTTGAAAGTTTCCATGTACAGCCGCTCGTAGAGAACTCCACCATTTTTGTACTTCATTTCTTTAATGGTTTCATCTTCCGTAATTAGCTTTGATGTGAACGGAAGCCCGGAGAAAAATCTTTTCCGGGCTTCGTTCATATTTTCAGAGGTGAACATTTCCAAGCGGTCTATCATTTATGGCTGTGGTGTTGGTTTGTTTTTTTTCGCCTCTTCAATCATTGCGGTATGTTGCTTCACCAAGTCCCGAAACATCGCTTCAAGCTCATCCTCTTGCGGTATTGGGGCTTTTAACCGGTCGTCTGTTGTAGAAACATAGATCGCGTAGGACAACACACCTACGTTTTTTTTGTAATTAAGCAAGTTCTTTGAATCTGCCATGAGAAGTAACTCCTTTTTGTCTCCCAAGTGGTAAAGAGTGCGGCGGCGGGAGATGAACCGCCGCATCTTTTGGAGTGTGTGTGTAGTTGTTGGGGAAACAACTTAGTATGAAGTTACAAAAGGGAAATAGTGCTATGCGTCAACTCGGAAATTATCCGAATTGAATTACTTGACAAATGATTAATATTTTTATAACATTGTGATGCCCAGAACAAAGCTTGAGGGGATCGGGTTTCCGGTCTCTTCGGGTTGTTCGGGTAAAGCAACAACCTACCAACCTTCCGAGAGTGTGTGAAATGAAAAACTTAATCTTTATTGTAGTGATACTGTTTGCAGTTTTGTTTTTTGGTTGCTCTTCCTCTTCCCCTGTTCAAAATTACCGCTTCGCCGGTGAAAATGATGCACACTCCTTCAATGTTGTTTTTCATTCGTGGAATAATGACTACGTTTTATTCATTGATGGAAAAGAAGTAATGACATTGAGTCCCGGACAAATTTTGACCTACAATGATTCCGGTATTGGCGAGTGGGAAAAAAAGAAAGTTTTAATGGAGTGGAATTACACGCCGGGATTTTTAGGCATTGGAAGAAAAACAGTTGTTACTGTTTCCGTGTCAAATGAACGTGTTGCTCAATTTAATTTTTGAACTTATGAAACCTTTTCTTAGCGACCTTCTCAAAAACAAAATCTTCTCCCCTTCGGACGTTACACTTTTTCACCTTTTGCCGGACGTTCCCTATTTTGCCGGTGTGTACGAAACTTCGTCGAGCGCATTTGCTAAACGTGCAGGAGTTACGGATAAGACCGTGAAGAAATTTTTTGAGAAGCTTTCAAAGACTGGCTATGTATCTATGTTGCGTGAAGCGAGTAGTGGACGGTTTGCGGGAATTGCCTTCGTAAGAAATGACGCGGGTTTACATAACACGAATTATAAAGCAAAAATTGAAACTGCTGCAACTGGAAAAATCTTGCCCCTACCGACTACGCAATATCTATTATATCTATAAATATATTATTCAGAAAGTATGTGAAACGCTTTGTCCAGATTGATATTTCCACTGAATATATTTTCGGCTGGTCCCTTCAATGTTACGTTCGAAAACGATCTTTTTTCATTTTTGTCAAACCCAACGATTAATGTGTCACCACTTTTAACTCCCACATTCACAGGACTTGACCAACCAAACTTCAGCGCGCTGAGCAATGCGCTTGCCACAGAGCCAGTACCGCATGCCAAAGTTTCATCTTCAACGCCTCGTTCATAAGTTCTTATTTTGATACTGTTAGACTCTACTTTTGAAACAAAATTAGCGTTTGTTCCTTTCGGTTGATACAACTGGTGGTACCGGATTGATCTGCCTATGTTGAATACATCTGTCGATTCAAGCAATCCGAGTTCGGGATTCTCATCCAAAAAAATTACTGAATGATCTGTTCCTGTATTTAAATAATTTCCTTTGATCATCTTATCATTAATCTTAATTGGTTGATTCAATTTAATGTCAAATGGATCTTTCATTTTCAATTCATATATCGTGGGAGCATATCTGGTAACATGGTATATGTATCCGAGCGCTTCAAATGTAAATTTAACTGGTGAAACGATATGATTGTCGACAGCGTACTTTGCTATACATCTGCCGCCATTACCGCACATTCCTGCGTCAGTGCCATCGGCATTGTAGTAGCGCATCTTAAAATCAGCCCGTGCGCTTTTTTCGAGCATTAAGACACCATCTGCACCGATTCCTAACCTTCGAGTGCAAACGGAAATCGAAAATTGATGCGGCTCTGAAATGATTCCTGCACGATTATCGACAACAACAAAGTCATTGCCGGCGCCGCTCATTTTTGTAAATGGAATTTTCATAGTATAATTAAAAACCTGTAAGGTATTTGATACCTTACAGGTTTAAGGTGGAAAATTGTGGAGGTGCGGGGATTCGAACCCCGGTCCGAAGTGAAAACCAATAGACCTTCTCCATACTCAGTTCAGCCTAAGTCTTTTCTTTGCGTTTAAGCTAAACAATAAACTGCAAAGAGCACCCAAGGAATTAAAATTTCGCCGATTGCACCTCGATCTTCAACCGACTATCCTAACAAAAAGCGACGCCGTTATAAATCCGTTAGGCAAGATTCATATTGGCGCTTGCGGCTAATTAAGCAGCAAGTGCGTAGCTGTAGTTATCAGCATTTATAGTTTTGTCACGAGATTAACGTGCATATAACGAGCACGGTATGCTTATGTCTATCCTTTTCCGACCCCGTCGAGACCAAGTCACCCCCTCCTTTATCCTAATACAATTTACAAATCAGAATTGAGAGTATCAATGAACTGCCTAATTGTTTCTATTTTGTCTTTTCCGCCTTTTTTTTCCAGGGATAAAATAATATTGCGCAGCATGCGTTCCAAAATTTGTTTGTTTGACACTGGTTTTAGATAATCTTCTGTAAAAGTAAAACCCAATCCCTTTACCATTTCTTCGCAATCTGCTCTTGAGAGAATTGCGCCGTTATTGTAAGGATCGAAAAATATCTTTGTGGCTCCGTACGAAAATTGTAAAGAAAAATGTCCTGGTAATCCTATGCCCGTAATGGGAAGGTTAATACGTCTTCCAACGAGCAAATACACAACGCTTAATGTGATTGGAATTCCGGTCCTTGTTTCCAACACTTTGTTAATGTAATAATTGTCTTCGTTATAATAGTCTTGAAGATTACCGGTAAATTTTTTGTCTTTAACGAAAAAATCAATAATCCGGTGCAGTATTTCGGATTGATCTGATATTGAGCTTAATTTTTCTTTTAATTCATACGCGTAACTATTCAATAGCTCAGTATATTGCTGCACGTCGATGGATGGATAACGATGGCGAGCAATAAGAAAAACTCCCTCTTCAAGATCGTAATCACCATCCTGGGTACGTTTCAAATTCCGTATTTCTTGTTTGAAAACTGATCGGGTGATCAAATCTCGTATTTCGTTGAAGCGTTTCGCTATCCCGGACGTTGCAGCTGTCGGCGGAACAATGTATGACAATGCCTGACCTCCGTAAGAAAGCAACTTCTCCCTTACGGTATCAAAAACTTGCAGATCATCGTCATCTAACAATTTAACGAGTGATTTGATTTCACTAATCTCTTTTTCCGAGAGCTGTTTCATCGAAATTCAGGATAATTTTCTTTTAGAGACGTGACAAGAATTGTAAATGCTTCTTTCGGTGAATCCGCAAATTGGAATAGTTTAAGGTCTTCTCGGTCTATCATTCCGTATTTTACGAGAGCATTAAAATCTACGATCTTATTCCAAAAGCTTTTGCCGTAAAGGATAACCGACATTTTTTTCCCAACCTTCTGTGTCTGAAGCAGTGTCAACAGCTCGAAAAATTCGTCGAGTGTTCCAAATCCGCCGGGGAATGCCACAAGTGCTTTGCCGAGGAACATAAACCACAATTTGCGCATGAAGAAATAATGAAACTCAAAATTAAATTTTGGCGTGATATACGGATTTGGATATTGTTCAAACGGCAAGCTGATATTTAATCCGATCGACTCACCTTTTGCAAGGGCCGCTCCTTTATTTGCCGCTTCCATAATTCCTGGTCCGCCTCCAGAGCATACGAGCAATCTGTTTTTGTGTTTCAGCCGTTTAGACCACATCGTGATAAGACGGGATAGTTCTGTGGCATCTTCATAGTATCGAGACATCTCGACCGCAATTTCTGCTTGCAATAATTTTTCTTGATACTGTTTTGAGTGCGCTTTTTTTCCATTACCATTTTTTGCAAGTTCTCGCAGATGTTTAATCGATTCGCTTCTCGGTCTGATCCGTGCTGATCCAAAAAAAACAATCGTGTCTTTTACATTGTAATAATTAAACCGGCTTAAGGGCTCCAAAAATTCCGAAAGGATTCGCAATGGTCGAGCATCACGGCTGTTTAGAAAACCGGCATTTTTGTAAGCCTTAGGAGCTTTGAAGAGTTTCTTTTTTATCATAAGTAAAGTAAAATTTTCTTTTGTGTAAGAGTGATTAATTGTTCAAGATATTTTTTATCAGTATCATCAAAACTGTTATAAGAATGGCTGTCCACATCCAAAACGCCAAACAATTTAGTATCACCGATAATTGGAACGACTATCTCAGATTTTGAGTCTCCATCGCAAAAGATATGCCCGCGAAACTCGTTTACATTGCTAACGACAATCGTTTTTTTTTCATGCGCTGCAGTTCCACAAACTCCTTTTCCAATGGCAATTCGCGTGCACGCAATCTTTCCTTGAAATGGTCCTAATACCAGTTCACTTTTTTTAGAATCCCACAAATAAAATCCAGCCCATGAATAGTATGTAAACCTTTGTTTTAACGCCGCTACGATGTTTGCCATATTGGCGATACTATTTGATTCATCGGCGATAAGTGAAATGATTTGTGGAATTAGCTGTTCATACTGTTCCTGCTTCGTTGCTGCCACGACATTAATTTCTTCCATGAATCTCCTGAGCAAAGATATGATCAACTGTAGCCAATAAAGCCGATCCTTTGATTCTAAATTGTGTTTGAGGGGCTAAATTCTTGTTCCGTATTATTGCTAATCCGATGGTATTTTCATCCTGAGAACGAAACAGACTTGTGATTTTTCCGCATTCTATGTTTTGATCATCAATAAGTATTGAGTTTTCATCCACGTTTGATATCGTTTTTACTCTGCACAAATTGCGTTGAATTTTCCTGTATGTATCAAGCCGTGCGATTACTTCTTGACCAATATAGCATCCCTTTGTAAAGCTAATGAAATTCCATAAGTTTAATTCTAAGGGATTAAAGTCTATAGTAAGCTCATGTTTTATTTTCGGTATGCCCGAAAGTATTCTAAAGTATTCAAATTGTTCCGGGGTAATTTCCTGAAATCCAGAGATGAGTCCTTTGTTTATGACAAAGTTTGCCGTAAGATTAAAAAAAGTTTTGCTGCCACTATTTTCAAAATAGATATCGACTGAATTCCAAGAGGAAATATCTTCAAGCAAAATATCTTCCATGATGATGAATTTATTCAGCCACGCAATAATTTCGGCCGCCATTCCTTTGCTGCATAAAAGTAATAAGTAACTCCCGCAGTGAATCACCCAAACAGCGTCAATGATTCTCCCTTTTTCTGTGATTAGCAATGTTTGTTGAATATTGCTCTCTTTAAACGTACTAAAATCATTTGTCGAGATCCTTTGAAAAAAATCACTCGACTCGTTTCCTGTTATTTTGATTACATCAAATGGAAAATGTGGATACACTGCGTTGCCCGTTTGAATCGCAGTCATCACATTTTCGTAACTTGAATTTAATTTAGGCGACAAAATTCTTGGCAACCTTCCGGTGAATAGTATTAAAATATAGATCAGATGCCTTTTTCATATCAAGACTAATTTCGCCGTTAATGTTACCCGTAGCGTTCAGCACCACTATACCCAATTTTGTCAACTGAACTCCGCGTTGAGAACACCCCTTTATGAGTTGAGTCTCTTTGACCGCATCAACTGAGAGAATAATTCTGGATTGCTCTTCCCCGAATAGAATTTTATAGAGCGGTTGTGTACCGGTTGGTATGGTAACGTTAAACCCAAATAATCTTTTCCCTGCAATAGCACTTTCAATCAATGAAACTATCAGTCCTCCGTCTGAAATGTCGTGAGCAGATTTTATCACGTTGTTTCTAATTAATTCTAAACAACATTCTTGTATTTTCAACTCATCACTAAGATCAAAAAATGGTGCATCACCAACAGTTAATCCGTACTGTTGAGATAAAAATTCACTTCCTGAAATATCTCCGCGGTTGGTGCCAAGCAAATAAATCAGATCACCTTCGGATTTAAAGTTAGCTGTCGTAACATGTTCCGGTTTATCAATAAGGCCTAACATCCCAATTGTTGGAGTCGGAAAAACGGATGCTTGAGGACTTTCATTATAAAAACTAACGTTCCCTCCTGTGACCGGTGTTTCAAATGCAATGCATGCTTCACCCATACCCGCGACCGCCTCTTTGAATTGCCAGTACACTTCCGGTTTATATGGGTTGCCAAAGTTCAGACAATTTGTGATAGCAATTGGCTTTCCGCCGGAACAAACGACATTACGCGCCGACTCTGCAACAGCGATGGCTCCACCCTTTCGCGGATTGAGGTAAACGTACCGTGCATTACAATCTGTTTTTATCGCAAGAAGTTTTTCAGATTTTTTAATTTTCATCACCGCAGCATCGGACCCGGGTAACACCACAGTGTTTGTACGCACCATTGAATCGTACTGTTCGTATACCCACCGCTTACTAACAATATTCGGCGA
>JAQUOA010000109.1 GCA_028749215.1 Bacteroidota bacterium
AGATCGTAAAGATTCACACCATCTTCGGCGGCAAGAACCCGCATCCGAATTATTTGGTCGGCGGCGTTCCGTGTTCTGTTAATATAGATGAAGCGAATTCTTTAAACGCAGAACGTCTTGCGTACGTCGGAACATTGCTCGATCAAGCATCCGAATTTATTGAACAAGTCTACCTGCCCGATCTGCTTGCGGTTGCTTCCTTCTACAAAGATTGGGGAGCGATTGGCGGCGGACTTCCGAATTATCTTGCGTACGGCGATCTGCCGATGAACGGGTACGGCGATTTGTCGAAGTTCAAAATTCCGAGAGGAGCAATCCTCAATCGTGATTTGAGCAAAGTGCACGAAGTTGACGGAAAAAATATTGATCAGATTCAGGAGTTCGTTACACATTCATGGTACGAATATGCGGGCGGAGATAACGTCAGCAAACATCCGTGGGAAGGTGAAACAAAATTAAATTACACCGGACCAAAACCGCCGTACGAGCATTTAAATGTAGAAGGGAAGTACAGTTGGTTAAAAACTCCGCGCTGGAAAGGAAATGCAATGGAAGTCGGTCCGCTCTCGCGCATGTTAGTGGCGTACGCATCCGGAAGGAAAGAAGTGATCGACATCGTGAACAGTACGCTGAAAGCGTTGGATGTTCCGGTCGCGGCGCTCTTTTCAACATTAGGCAGAACAGCAGCACGCGGGTTGGAAACAAAACTTGTTGCCGATTGGTCGAAAGAATTTTACCAGCAACTTCTTTCCAATATCAAGAACGGCGACACACGTATGTTCAACAAAGATAAATGGGAACCGGAGTCATGGCCCGCAGAAGCGAAAGGTGTCGGTCTCACCGAAGCACCGCGCGGCGCACTCGCTCACTGGATCGTTATCAAGAATAAAAAGATTGATAACTACCAGCTTGTTGTTCCGACGACGTGGAATGCATCACCGCGCGATCCGAGTGGACAGAAATCGGCGTATGAAGCAGCGCTCATCGGCACACCGGTAAAAAATCCGGACCAGCCGCTGGAAATTTTGCGTACCATTCACTCATTCGATCCGTGTCTTGCATGTGCGGTACACTTGTATGATGAAAAGGGCAAGTACGTTCATCAGATCAATACTTTTTAGGAGGCGCGTATGGAAAATGCTTTAATTCGACGCGTGTACGTGTGGCAGCTTCCTGTGCGCATGTATCACTGGGTCAATGCTTTGAGCGTACTGCTGCTTGCAAGTACCGGATACCTTATCGGACATCCGTTCGCCGTGCAAAGCGGAACAGAGGCGTACAACAATTATTGGTTCGGCACGGTTCGGTTCATTCATTTTGTGTCGGCGTTCTTTTTCTTCTTTAATTTTCTTTTCCGTCTGTACTGGGGATTTGTCGGCAATAAGTTTGCACGCTGGCGAAATTTTATTCCTCATCGGAAAGAACAATTCGCAGAGATGAATGAAGTGCTGAAAGTGGACATCCTGCAGGCAAAAATCAAACCGCTGGAATCGATCGGGCACAACAGCCTGGCAGGCGCCACATATTTTCTGACGTTCCTGGCATTCTTGTTTCAATCCATTACAGGCTTCGGCATGTACGCGGCAATGAGCAACGCTACGCTGCCGCATCTTTTTTCATGGATTGTGCCGATGATGGGGGGAGATTTTGCCGTGCGCCAATGGCATCACATGATGATGTGGTTCTTCATTATCTTCGCGATGATCCACATCTACCTTGTCTTCTACCATGACTATGTTGAAGGACGAGGAATTATTTCTTCCATGGCAGGCGGATGGAAGTTTATTGAAAAAGATTTCCATTCAAAATAAAAAAGTGATAATGAAAATCTGTTGACAGATCACTCTCGCAATGCCGCTCCAAGGTACATACAAAAACCTTAGCGGCTTCGCGTGATTTTTTTACTATAAGGCGAGAGGGTGTTGCATCTCGCCTTTTTTGATTGAAGAAGAGAACTATACCGTGAAAACATCATCAATCCTTTTTTATGTTATCGTCAGGGCATTCATGGCTCCGCTGCTGGCGATGTCGGCGTTTGTTATCGGGGTGGTTTTCTTTTACATGCGCGTTGAAGGAGTCTCATGGGTGGATGCATTCTTTTGGATTACGCATCCGCATGGAATTCCCGAATCGAGCAAAGCAATCACGAAACTGTTTTCGGTTTTTGTGTATGGCGGAGTATTCTTTTTTCAGATATGGTTTGTCGAACGGATCCTTGTCAGCATCTTCCGTAAAGAAGCAACAAAACTATGGGGTACCAGAATGAGTGAACTAAAAATTTCACGTCTCAAAAACCATTTCATCATTTGCGGCTACGGGCAGGTAGGGCGCACCGTGATTGATCAGCTTGTGAAAGCAAAGTATCCCTTTGTGCTGATTGAAACCAACGAAGGGCTTTGCTCAGAATTGATGAAAGAGGGGATTCTCGTCCTTTCCGGCAGCGCAAAGCGGCGCGATGTGTTGATGAGTGCCCGTATCGATCGCGCAAACTCTCTCTGCGTCTTGATTGATAACGATGCTGACAACTTATACATCAGCATTACGGCTAAGGCCCTCAATCCAACCGTGAAAGTAATTTGCCGCGCGGGTCAAATGCGGTACGCCGAAGCGATGAAAAATGCCGGCGTGGATTCTGTCGTCATTCCTGAGCACGAAGGGGGATTGATGGTGGCACGACAATTACAGGATTTCTTACCGTCCGAGAAAAAGTTTCGTTTAAACATTGAATCTGAGAAGAGAATGGTTTAAATATGTTCAGCATGAGTTCCCCAAAACAAACATTAATCCTCGGTGTCGGCAATGTCCTCTTGGGCGATGAAGGTGTTGGTGTCCACGCCGTAGAACATTTAAAACAATTCTCTCTGCCTCCGCATGTGGTGCTCGTAGACGGCGGTACCGGCGGATTTCATCTTCTTTCATACTTCGAAGAATACTCTCCAATCATTTTAATTGATGCGACCATGGATGGAAATGCGGACGGCACGGTTCGACTGTTGCGCCCAAAATTTGCTTCCGATTTTCCCAAGACACTCAGCGCTCACGATATCGGTTTACGAGACTTGATTGAGACCGCAGCTTTGCTTTCAACAACTCCTCCGATATTTCTAATCACAGTTTCAATCAATGACATACAGCCAATGTCCATGGAACTTTCACCGGCGATACAACAGGCGCTCCCAAATGTGGCAACGGCCGTGATGAACATTCTTAAGAGTGAAAACCATACTTCAACAAATGGTGCATTTTTGAAAGAAAATCAGGCACAACGATTGAAGTAGTATTGGTTGGATGTCAGTTAGTGGTCATCTAAAAAATTCAATAATGGTGAAGGTAAATTATGACGACTGAACTTTCGGTGTTGTTACTTACTGCATCTACAGTTGCATTTTTGCATACACTTCTGGGTCCGGATCACTACATTCCTTTCATTGCAATGTCCCGCGCCGGCAATTGGACAAAGTTCAAAACATTGTGGGTAACAATTTTGTGCGGCATCGGCCATGTAGGAAGCACGATTGTTTTAGGATTGATCGGCATCGCGTTCGGATACACAGTCTTTCATCTTCAATCGATCGAATCGTATCGCGGTGATGTTGCCGGATGGCTGCTGATTATTTTTGGAATGTTGTATATGGTGTGGGGAATTCGCCGCGCGCTTCTTAACAAACCTCATTCACATACGCATCTTCATCATGATGGAGTGATGGAAGTACATTCACACGATCATCACGGCAGACATGAACACGAAGAAACAAAGTCTGCGATGCGTCTCTGGATTCTCTTTACGATTTTTGTTTTTGGCCCGTGTGAACCGTTAATTCCTGTGTTGATGTACCCTGCCGCGCGCGGAACGATGTGGGATGTTGCAATGGTATGCATCGTGTTCAGTGTTATTACCATTGGCACCATGCTTGGCATTGTGTTTAGCGCACTCTATGGACTTTCATTTGTTCCTATGAAAAAAATGGAGCAGTACAGCCATGCGCTCGGCGGGTTTGCGATTCTTATGTGCGGCGTTGCTGTTCAATTTTTGAGATTATGAAGCTGAATAGATGACCGTCATCTTGAAGGTAACAGTCATCTCTACTTAAAATAATATGCACGAACTTTCAATTGCAGAAAATATAGTCGAGATCATCCATCAGCATGTTGATGAAGACCGCCTGCGGGATGTGAGAGCTGTGGGCGTGAAGGTTGGAACATACTCCGGAGTTGTTGCCGATTCGCTTGAGTTTTCCTATCAGGCAATTACCGCGGCAACACCGCTGGAGCAATCCTTTCTCGCTTTGGAACAGATTTCTTTCGTTGTGGAGTGTGAAGAATGTAATCAAAAATTAATTAATGACGACGGCGTGACGCAATGCTCATCATGCGGAAGCTTCAAGACAAAAATAATTTCCGGAAGAGAATTGCAGGTGAAAGATATTGAATTAGAAGATGTGAAGAAGGAACTTGTATGAGCGTACTTACGATCGAACGAAAAGTGTTGGAAAAAAATGACGACGTGGCTCGGCGCAACCGCGAATTGTTTGCTCAGCACAAGCTTTTCGTCATCAATCTCGTTAGTTCACCCGGTTCAGGAAAGACAAGTCTTCTAGAACAAACACTGAAACATTTGAACGGTTCTCTCCGCATTGCGGTCGTAGAAGGAGATGTGCAGACAGATTTCGATGCGCAGCGGGTAGCAAAGTTCAATGTGCCGGTCGTACAAATTGTCACGAACGGCGGCTGCCACCTTGAAGCAAAACTTGTACACGATGCACTTGCCAATTTCGATTTAAAGAAGGTCGATCTGTTAGTGATTGAAAATGTCGGCAATCTTGTCTGTCCCGCCAATTACGATCTCGGCGAAGCGATGAAAGTTGTTGTCGTCAGCACAACGGAAGGGGACGACAAACCGTTGAAGTATCCGGGAATGTTTCACCATGCGTCAGTGTTAATCGTCAATAAGATCGATCTTGTCCCGTACGTCAATTCAAATCCTGAAGTGATCAAACAGAATGCACTCCGGATTAATCCTGCGCTGAAAATTTTTGAAACATCGTGCACAACAACAAAAGGAATTCCAGAGTGGTGCGAGTGGCTGAGAAGTCAAACGAAGGTACGCGACGGCTCAAAGTAACAATTCACGGCGCTGTGCAAGGGGTCGGATTTCGTCCGTTTATTTACCGCATTGCCGGAGAGTTACAACTTCCGGGCTGGATCTCAAATACTTCCCAAGGCGTGCACATCGAAGTTGAAGGTTCGCACGATGCCCTTCAACAATTCCTTTCAAAGATATATTCCGAAAAACCTCCGCTGGCTTGCATTCAAAGTTGTGAATCGACATTTCTTGATCCAAAAGGCTTCACAACATTTGAAATAAAAGAAAGTTCAGAGGAAGGAATAAAAACCGCTCTCATTCTTCCTGACATTGCCACGTGTCCCGATTGCTTAAAAGATATTTTCGACAAAACGAATCGTCGTTATCTTTACCCTTTTACCAATTGCACCAACTGCGGTCCGCGATATACGATCATTCAAGCGCTGCCGTACGATCGAAAAAATACGACCATGCATCAGTTTACAATGTGCGAAGAGTGTGAAAAAGAATATCATGATCCGACAAACAGACGGTTTCATGCACAGCCGAACGCGTGCCCGAAGTGCGGTCCGCATGTTGAATTGTGGGACCCAAACGGCGAGCGCATCGCTCAGCGTCATGACGCAATCCTTCAGACAGTCGCTGCTATTCTACAAGGGAAAATTGTAGCAGTAAAAGGTTTAGGCGGATTTCATTTGATGTGTGATGCACAAAGCAATGAAGCTGTTCAATTATTAAGAAAGAGGAAACATCGGGAAGAAAAGCCGTTTGCCCTCATGTTTCCAACGTTCGATGATGTAGAACGAGAGTGCGAAGTTTCGAAAGTAGAAAAACATTTATTGCTTTCGCCTGAATCGCCGATCATCCTCCTAAAGCGAAAATCAGAAACCGATCGGACGCATTCTGCAATCAACAATCCAAAATCCGCAATCGCTTCCTCAGTCGCTCCAAACAATCCGTTTCTTGGCGTGATGCTTCCGTATACGCCGCTGCATCATATTTTGATGTCACTGCTTCAAAGCCCTGTCATCGCGACAAGCGGTAATATCAGCGAAGAACCGATTTGCACAAATGAGCAGCAAGCGCTGAAAAAATTGCATTCCATTGCAGATTATTTTCTTGTGCACAACCGGCCAATAGAACGATACTGCGACGATTCGATTGTTCGCACCGTAGAAGGACGAGAGCTTGTGATGCGGCGTGCTCGCGGTTATGCCCCGCTTCCCGTTCAAATTCCCTTAACACTTGAATCGCCAATTCTTGCCGTCGGCGGTCATTTGAAAAATACTGTTGCCGTTGCACGAGGTACGTCAATCTTCGTCAGTCAACATATTGGTGATTTGGAAACGGCAGAGTCGTTCACATCGTTTAAAAAAACGATCGACGATCTTACATCGCTTTATGAAATTACACCTTTTACTATTGTGCACGACGCTCATCCGCACTATGCGTCAACGACCTATGCGTTAAACGGGCAGGCTAAGAAAGATGCTTTGACAAAAACTATTTCGCTTCAACATCATTATGCTCACATTGCATCTTGCATGGCGGAAAATGAATTGACCGGAACGGTTCTTGGTTTTGCGTGGGACGGGACAGGATATGGCACTGATGGAACAATATGGGGAGCCGAGTGTATTCTTGCCGATAATAATACATTTCGGCGTGTCGGTACAATTCACTCGTTCAAACTTCCCGGCGGTGACGTTGCGGCACGAGAGCCGCGCCGATGTGCTGCAAGCATTTTGTATGAACTGTTTGGCGGAGGGTGCTTCGAACATTCTGTTGCAGTCAGAGAAAGTTTTTCTGAAAAAGAGCGAACACTTATAAAAGATATGCTGAAAAAAAATATCAACTCACCGTTCACAACAAGCATGGGCAGGTTGTTCGACGCTGTTGCGGCAATTCTTGGTCTCCGAATGAAAAGTTCGTTTGAAGGACAGGCGGCGATGGAGGTTGAATTTTTAGCATTTCAAAGTACAACGGACGAGACGTATCCAAGCATTATTACTGAAGAAAACAATCTGTTCCGGTGGGATTGGAAAGAGATGTTTAAAAAGATTCTTGCCGATGTTGCATCCAATGTTCCAAAAGCTGACATTGCAAAAAAATTTCATAATACGCTGTCGCTGCTTATTATTGAAATGGCGAAAAAAATGAATGTTCAGCAGGTTGTGCTTTCCGGCGGATGTTTTCAAAATATTCTTTTGTTGGAGAAGACGATATCAGCATTGCGTGTCAACGGTTTTTCGCCGTACTGGCATCAGCGCATACCAACGAACGACGGCGGGATTTCGCTAGGTCAGATTTACTCAATTGTTTTAAGTAACGCAGGAAATAAAAAGTTTGCTCCATCTTATGTACAATCGAAAGAGTCTGTCATGCCAGCGAAAGCTGGCATCCAATAACTCAAAACGTGGATTCCAGTCCCAAGGGGATTCCTTTGGAACGAACGCTGGAATGACAAAACTCAATATTTTAAGGAAATCATCATTCTTTTAGTATCAGTGAGTAGTAAAAAAATATGAGGTGAACAATGTGTCTTGCAATTCCCGGTAAGATCGAATCGATCAATGAGCAGTCATCGCCGCGCATGGCAAAGGTAAATTTTGGCGGCATCGTGAAAAACATTTGCGTGGAGTTTATGCCCGAAGCGACGGTGAATGATTACGTGCTTGTGCACGTCGGCATGGCAATTTCTAAAGTGGATGAAGCCGAAGCACTGGAAACGTTGCAGCTGTTCGAGCAAATGGGGAACGCGCTGGATGAATTGAAGGAAGGAGATGAGCTATGAAGTATCTCGATGAATATCGGGATCCTGTGATGGCAAAAACGCTCTCTGAAAAAATTCACGCCGTCACGACTCGTCCATGGACGATCATGGAAATTTGCGGGGGGCAGACACATTCAATCATCAAATCAGGATTGGAAAATATTTTACCTCACACGCTTTCCATCGTTCACGGTCCCGGGTGCCCCGTCTGTGTAACCCCACTGGAAATTATTGAAAAGGCAATCATCATCGCGTCGAAACCGAATGTTATTTTCACATCGTTTGGGGATATGCTTCGCGTTCCGGGAAATACGACCGATCTCCTTCATGTAAAAGCCAACGGAGGCGATGTCCGCGTTGTGTATTCTCCGCTTGATGCTGTTACCATCGCGCAAAAAAATCCTGATAAAGAGGTGATCTTCTTCGCCGTGGGATTTGAAACCACCGCACCGGCAAACGCAATGGCGGTATGGCAAGCACATAAAAATAATGTGAAAAATTTTTCAATTCTTTGCTCACACGTTCTTGTTCCGCCTGCGATGGAGGCTTTGCTCTCTTCGTCAAGCAATCGTGTGCAGGGATTTCTCGCCGCCGGACATGTTTGCACGGTGATGGGATATGAGGAATATTTTCCGCTGGCAAAAAAATACAATGTTCCCATTGTGGTGACAGGGTTTGAACCTCTCGACATCCTCCACGGAATTCTTATGCTGGTCACACAGCTTGAAGAAGGACGACACGAAGTTGAGAATCAATATGCGCGTGTGGTAAAGCGGGAGGGAAATGTGTCAGCGCAGGAAATGATCTTTAACGTCTTTGATATCACGCATAGAAAATGGCGCGGCATTGGCGAGATTCCAAAAAGCGGATACCGGTTGAAAGAAAAATTTGCACAGTACGATGCAGAAAATAAATTTTCGCTTGGATTAGTTGAAGTGCAGGAATCTCCGTTGTGCATTGCAGGAAATATTCTTCGCGGATTGAACAAACCGTTCGAGTGTTCTGCATTCGGCAAGCAATGCACACCAGATCATCCGCTCGG
>JAQUOA010000110.1:0-2040 GCA_028749215.1 Bacteroidota bacterium
AACGACTTCTACCCCGACGAGAACGGCTCCATTAAGAAAAAAATTATTTTAAAAGTGAGCGACTATCGCTCAGCAATCATTCAGGGAAAATTTCTTGCAAAAAAAGGTCTGTGGGTGTCGGAGTACCGCATTGAATCCGGATTGAATTGCGGTGGACACGCGTTCGCGACGGACGGATACTTGATGGGACCGATTCTTGAAGAGTTTAAGAAGAACCGCGAAACACTCATCCAGACAACGCATGAACTTTTCGCCGAAGCGCTGAAAACCAAAAACAAAATCGTTCCTTCTGCTCCATTGCCAATTAAAATCACGGCGCAGGGCGGCGTTGGTACGGCGGAAGAGCATCAATTTTTAATTGACCATTACGGACTCGATTCAATCGGATGGGGTTCGCCGTTTCTTCTCGTTCCCGAAGTCACCAATGTTGATCCACACACACTTGAACTTCTTGCCAATGCAAAGGAAGAAGATTTATACCTGAGCAATATTTCTCCGCTCGGCGTGCCGTTCAACAGTTTGCGCGGCAACACCAAAGATATCGAGAAGCAGGAATTGATCGACAAGGGCAGACCGGGAAGTTCGTGTCCGAAGAAATATGTTTCACTCAGCACAGAATATACCGAGCAGGCAATTTGCCGCGCATCGCGCCAATATCAGAATATCAAGATCAAAGAATTGGACGAAAAGAATCTTCCTTCGGAAGAACGGCAAAAAGAATTCGACGCCATCACCGACAAATCATGCATCTGCGTCGGCTTGGGAACATCGGCGTTGATTGTCAACAACCTCAGCACGCGTGTTGAGGGGCCGGGCGTTTCCATCTGCCCCGGGCCGAACATTGCGTACTTTACCAAAGTTGTTACGTTGAAAGAGATGGTCGATCACATCTACGGACGAATAAAATTGGTGAAAGAAGAAACTCGCCCCAATATGTTTGTGAAAGAACTGCAATTGTACGTCGACTACCTGAAAAATAAAATCAACGAAGCACAGCAGCCGTTATCGGAAAAACAATTGAAGTATTTCCAAAACTTCCAGCAAAATCTTTACGAAGGAATTGAGTACTACAAACAGCTGTTCGCCGATTTTGAAACAAAGGTTGACGTACTGAAGGGAAATGTTCTTGAAGAATTAGAGCAGATGAGAATTGAATTGCTTGAACTGACAGCAGTGGCAGCATAACATCTGTCTTCTTTGTCTCTTCGTGGCAAACGTCATTGCTTCTTCCCTATCGAAAGCTGGCCGATCCGTTTCCCGTTCGCAGAATCGCGTATCAACTCTGCAAGGCGTTTGTCGCGGGTCTCCTCTCTCTTCGCACTCATCACCCAGTGCCCCGATGTTCGCCGATACCACGGCGGTTGTGACTGAAAAAATGTCCACGCCTTTTTATTTGCGCGAATTTCTTTTTCATACACACGGTTAAACTTGCGTCTCTCCTGTTCGTATGAATAAATTTCAGATTTTTTTCCTTTCCTGGCATTAAATGCAGTAAGCCCTGCCTCTGTCATCAATCCCTGTTTTGTCAATTCAGCAACAAACTTAATATTCACACTGCTCCAAATACTCGTTGGTTTACGCGGTGTGAACCGTATCATGTATCGGGTTCCATCGATACTTTTCCGCACGCCGTCAATCCATCCGAAGCACAACGCCTGCTGTACAGATTCGGGCCACGTTATGCTTGGCTTGCCGCTTCCCACTTTGTAGAAACCGACAAACAGTTCGGTCTCTTTCGCATGATATTTCTCAAACCATTTTCGAAAATCCAGGGGTGTCGGGAAAAATTTGGGTTTCTTTGTGAATATCATTTTCCTTCAACCAATTTTTTTAATCCTGTTAACACAACAGCCCAATTTTGTTCGGAATGATTTTTTTCTTTTTCACTTCCATTGTTTTCCTGAACGACGGTAAGCTTTGTGCCGTTGGCCGTTTGTGTAATTTCGTATGTTACTTTTTTGTAGTTCTCCGGCAGATCGGGAAGCCCGCCTACACTGCTCCAATATGTTGATTCAAATATTTTTTCGGGAACAAGTTTGA
>JAQUOA010000110.1:2140-6131 GCA_028749215.1 Bacteroidota bacterium
GTAAGATAATTTTCAGGAATGTCGGCAATTGTTGAATTAGGATCAATGGTGGTGTAGACTAAAACTTTTTCAGGAATTATATCCACAATGCTTCCTTTAACGGCGATCAACTCTTTCCCCTCGTAGTTCATCCTCCATAACAATGGGCTTCCTTTTTTCCAGTCGGACACTGTTTCGCATCCAAACATATATTTTTTTGTTTGTTGGGGATTTGTTAATGCATCCCATACTTTTGAAATCGGTGCGTTAAGAGTGGTACTGTTTTGGACAATTAATGGTGCGCTCATAGGCAATTGTGTTATGGTTATAAGAAACTGTGAAATACGTTTGAGGTGTTTTCTTTGAACGTAATAAAGCCTGATTAAGTTTCCGTTTTTATCACCTTTCGTCTTTCACTGGTATAAAAATATACATCACCGTGAACGTCTGGTATTGTAAAAACGCGCCACTAAATTATTTTTTTTGTATTATCAATTGTAACCATAACATTCACCAAAAAGAGCGATGGCACAATTAAAAACTGAAAAACCGAGAGGGGTGCTGCGTCTTACCAACGGCGAAAGAAAATTCAACCATGCGTTATTTACGCCGACAGAACAAGTCGGATTTTTTGTCGAACATTACTGGATTGTCTCGTGGGATTTACGAGACCAAGAACCGTATGTTACCGAAACACTCCCGCATCCTTCGGTTCATTGCGTCATCGAACATGACCGGTCGTATATTCTTGGCGTACCGACAAAGAAATTTTCGCGCCGTCTTGAAAATCAAGGAAACGTCTTTGGAATTAAATTTAAACCGGGTGCATTCCATGCTTTCATTGATTTTCCTGTTTCAGATTTGACTGACAAGTCGCTTTCCATCATCGATGTTTTTGGAAACGACGGAAAAAAATTTGAAAACACTATGCGTTCTCTTGAAGAGAACACTGCACTCGTCAATTGCGCTGAACAGTTTCTTCTCGACAGGCTTCCTGGGCAGGATGAAAATATTGCGGTCATCGACCGGATTGTTCATCGAATTATTTCTGAACAGGATATCACGAAGGTGGATGATGTCGTTACCCGGTGCAGTATCAGTAAACGCACTTTACAGCGGCTCTTCAACACATACGTTGGGATTCATCCAAAATGGATGATCCGCCGGTACCGATTTCACGATGCGGTGGATCAACTGGAACATGGAAAAACTGTTGATCTTCCAAAACTGGCATTGGATCTTGGCTACTTTGACCAGCCGCATTTCATTAAAGACTTCAAAGCTCTGATCGGCAAATCGCCGACAGAATATTTGAACGATCTGAAGAAACAGATTCATTGAGCCATCGGACTGCTATACGATCGTCATGTCACGAAGTGATGGCTTTGCCACCGACGAATGTTAGCATCTATTCTTATTTATAGATGCCGAAACTCCGCCAGAGGCGGATGAGCCTTTGGCTCAAAGTTCGGCATAACGTTGTATTTCAGATTATTCTACTGCAGCAACTTGACAATCGCATTCAACTTTTTTACACTGAACCAGACAAAATTCATTCATCAACACAAGGACGTATGAACACAAACGAACAACTCATTCACACTTTTTACACTGCTTTCGCTGCAAAAGATTTCAAAACGATGCAGCAATGTTACGCCGATACCGCCGTCTTTTCTGATGCTGTGTTTAAGAATCTGAATGCCGCCGAAGTGAAAGCGATGTGGCACATGCTGTGTGAAAGCGGCAAAGACCTCGTTGTTAACTTCTCTGATCTTTCTTCGCTAGGCAATTCCGTCACATGCCGATGGGATGCGTACTACACTTTTTCATTGACGGGGAAAAAAGTTCATAACATCATTGCGGCATCGTTTGAAATTCAGAATGGAAAAATTGTCAGCCATGTCGACAAATTTAATTTTTGGAGGTGGTCTTCAATGGCGCTCGGTCTTTCGGGAAAGTTATTAGGATGGACGCCCTTCTTAAATAAAAAGGTAAGTATGACAGCAATGGGAAATCTGAAAAAGTTTATGGAGAAAAATTACCGTTCGTAATAAAAATCATCGACGCGGAGGAAAATTTCCGTGCCCGAAGTTTACTTTTTTGACTTCTTCAACGCTTGATCGATATCTGCAATAATATCGTCGATGTGTTCCAGTCCAACCGAGATACGAATTAAACCGGGTAGAATCCCTACTGCGGCCCGTTCTGCATCGCTTAATTTCGAATGCGTGGTTGATGCAGGGTGTGTTGCAATGGAGCGAGTGTCTCCAAGATTAGCAGTGTGAGAAAGCAACTGCAGTGAGTTCAAAAAATTCCTTCCTCTGTCCAATCCGCCTTTAACAATAAACGTGACGATGCCGCCGCCGAGTGTCATTTGCTTTTTGGCAAGCCTGTACTGCGGATGCGATTTAAGAAACGGATACTTTACCAATTCGATGTCAGAATGTTTTTCTAAATGCTGTGCAAGTCTTGTCGCGTTTTCGGAATGTCGTTCCATTCTTACGGCGAGTGTTTCTAAACTTTTTGAAAGCACCCATGCATTAAATGGCGACAGCGATGGCCCGCTGTGGCGCGCAAAGAATCGAATCTCTTTAATCAAATCTTTTCGCCCCACAATAATCCCGCCGATCACTCTTCCCTGTCCATCTAAGAATTTTGTTCCGGAATGAACAACTAAATCCGCACCAAACGCGATTGGTTTCTGGATGTATGGCGTGCAAAAACAATTATCGACATTCAGCAGAAGCTTGTGTTTCTTTGCCAGCTTTCCAAGCCATTCAAGATCAATAAGATCGAGTGCTGGATTCGACGGCGTTTCGACAAAAATCATTTTGGTGTTTGGCCTGATTTCTTTTTCCCACGTTTTCGGTTTATCAATATCAACGTACGTGTGGGTGATGCCCCATTTCGGAAGGATCATTGTCAAAATTTGGTGGGTTGAGCCGAATACCGAGCGCGAAACCAACAGGTGATCTCCGGACTTTAACAGTGCCGCAAAGCTGGTAAAAACAGCGGACATACCGGATGCGGTTGCGATACCGTCGTCCGCTTCTTCCAGCGCGCACATTTTCTCAATAAATTCCGAGTTATTCGGATTGGAAAATCGTGTGTAGATATTTCCCGGAATTTCATCCGCAAAGAGCGCGCGCGCCTGCTCGGCATCGTCAAACACGAAGCTGGATGTAAGATAGAGGGGAACGGAATGTTCGCGCAGCGGTGTGCGCGGTACTTGTGTACGGATGGATTGAGTTTCAAACTTTTTTGATTTTGCCATACTTTTTCTTTCAATCATAAGGATACAATCGAGTCACGCTCAATGCTGTAATATATGAAACTGCCGGTTTGTTTTGTAGGAAAAGTTTGTTACTTTTTCATCCACTATGACACTACAACCAAAAAAATTTATCGCCGTCGCCGGCAATATCGGCTCAGGGAAATCTTCGCTCACCACATTGCTTGGGAAAAAATTCGGATGGACACCGTACTATGAGTCCGTTGAAGACAATCCGTACCTTGCTGATTTTTACGGGGATATGAAACGCTGGTCGTTTCACTTACAGATTTATTTTCTCTCGCACCGTTTTCAAACACATAAGAAGATCGTTGAATCGCCGCAATCTGTCATTCAAGACCGCTCCATTTACGAAGATGCCGAAATTTTTGCACGTAACTTATTTGAGATCGGCAATATGACACAGCGGGATTATGACAATTACGTTGCGTTGTACAAAGTGATGATGGAATTTTTACATCCCCCCGACCTGATGGTCTACTTGCGTGCCGAGGTGCCGACGTTGAAAGCACAAATTGCTAAGCGGGGAAGGGAATATGAACAGAGTATTCCGACAGACTATCTTTCACAGCTGAACAAACACTACGAAAGCTGGATTGCCAATTACAAACTGGGAAAGCTCTTAGTCATAGAAAGCGATCATTTAGATTTTGTGCACAATGCGGCTGACTTCGACAAGGTTGAAAAACAAATTCGCTCGGCGCTGTAATATTTGTCATG
>JAQUOA010000110.1:6231-8896 GCA_028749215.1 Bacteroidota bacterium
CTCAATACAAAATAAAAAAGCGAACAGATATCCGTCCGCTTTTTTATTTACGCTCCGTTTTTTCTACTATTTTTTTACGCGAAGAATCTTATCGTATGTCTTTTTATTCAAAAGTAATGCAACCGTTGTCTGCACTTGACTGTCATGAACAAGCGAAGCGCGGTTACGTCCGTCTTCTCCATTGTACCGTCCGTTAATTTCTTCCTGCAGCTCGTTCCGCACTTCATCCTTGTACCGCGAAAAAGCATTGACTTTTTCTTTTTGGAGTTCCTTTATTGCCGCATCGATAGACGCCAGCGAAGCAGAACTGTAATGTTCTTTTGCCATCGTCTCCTTAATGTCGGTCAGTTTTTTTTCTGCCGGTTCAACGAATGCGAATTTTTGTCCCTTCAGATACTCTTCAAACTCTTTCAAGACGGTATCGGTAACGACAAAATCACCGTCAGCCTTTGGACTTTTTGCCACATACAGCGTGGCAAAATTAAAGAACATCGCTTTACGCAAAAGTTCAGCGTAGTATGCGCTAGGGTCAGCAGCAGCAATGGCGCTGTCGGGTGTAATTCCACCCAGTTCTTTCACCGATCTTCCTTTGGTTGTTTTAAATTCACGTTTCATGCTGTCCGGTGTCGTAGCAAAAATGCCGTCTTTGTTTTTATGGAGATAATCAATTTCCTGTATGCACCGTCCGCTTGGCGTATAGTACCGGGCGGTGGTAATCTTCATTGAGGCGTTGTAATTCAGCGGAATGACGGTTTGCACAAGTCCTTTGCCGAACGAGCGCGTGCCGACAATGATGCCGCGATCAAGATCCTGAATCGCACCGGCGACAATTTCACTCGCGCTTGCGCTCCCTTTGTTGATGAGCACCGCAAGAGGAATATCCGACGCCGCTGGTTCTTCTTCTACTTTAAAAATTTTCTGTTCTTCTTCTCTGCGTCCGCGCGTGCTCACGATGGTACTACCCTGCGGTGCAAATTTGCTCACAATGTCAACTGCGGCATCAAGCAGTCCTCCGGGATTATCACGAAGGTCGAGAATAATTCCTTTCAACTCTCCTTTGGCTTTCATCTCTTTAATTGCTTCCCGCACTTCTTCTCCCGCACGGCGCGAGAATCGCTCCAGTTTAATGTACCCGATTCCGTCTTTGATGTATCCGAAGTAGCTCACGTTGTGCACTTGAATTTCTTCACGCACCAATGAAAACTCAATCGGATTTTTTTCTCCTTCACGGTCAATCTTCATCTTTACCACTGTTCCGGGTTCTCCGCGCACACGGGACCGGACGCTGTCGGCGTTCATGCCGGTTACTTTCACGCCGTCAATTTCTAAAATTCTGTCGCCGGCTTTGATGCCTTGCTTAAATGCCGAGTACCCTTCCATCGGTGCAAGCACGGTAATCACCCCGTCCCGCACGCCGATGGAAATTCCCACGCCACCGTACTGTCCATGCGTGAGCAGATCAATTTCGTCTTCTTCTTTGCCGGCAAGGTACACTGTGTAGGGATCGAGTGTTTCGAGCATCCCTTCAATTCCCGAGCGCATAAATTTTTCGGGATCGACTTCGTCCACATAGTTCGTCACAATTTCTTTATACACGCGTCCGAAGATGTCGATGTTCTTGTTGATGTTGAAATAAATGTTTTCATACGCTGAAAAGCCGAACGTGATGAATGCCATCAGCGTAACCGAAAAAATAAGCGATTTCTTCTTCATTGTTTTTCCTGAATAATTATTTTCTTTCTTAAAGGAATATACAATAGAAAGTTCATTGTTGCATTATTGCTTTTTATCCTGCACATCAGTACGTTTACCCAGTTCTGACTTGAAGATTGTATTATTTTTGTTTGAAAATCTTGGAAAGATTTAAAAGATAAAAATGCCATACCCTCACCACCATTAGGAAGGAATTTCTATGAACAAATACATCGTTGAATTTATCGGAACGTTTTTCCTCGTTCTGGTCGTCGGCCTTACCGTTGTTGAGCCCGGCGCAGGAATGTTTGCACCGCTGGCCATCGGCAGTACGCTGATGATTATGGTCTATGCCGGCGGACCAATTTCCGGCGGGCATTACAATCCGGCGGTCACTCTTGCCGTATGGATACGCGGCAAATGCGATACGAAGGATGCAATACCGTACATCATCGTTCAACTTATTGCAGGAATTATTGCCGCACTCGTCATTGGATATCAGAAAGGAAATCCTGCTGTCACAGCCATGACTCACGACGTTGCTAAATCGCTGTTAAACGAATTTCTCTTCACCTTCGCACTCTGCTACGTGGTGCTTAATGTGGCAACGTCAAAAAAATCTGCCGGTAACAGTTACTTCGGATTGGCCATCGGATTTACAGTGGTCATCGGCGCATTTGCCGGAGGAGCAATTTCCGGAGGTGCATACAATCCCGCGGTGGCAACAGGAATTACCGTGCTGGGATTGTCATCGGTCGCAAATATTTGGATATATCTTGCAGCAAATTTCGCGGGTGGTGCTGTTGCAGCGTGGGTGTATAAGGTGGTTAATCCCGACGAATAGTATTTAAAATATCTTGAATTTGAGGTAAAGGCTATGCATACTTGTTACGCATAGCCTTTTTATTTGTATGAAGACCATCACCGCTATATTGCTCTTCTTCACAACACTGTCTTTTGCACAGATTTCATC
>JAQUOA010000111.1 GCA_028749215.1 Bacteroidota bacterium
TTCAACAAAACAAACCAGCGTGCTGTTCGAATCAACCAATAAAACAAAATAGATCCAGCACCGGCGCCCAGGAACCATTTCAAATCCACCTGTGACAGAAGTGGGAAAATAGCCCGCCATTGGAAATTGTTGACGACATAATATGCACAAAGGAAAAAGATGACTGCACTTACGGTCATGCTTAAAAGTTTTTTATACTTGATCTTCTGCGAAAGATGTTTCATAAGACGAGAACTTCTCACAATCAAACCTTTTTTCCAACTTTCCTTAACTTGCTTATTATTTCGCAATTATGTTGCAACACCTAGTCAATGTTCTGATTAAATCAAAACCATCCCAGATAACAGAAAAATCTGTTGTTCTTCCAATGGGGACGATTCGGTCAATTCCAGGCAGATTGTTGTTTTTAACAAAATTTGATAGTTCCATTTTATTGAAACCATAATAAGCCAAAGTTTGATATTTACGATTGATTATGGTAGCTACTTCCAATAACGAGTTCGCATGATATTCCGAAAAATATCCACTCGAACAGCGAAAGTCTTCTATTTGAGGAGATAATATATCAATATCAACAAGCCACAAAAGATTGTCGTTAGAGGTGGTTTTATGAACACCGTCAGAGTTTACAGCTTGATTATAAAGAGCCGTAAGTTTATCAACTACGATAATTGGTTGTATAGGGCCATATTTTTGTTTTACAATATTATATAATTTATTCCAAAAAACTTTTTTTGCCTTATAAACAATTTCTTTTGTACCCAGCCAGACTACTAAATGTGGCGAGGTACATGCGTTTTGATCAAATAAATACGTGTCATTGTAAAATCCTAAAGCTACGGCTTCATGATTTTGTTCCTTAATGTATTGATCAGCATTTATTATGCATAGCGAATAACGATCGGCGAATGTTACATCAAAAGATCGGGCGGGAATGCTGCTTTTTCTGATTTGTGCAATCGTTTCATCACCTCCCCAAATAACACGGACATCACAAAATGAAGAAAATAATGAAGTTGCCGAACTGTTTCTGTCATATTTCACTATGACTATTCGGTTGGCACAATTTTGGTAAACAGTATTGCTGGCAATCCTAGTAATGGCATTGCAGATTATAGTGACCTGTTCAAAATCTTTTGACGGAACTCTGACTATATTTACATTGCCCGACAGGATGCCACACAACAGCGAGTAAGCGAAATTGACCGGCACGTTTGATGGCGTAACATGAAATACAATGCCGCGTCCCAACCGAATGGTTTCTTCACTAACATATCGTTTTTTTATTTGCAGAATATTAGCTTTGCGGCAAAAGAAAGCAAAGGTTGCCACATCGGGATAATTCCGAATTTTGGGATCTTTGCTGAGTTCTTGAGACAGAGCATTTAAAAATTCAACGACATCATTGGAAAATGGTTGGGTTGCCGGTATTTTTTCTAGTTCCTCAATACATATTGTGTTGGGAAATAATAATATAATGTCATCAAAACTTTTCCGCATATGTATCGCCACAGCCTCTTATTTCTGCATTCTTAAGTCGTCCTGCAATTTTAAAGTATTTACCCAATCGTCCGCAGGCGCAGTTGTCTTCACCCAGCAGAACACCTGCGTCTTCGGTTAGAAGCGAATGTCCCGGGTAGCTCTTAGGCAATATCGAAAGCACTTGAATAATGCCTTTTTCGCCTGCATCGGCTATCGAAAAATCATGAGCTCGACGAATAATAACGTCCGAAAAAGCAGGAGCATGCAGGTGTCCATATTCACATTCCATGTAAATAGTTCCAGTTTGTTCCACCATACCATAGTAATCGTGAACCTGATTCAATCTGCAAACATCGTTTAATTTCTTTCTGAAAACATCAGGGGTTACAGCTTCGGATATCAAGTTCTTCCAACCTCCGCCATGAATCAAAACGGCATTCGATAAATCAAGCTTTATACTACTCCGGGCCAATTCTTTATAGAAATGCTGGTAAATCATGAACGTAAAACCGAACATGAAAATTCTTTTTTCTTTGTGTTGTTCGGTAAAACCCTGAAGTTGTTCAATGTTCAATTGCATTTGCTCATTCAAAGCATACATTCGTTTTGAACCGAATATCGAAAATCCTAATATTCCCGCGCCACGAGCCGAAAACAGATTCCGGTCTTTGATAATGCTCTCGCTATCAATAATCATCATCGGCAATCGTTGTGTACCTATAAATGACGATACAATTTGGGTGAGCGTTTTAGTTTGTGCTGCCGAAGTATCCCGGTCAAGAAAAATACGGGAAACAGACTGTCCCGAAGTTCCTGATGAGATCATTGTTTTTATAATCTCGTTTTGCGGAACGCTGTATAAATCAAACATCTTGAATAAACGAACTGGAAGAAAAGGTAAATCAGCATAATGATATTCTTTTTGCGTATCAAAGCCAACGCTATCCATCATTTTCCTGAAAGGAGTGCAATGCTTGTAATGATGACGCGACAAGTTCGTCAGGTAAGGACTTAAAATCTGTTCTTTATCGACTTTATTCAAAGAATATGGTGGTATGTCCAGAATTTCTGATATCTCCATTTTTAAATATCCAGTTTTGAATAAATTATTTTTCCTGATGAATTTCTAGGTATGGAATCGATTTGTTTTACCACAAACGCGCTTTGATTTATTCCCGTTTTCATAGAGATGAATTTTCTTGCTTCATCCGCAATGCCCGATTCGGTGATGTAAACAAGCATTCTGTCATCCGATCCCGTACAAGCACATTCGAAAACTAAAGCCTTAAGCAATCGTTCTGTGTCATCAAGATTTACTCTATTGCCAAACAGTTTGATGAAACGTTTTTTCCGTCCTACAATATAGTAATAGTTGTCGCTGTCTTTTTTTGCCAAATCACCGGTCAGCAAAACACCGGCGTTTTCATCTCCTTTACACAGATCGTCTCCACACTCGGCATACCCCAGTGAAACATTTCTGCCTCGATAAACTAACTCGCCGACCGTGTCACATTCGGTTATGGGTGCACCGTTTTCATCTATCAGGCTAAACTCTCCACCAGGGATTGCTGTGCCAATACTGCCCAATTTTAACAGAGCTTGTTCGCAAGGCAAATAACTCATTCGTGCGGTAGCTTCTGTTTGACCATACATGACAAAAAAACGTTTATTGGCGGATTGACAATATTCCGTAAACTCCCTGTTAAGATCAATATCGAGCTTACCGCCGGCTTGTGTCATGGTCGTCAAGAACGGCAAATCCATTCTGAGAAAACGGAGCTTTTTTAAAATTTCGTACGTATAAGGAACACCTGACAGGGACGTTGCTTTTTCTGTTTTAAGTAAATTCCAAAACTCCTTTTGCATGATAGACCCAGAAGTTAGGAGTAATGTCGCACCCTGTAGTAAATGACTGTTAATAATCGACAAACCAAATGAGTAATTCATTGGCAAGGAGGTAATTGGACGCTCATCAGCAGTTATAGACAAATACTGTGCAATTGATTGCGCATTTGACAGTATGTTGTCGTAACTCAAGCGCACTACCTTACGGCTTCCCGTACTGCCCGATGTCGTGAGTAGTAGAGCCAGGTCGTCGAATATTTGAAAACCCGTATTGAAATGTAGTTTGATCAAACTATATTGTTTTGAAGCAAATACAATTTCTTCATCGGGAAATTCCCATGTCCTACTTGTTTGGATCCAAAGATATTCCGGTTTATATAGGTTTATTAAGTCTCGTAACAGGGTAATATCCATTGACGCATCAAGCAGTAATGGCACCACTTTATTTGTTAAAAAAGAAACATACCCGCCAAGAGAGTCGATGGAGTTTTGACACATACAAAAAATTAAACACCGGTGATTAATTTTATTGTACAAGGTCGAGGCAAAAGAAACTAAATCGTTATAACTAACGCGTTCGCCTTCGTAAGTTATTGCGGCTATAGAATCTTTGGGAGAAAGGAAATTGTTGATCAACATAATGTGCCGGGTTCTCTATTATTTAGAGTGACATACTTCTTTTCAATATCTTGGGCAATTTGCTCAGGCAACAATCTATTTTGCTCCAGCAAATAATTATAATCACCAGCATGACGGAATTGATCGGCAATACCAAGTCGTAACAGGGGTGTATGATTAGGCTGAGAACTAAGAAACTCTGCTATTGTGCCACCTAGACCGCCTATTGTACTGTGTTCTTCTATGGAAACCAGCAATTTCGAGCATTCATTTGCATAATCGATGCTGTCTGTATCAATAGGTTTAATTGTATGTATGTTTACAACACGCGCTTGCATTCCTTTTTCTTTAAGGATTTTTGCTGCTTCCAACGAATTATGAACCATTGTTCCAGTGGCAAAAATAGTAATATCACCTTCGGTGGTAATAGTTATTGCTTTGCCTATTTCAAAGTTATAATCTTCTTTATATACGATCGGATTATTCAATCCACCAGTCAAACGAATGTAAACCGGTCCATTGAATTCCGCTGCTGCCAATGCTACTTTGACAGCCTCGGTGGCATCGGCTGGAGACAAAATGGTTATGTTAGGGATTGCTCTGACAATAGCTAAGTCTTCTATGGCATAATGAGTATTACCCGAAAATGTCATTGCCAACCCGGCACCTGTGCCAACAATTTTTACATTACTTTTCATGTAACCCAGGTAGTGGCGCAATTGTTCACAACTGCGCATACATATAAATGATGCATAAGTAGTTGCAAATACTATCTTCCCTTCTTGGGCTAATCCACTACTTATGCCAAGCATGTTTTGCTCAGCTATACCAATGTTCAAGAATTTGTCGGGGTGTTTGTTTATAAATCTTTCTAATCCCGAAAGATAAGCCAGATCGGCAGTGAGAATCATAACATTATGAAACTGTTCAACAACTTCAAAAACTGCAATACCGAAAAAGGAACCTCGTTGCCCAAGTTTTGACCATATTCTAAAGTTTGTTGAATTGAATGTAAGCAAAATACTCCCTATTATTTTTAATTTACTGTTCTGAAATTGCAAGATTGAACTGCTCGCTGGAAAGAACAGCGTGATGCCATTCTTTCTTATTTTCCATAAATGATACGCCTTTGCCTTTCACCGTATGAGCTACTATTGCATGGGGTTTACCAGAAATTCTATTTTGGAATGCTTCAATTAGTTGGCAAATGTTGTGACCATCCACTTCTATTGTGTAAAACCCAAAAGCGTTTAATTTAGCTTTTAGATTTCCCATATTCATGATTTTTGTAACATCTCCGTCGTACTGAAGTTTGTTATGATCGATAATCACTGTCAAATTATCAAGATTAAAATGCGCAGCCGACATAAATGCTTCCCATATAATACCTTCATTACATTCACCATCGCCTATGATGGCATATACCCGGTATGAACGATTGTTTAATTTGCCGGCTAAAGCAACGCCAATAGCATAACTTAACCCTAAACCTAAACTCCCGCCAGAAAACTCGATACCTCTTTTCACATCGCGCGTGGAATGACCATGCAACATGGATCCGTTTGTTTCAAAGCTGGCTAATTCTTCATCGTTCAAAAACCCAAATTCATTCAAAACTGAAAAGTAAGAAAGTACACAATGTCCTTTGCTAACAATAACTCGATCATGGTTTTCTTCAGTTGGATTATTTGCATCAATAGAAATAACTCCACCATATAAAGTAGCAAACACTTCAACCAAGGATAGTCCACCTCCCAGATGTGCACCATGTTTTCCGGCTTTGAAAGCCATTTTTAATGATTTGTTACGCAGCTTTGCAGCAAGCGAATTAATCTGTAATTCTTTTTTTTTATTCATGTCTGAATCCAGGTTACATTCCGCCGTCGACCCTCATCACCTGTCCATTGACGAACGATGACAAGTCAGAGGCTAGGAATAGAGCCATATTGGCAATTTCTTCTGGTTTTGCTAATCGCTTCATTGCACTATCGTTCACCATTTTGTCTTTTGCTTTTCCCTCCATTTGCATTGCCATATCTGTTTCTGTCAATCCTGGAGCAATGGCATTTATTCTAACATTATATGGAGCAAGTTCTCTGGCTAAAGTTTTTGTCGCATATATCAATGCTGCTTTACTCGATCCATAGGCCGTGTATCCAGGATAACCATCTAAACCGACAATTGATGCCATATTAACAATGCTGCCGCTTTTTTGTTTCATCATTAATTTAGAAACGTATTGAATAATCAAGAGTTGAGAGAAAAAGTTAATTTCAAATACTTCTTTAATTTTGCTTATAGGAGTCATTTGTAAAAAACCACCATGAGCAATACCGGCATTGTTTACCAGAACATCTATTTTACATTTTTCGGTAACAAGCGTTTTAAGCGATTCCCTTATTTCAATTTCATTTGTCAAGTCAAAATACAGCTTCCTGACGTTTACACCATATTTAGCGGCTATATTGTTTAAAAAATATTCAATTTCTGGTGTTTCTTTCCGTGCGCAAGCCCAAATAGATGCCCCGTTCATTGCAAATACTTCAACAGCAACCTTTCCAATACCACGATTGCTGCCTGTTATAAGGACTGTTTTATTTTGCAATAACTTAAATGGTAACATTGTACTTCTTTAAAATTGCTTTACCCTTTTCATAAGATGAAAAATCTACAATATCATCAGTATCCATCATGATATCAAAACTTTCTTCCAACGCTGCAATGAGGGCCATGTGTCCCACCGAGTCCCAACCTTGCACTGACTGATACGTTAGGTTTGCCAGTTGATCCTCAGTAATTTGAAAACTACTAATAAACGCCTCGTTGTATTTTATTAAATTACTCATTCTGCTATAATTATTTATTGTGTTTGACAAATACGTATTGCATTTCGTGTACAGAAAACCCTTGTTGAATATGAACCCGAAATACTGCCGTATTGTTGGTCGAAATATAGGTATGGATTGTATGTCCACCACGCTTTATTGCCTCTTCTATTGGTTTGCGTACGGTTTCAAATCCAAGTCCCGAACTTGCATACTTTTTATACATTCCCGCTAAAAAAGGGTAAAAAATATTTTTCTCTACTTCTCTAAATGTAAAGAATCCTATAGGGTCGTCTTTATACACCATTTTATAAGCTTGAGTTGATTTAGCTAACTCATCTTTTATCCAGTTTATGTAACGTGCCGCTGCTTGTTTTTCCGTAAAGAAGTCATCTAACAATATTCGGTTTGATTTAAACATTCCCCGCTCAATTTCATAATAGAGCTGACTTAGATCAACCTCATCCATTTCAGCATAAGTAACAACACCATTCAACCTTTGTTGCAAGGTTGTCAGTACCGCGTCTTTCAGATCTAAATATAAGTTAATACTTCCTTCAATAAATACAAATCTTTTTTGAGTCAAATAATTATTCATTTCAAATCTGGCAACTGGAACTTTTACAACCACATATTCCACGCATTCCAGAACATCATTAATCTCTTCTAAATGAGATAGTTGATCCCCATTTTCTATGATTATTTCTGTGCAGGTTATTCCGAGGTTTCTTTTTTCCCAATAGGCATCCGTAATTTTCATTTTTCAACATTAATTTCATTTGAAATTATAAACAGTTGTCTTTCTTTTACTTGATCGAATATCTTACTAATGTATAGACCAACGATACCCAATACAAGCAATATCAATCCTCCAACGAACCAAATGGAAAAAATGGTTGTTGTAAATCCCTCCAATTTAATAATTCCTGCAAAACGGGCAAAAACGTTGTACAAAGCTAACAAAAAAGATAACAGGGAAATGAAAAAACCTAACTTAACGGTAAGTTTAAGAGGTTTGTTGCTGTTTGACAAAATTACATCAGTGCTCAATTTTATTAACTTATTTAACGAATAAGAGCTTTTCCCCTCGAAACGTTCGGAATGACGGACATCAATGACACAGGTTTTAAAACCTAAATAGTTAACCAACGAAGGAAAAGAACGAGCAACTTCTTTCATTCGATTGTATTCACATATTACTTTATGGTGATAAATACCAAAATTGGCGATATTCGGATCAGTTTTTAATCCACTCAAATAATCGTAAATTAAATGAAAAACCTTAGAAGAAAGACGTTTGAATAATTTATCCTGTCGCTCAACTCTTCTTGCATATACAATATCCAGACCTTCCTGGGCTTTTCTGTAAAGATTCGGTATTTCGTCAGGACGATCCTGCAAATCACAATCCATCACTATTGTCCATTCTCCTTTTACATAATTGAGCCCAGCAGTAATGGCAAAGTGCTGTCCGAAATTACGGCTGAGCTTTATTCCCTTAACCTTGGAATCACGATTGCATATTGCTTCTATAATGTTCCACGAATTATCTCTGCTGCAATCTTCCACAAGGATGATTTCATAATCATGGCCAATTCTACGCAGCGATTCGGTAAGGCGTTTATAAAGTTCTTGAAGACATGCCTCAGCTTGATACACGGGGATAACGACACTTAGTTCGACTTTATCTCTCATACATCCACTCAATGAGCTGCCTATCCTTTCCGTGTGTATTTAGGGACATTCGTGTAACTGACTGTCAAATGCAATTTTTCTTTATCCTCAATCCAGCAACAAAGAAGTAACTGACAATAAAAAATAAAAGTTGTTGAAAATATTTGCATAATTAATCATAGATTTCAACATTTTTTCTGTTGTATACGGATTAGAGTTAAAATTAATATTTGGAAAAAAATTACTCAAACCTTTGATAGCAAGAGAATATTAATCAATTACACTGTTAAATTTAAATGGCCTCAAGGGGATGTATTTTATATTCCTTGACACTCAAAATCATACTACTTATACTTCAAAACCTTGAAGACCATGATTTTATCGAAGATTTAAGAAACAAAGATTAAACAAAAATTTTAGTTCCAAATAACAAAACAGTT
>JAQUOA010000112.1:0-7411 GCA_028749215.1 Bacteroidota bacterium
CCGTCGTCTAACAGTACTCCATCGCTCAAGTGATGCATCAGCTCCCTGTTTAAGGTTCCTTCACAAACCACTTCGTACGTCTTTGGAAATTTTGAATCCGGGTTCGTCAACTTCTCTCCGAGCTGCGAATCATTTGTCATTAACAAAGCACCGGTGGTATCTTTATCCAGTCTTCCTATCGGAAAAACAAAACTTTGCTGGCGGGAAATAAAATCATAGACTGTTTTTCGTCCGCGCTCATCGCTTCGTGTGGTCACCACATTAAGAGGTTTGTTCATAAGTAAATAGACAAACTCTTTTTCTTTCTCGATCATTTCTCCCGCAACGAAAATTGTGTCAAATGCAGGATCAATTCGAAATGATGGTGACGTAACAACCTTTTTATTGACCGAGACTTTTCCTTCACCGACAAGTTTCTCCGCCTGGCTTCGGGAACAAAATCCTAATTTAGAAAGAGCACGTGATACACTCACGACTCGGTTTGGTTTTTTCACAGAAATATTTTAAAATGAAAATTAAAAACTAATGAATTATTTGATAAGGCTGTTAACTTACTAGCCCCGACACTCCACCTAAACTTTTGGCAAATCTCACGGCATTTCGAATAGCTTCCACTGTCACCTGCGCCCCCATTTCTGCAACAAGATCAATTGGAGCGGTCACTTCGCCCGTCGAAAGCGCAAAGGTAACGTCACCGTCAAATGTCGTATGCGAAGGAACTATTGCCCGCGCCATTCCATCATGTGCGCGCTGAGCAACGCGATTGGTATCTACTTTATTCAATTTTGCATTTGATGCAACGACAACCAGTGTTGTATTCGTGTTCCGGGTTAACAGACGCTCATTGTTGAAACGAGTAAGACGCTCTTGAGAAGTAAAAAATTTTCCGTTATGTCTTGCACCTGAAATTGTCACTCCATCTTTCCCGACCACATCGCCGACAGCATTCACAACGGCAAGAGCGCCCACGACTAAATTTCCATTCTTCATTGACGCAGTTCCGATTCCACCTTTCATGGCAGATTCAAATCCATTCCATTTCCCGACAACAGCACCGGTTCCTGCCCCAACACTTCCCTGTTCTACTTTTTGTGAAGCTTTCGTGCAGGCTTCATAAGCATTATTTTCTGTCGGAAACACCGTCGAGCTTCCGATATTTAAATCGAAAATAATTGCCGAAGGAACAATCGGCACAATTGCCCATGGTGTTTTATAGCCGATATTTTTCTCTACTAAATATTTCATCACACCGTTTGCCGCACCAAGACCAAACGCACTTCCGCCTGAAAGAAGTATGGCGTGCACTTCCTGCATTTGTTTGTCGGGAGCTAGCAGCGCAAGTTCTCGCGAACCGGGAGATGAACCACGCACATCGCAGCTTGCCACTGTGTTCGTCGGACACAAAATAACCGTGCAGCCGGTGATGTTCACTTCATCGGTGTAATGCCCAACTTTTATTCCTTGAATATCGGTAATCATTGTCGAAGTTTGATTTGTGAAAGCACAATTCCGCATGCCATAGCGGCGTTCAATGATTCAGCTTTGCCGTATTTGGGAATCATAATGCGATGGTCTGCCAATTGAATAATTTCAGATGACACACCGTGCGATTCGCTTCCAATGACAACCACAGATTTTTTATCCCATACAACTTTTCGAATATCGTCGCTATTGGCAAGTGCTGTAGAATAAATTGCGAAACCTTCATTGCGGCACTTTTTGAGAAATGCGATCAAATCGGTATCATCAATAATTGGCAGATGGAATAGCGATCCCATCGTCGCCCGGACTACTTTTGGATTATACAACTCGACGGAATTTTTACTAATAACCAGCGCATCCGCTCCAAACCAATCGCACGTGCGAATAATCGTTCCGAGATTTCCCGGATCATTGATCGATTCAACAGCAACGACTACCGCCGACTGACTTTTCATAATTTCAGCAAGCCGATGCATCGCCGACAATTTTGGAAGCACGGCAATAATTCCTTGGGATGTCACGGCATCTGAAAGCGCGTCAATTTCTTTCGCTTTTGCTGTAAACATTTCTTTTGACGCTTTGTGCAGCCGGGGGATGATTTGTTTATTCGGCACTTTCTGTTCGTCGTACACAACCGTGTCAATTTCTACGTTCGCATTCAATGCTTCCTCTACCGTTTTCCAACCCTCCAGCAAAAATTTTCCTTCTTCCTCTCGATATTTTTTTTGCAAAAGTTGTTTGATCGCAGAAAGCTTTGCTTTCGTAAGTTCAATTTTTTGTCCTTTGCTATTACTCATACAATCCCCACACACTTCTCAATGCATCCGAAATTTCTCCAATCGAAGCGTATGCTTCCACAGAGTGCAACATGGATGGAAGAAGATTTTCTTTTCCTTGCGCTGCTTTCTTTAACGCCGTCAATGAGGAAGTCACAGTTTTATTATCTCGTCTGCTTTTAATATTCTTCAATCGTGTAATCTGTTCTTCGCGAATTGATTCGTCCACTTTCAATAACCCTTCAGTAGCTGATTCGGACACCGTATATGCATTGACCCCGACAATTATTTTTTCTTTTTCATCAATTGCCCGCTGGTACTTGTAGGCACTGTCGGCAATTTCCAATTGAAAGAAATTTTGTTCAATGGCTTTTACCGAACCGCCCATCGCATCAATCTTTGCAAGATATTCTTTTGCACGTTGTTCAATATCGCTCGTTAACGATTCAACATAAAATGAGCCGGCCATCGGATCAACAGTGTCTGTAACTCCCGACTCAAATGCAATGACCTGTTGAGTTCGTAAAGCCAAACGAGCAGATTCTTCCGTTGGAAGAGCGAGCGCCTCATCTTTGGCGTTTGTATGCAACGATTGACATCCTCCCAATACAGCGGCAAGGGCTTGCAGCGTTACGCGCGGAACATTTGTATCAATTTGTTGCGCTGCAAGAGTTGAGCCGCCCGTTTGCGCGTGAAAACGGAGTCTCATCGAATCCGGATTTTGTGCACCAAATTCTTCTTTCATAATCGTCGCCCACAAACGGCGGGCAGCCCTGAACTTTGCCACCTCTTCAAAAAAATTATTATGAGCATTGAAGAAAAACGAAAGACGCGGCGCAAAAGAATCCACAGGCAACCCTGCAGAGATCGCTGCGTGCACATATTCTTTTGCATTTGCCAGTGTGAACGCAAGCTCCTGCACTGCTGTTGAACCTGCTTCGCGTATGTGGTATCCGCTGATTGAAATCGTATTCCAATTCGGAAGATTTTCGCTGCACCACACAAATGTATCGGTCACTAATCTCATCGATTGCTGCGGAGGATAAATATATGTCCCTCGCGCAATGTATTCCTTTAAGATATCGTTCTGAATCGTTCCGGAAATTTTTTTCAAATCAGCGTGCTGCTTCTTGGCAAGTGCAACGTACATGCAAAGTAAAATTGCCGCCGTTGCATTAATCGTCATGGAGGTGGTAATTTTTTGCAGTTCAATGCCGTCAAACAATGTTTCCATATCGGCAAGTGTATCAATCGCCACACCCACTTTTCCCACTTCACCTTCACTCATGGCATGATCCGAATCGAATCCCATTTGCGTCGGGAGATCGAATGCAACGGACAAACCGGTTGTTCCTTGGGACAAAAGATATTGATACCGCTGATTGGACTGCTTTGCTGTTCCAAATCCCGCATACTGACGCATTGTCCATAATCGCGAACGATACATCGATGGATAGACGCCTCGCGTGAATGGATACGCTCCCGGCTCACCCAACGGCTCCGATGATGTCACATCTGATGGCAAATAAAATTCCTTAATTGGAATTCCCGAATCCGTTTGAACTATTTTCTTGGTTGCCATTCTGTGCTCGTTTTTTTAAGAAAGTAATATATGACCGGCGGCATAAAAATAAGGAAGATGAAGACAATATGAAACACGAAATACAGCACGGCGGTTATTGCTAAGCAAATGACGACGATTACCGTAGAAATAATTTTTGCTTTTCCTTCTAACGTCATTCTCCGCGCCATTTTTTCTTGGTGATCGTAGTACCGTCTGACTCAAAGACAATCGCACCTTCCATGTCCGTGCGATGAATAGCGGTATTCAGTTTTTTATATCTTTCCAGAACAATTTTGGATGGATGCTTAAATTTATTGAATTTTCCCACCGATATTACAACATCCGTTGGTTTAATGGCTGAAATAAATTCTTCGGAGCTACTGGACATTGAACCGTGATGTCCCGCCTTGATGACATCGCTCTGCAGAAATTCTCCATAGACGCGCGTCATCTGTTCTTCGGCAGGAATTTCGGCGTCGCCGGTAAATAGAAATGATGTTTTCCCGTAGACTAATTTAATAACGATTGAAGCATCATTAAGATCATGATAACCATCTGTGGAATCAGTATCAATAAATTGTTTTGTAGGATGCAACACATAGAGCCTGGCGTTTGGAATTTTTAATGCTTCCGTGCCTACCATTACCGTACTCGTTCTCTTTATTTGCTTCAATGAGTCATATTCAAAAAATAATTTTGAATTTGCTTTCTGAGTTTGATCAATGACCTCATCAACGGTATAATGTTTTAAAAGATACGGCACACCACCAAGATGGTCTGCATCAGGATGTGTGGTTATAATTGCATCAATTTTTGGAATGCCGCTCCGAATCAAAAATGGAATAATATTTTTTTCTCCCGCATTAAATCCGGCAGTAATTGGCCCGCCGTCCACAACAATTGTTTCACCTGTAGGAAATTGAACGACTGCCGCATCTCCTTGACCAACGTCGAGAAATGTCACACGCAGATGATTATCCTGCTGATTGAAAATTGAAACAAAAAGAAAAATGATAGCCGCGCCGATTGTTGCGAATAAAATCCGTTTTTGAATGTTCCGGTTGCTGAAATTAAAAATGAATCCGATGACTGCCGAATAAAAAATTGTTTCCTTCAATCCAAAGAGAGCAGTGTTCACCGTTGCGAACGGTGCCTGTTCCGCCATCCGAACAGCGGCCAACGTGAACCACGCCAGCACATTGTTCACTTCACTGAAACATGACGCAGCAAACAAGGATACGACTCCCAGTAACGCACCGCTCAATCCAATCGTAACAATAATTCCAACCAACGGGACAACAATAAGATTTGCAAAGAATGAGACAAGCGACACTTTCCCGAAATAGAATGCCGTAAACGGAATTGTCCCGATTTGTGCGGCAAGCGATACCGCAAACGCCTGCCATACCCATTTGAGGAGTTTCAATTCTTCAAGCCGTTCGGGTATTTTGGGAATGAGGGCATTGAGTTTGGGATAAAAATAAACGATGGAAAACACCGCGGAGAATGAAAGTTGAAACCCGACATCAAACAACTGCTTTGGATCAATTAGCAGTAAAATTATTGCGGAGACACCAAGTGCGTTGTAGACGTTGACGCGTTCTTCAAAAAATTTTCCGAGTAAGACTACGCACGTCATGAGTGACGCACGAACAACAGACGGTGTCGCGCCGGTAAGATATGTGTAATAAATAATGGCAAGAATCGTGCACAGAATTTTTACTCTTCGCGGAAATCGAAGCAGTCCAAAAACAGTAAAGATGATGGCAACAACTAGCACCACGTGCGAACCGGAAACCGCCAGGACATGAATAGTTCCGGTATTCATAAAAGCATTTTTAATTTCTTCCGATATATCAGTCCGATCTCCCAGAAGCAAACCGATGAGGAAATTAGCTTCGTCTCCCTTCATCACAGTCGTAATAGTTTCGGTAATAAAATCTTTTGACGGGAAGATAATTTTTTCAAAAAAGAAATTTGTCTGTCGTTCTTTTGATACAATGACATTTGAATAACCATAGACATTGATTGTCGCGTAAATGTTATTGAGCTCAAGGTATTGCTTATAATTAAACTCTCCCGGATTACGAGATTCGATTGGTGAAACCATAAGGGATTTACAAGTGACGATAGATCCATACTGTAACACTTTCAACGATTCATTGATCCGCCTGTTGCGTGTTACCGTAAGATACGCTTTCCCTTCAACAGCAACCGAATCATACTCATTTGAGATCGAAAGCACTTCTACCAATGCTTTCGTCCTTCCCTCTTTCATTTTCGGTTGATCACTAATCTTGCAGACGATGGTCAGAGAGTCAGACGTATCAAGATAATTTTTAATGTGTCCAATGCTGCGCAGTTGTTGATCGGCGGTGAAAGATGTTGCGGCAGAAAAGGCAAGCAGGATTGTTACTAAAATGGAAAGGTGTGGTTCAGTTGTTGATGGATTTCGTTTTCTGTAATATTCAACTGCTATTGCTGCACTGATTACAACAGCCGACACACCCCATACCATCCACGACACCGGAAAATACTTCGCGCACATAATTCCGGTAATGATGGCAAACGCTGCAAAGAGTGCAGGTTTATTTTTTGTCATTATAGTTTAGCGAAGAATGAAATGACTGTTGGTGTTACGTCCGTCAAACGTTTAATGTGTGACGAAAAATAGCGATGATCTTTTCCAATGACAATAAGCGGAACAGGATTGCGTGTGTGAGTTTTTACCGAAAGGTCTTCCACGTTTCCATGGTCGCTGATCATTAGCACGACATCGTTTTGATAATCGAAATTTTGAAGGATCCCTTGAAGAAATCCATCCATCCGTTCCAAGGTTTCGACAGCCATTGGCATGTCGCGTTTATGTCCGGCAAAATCAGGAACGAAGTACTCAAAAAAAATCAAGTCGGTGTTCTTCCCCAAGGTATAAAATGATTTTCCCGCGTCAATCGGATTCATTGCATCAATTTCAGGGTGGCCAAGTTCTTTCCAACGAGTTCCAGAAATATCCGCCGAAATTGCCCTCCCCTCTTTAATGTGAAGGTGTGTATTTAACTCTTTTCCGGTCGAAAGATAGGATAGAGCAATTGTCGGCACTTTTCCTCTCGGCCCAAAAATATAATCGAAGTACCGTTTTGGGTACCCATTGGCGAAGAAAAATGATTTGTTCAACTGTTGCACGCGTGTGAAAAGATTTTTTTCTTTAATGAGTGGAACAAGCGTTGAGTACGGATGGGGGCCAAAATGTTTTCCGATAAATTTTGATGCATTCACGCCGGTCATAATCGCGGTTTGTCCGGTTCCGCTTTGCGGTAAGCCAGCAACGCCAAGCGTAGTATTGACAGGCGAAAGGGAGACTACATCTGATGAAAATTTTTTAAATGAAAGAGATGGAAGGTTGCCTTGAAAAAAATTTTGAAACGTTGGAAGTTTTGCCGCAAAAAATGGATTTACTTTGGGATTTTTCTTCCCGTATCCGACTCCATCCCAAAAGATGAAATAAAAGCTCATACAAGAAAGTTATGTGTTTAACTTCAAACGTTTTGTTTTATTTTTCTCTTGATTCTATAATGATTGTCACCGGACC
>JAQUOA010000112.1:7511-8879 GCA_028749215.1 Bacteroidota bacterium
CACACCATTTCTTTCAGCATTTGCTTTTGCAACTTCCAGCGCATCTTTACTAATGTCTATTGCGGTAACGTGAACATTAGAAATTAATTTTGCCAAACTCACGGCGATACATCCGCTGCCGCTGCCAACATCAAGAATGCGAACTGTTTCCACGCCGCCAAATGTATTACGTGTTCTTTCAATAACTTGTTCAACCAACAGTTCGGTTTCGGGCCTGGGAATGAGCACACGCGGGTCAACGGAAAATTTTAATCCCATAAATTCCGTTTCACCGGTAATGTACTGCAAGGGTTCGTGCTGTAAGCGTCGCTTGATTAATTCTTTCAATGCCGTGAGTTCTTCATCGGCAAGAGGTTTATCAAAATTTGTGTAGAGTTGGATGCGTTGAAGTTTCAGTACGTGAGCAATCAACAGTTCAACGGAAAGCCGTGCTTCATCAAATCCTTTTTCCGTAAAATAATTGGTTCCCCAGTTGATGAGGTCGAGAATTGTCCAAACTTTTTTTGCAGTGGCATCGACGGTCAATAATTACTTCTTCCTTTTTGTGTTCTGTTTTTTCTTCTGGGCCACCTTGTGCTTCGATGACGCAGCGGATTTCACGGCGTTCTTCTTTACATGGTTTTTTTCCGTCCCTAAACGCGGAGCAAAACTTGGCGTATCATCTTCATCCTGCGAAGATTTTTTTACATTTTTCTTCAAGGCAAGCATTTGGTTTTGGTTGAATCCGATCTTTTCCATCTCCTCCACTTCAAAATAATCCTCACCGACTTCATATTCGCCTTCTTCTTCACCGGCATCGAGTTCGGCAACTTCTTCATTCATTTTATTATTGATGAAGGCAAAACGTTTGTCGGCTTCGACCAAACATTCAAAATCGCCGATGCTCTCCGGCATTTCAAATTTCAACCGCTCTGCCGTTTCAACCATGGCGTCCCATACTTCAAGAACGGGAAGTTGTTTCTCTTTTCTCTTCTCAAGAAATTTTTCGGTTTCATTCAATAAGGTTTCATACATGGCTGCCTCCCCCCGCGTTTAGCGATGCAGATTTTTTTGGTAACGGATTTTCCCATCAACAATAGTCATTTCAACTTCGGTGGTCAAAATTTCTTTCGGCTCAACACTCATAATATCTTTAGAAAGAATGACAATATCAGCAAATTTTCCTTCTTCAATACTTCCTTTTTGATTTTCAGCAAACTCGCTGTAGGCTGCCCACTGAGTAAAGGCTCGCAGCGCTTCTTCTCTCGTCATTCGCTGCTTGGGATACCATCCGCCTGAAAAATTTGTCGAATCGCCGATCCCGTTTGCTGAAAGTTGAAATTTTTCTGCGACATCCGCAACACTCCGCGGTTCGCCCTTCTTATCCTG
>JAQUOA010000113.1:0-2865 GCA_028749215.1 Bacteroidota bacterium
ATTTGTCATGAACATTTGGAATTCTACTCTCTTAAAGTTGTTAAAAGCATTTTAGAGAAATGCGGAATGAAAGTCATTGATGTTCAAATGAATTCAATTAACGGCGGAAGTTTTGCCGTTACGGCCTGTAAAAAAAATGCACAGTACGTTTCCAACAAACCGATCATCGAGTGGTTGTTAAAACAAGAAGACGACATGGGACTAGACAACCCCAAACCGTACCGTGAGTTTGAAGAAAGGGTATTCAGGCATAGAAAGAACTTAACTAACTTAATAGAATCACTCGTTGCCGATGGGAAAAAAATAATCGGGTATGGAGCTAGTACGAAGGGAAATGTTTTATTGCAATTCTGTGGATTGACTAGTAAGCACATTCCCTATATAGCAGAAGTGAATCAAGACAAATTCGGTGCGTTCACCCCCGGTACTCGTATACCGATTATATCCGAAGCAGAAGCGAAAGCGATGAAACCGGATTATTTTTTCGTCTTGCCGTGGCATTTTAAGGATAGCATCTTGCTCCGTGAAAAAGATTACTTGGCGCAAGGTGGAAAATTTATTTTCCCTTTACCCGAAATTGAAATTGTTTAGAAAGAATTTTAAATGCAGAATCGCATCGATGCAATGATATTTGGTTCAAACGGTCAGGATGGCAGGTATTTAAAGGCATTATTAGAAAAAGAAGGAAAGAAAGTCGATTGCATATCAAGGTCAGGTGAAAATATCATTGGCAACATTTGCGATTATGGCTTTGTTGAAGAACAGATAAAAAAAAAGCAGCCTCGATATATTTTTAATTTTGCAGCACTCTCTACGGTCAGACACTCTGCTCTATTTGAAAATCATCAAACCATTTGCACCGGCACTCTCAACATCCTCGAATCCGCAAGACTTCACAGTCCCGACTCAAAAATATTTATTTCAGGAAGTGCGCTGCAGTTCAAGAACAATGGATATCCAATTGATGAACATGCACCGTTTGAAGCATCGAGCCCCTATTCTGTATCTCGAATTCAATCAGTGTATGCTGCCCGATATTTTCGAAACACGTTTGGTCTTCAAACCTATGTCGGATATTTCTTTCACCATGACAGTCCTTTGAGATCTGAGCAGCACATGAGTCAGAAAATTGTTCAGACGGTAAAGCGGATACAGTCAGGGAGTAAAGAAAAATTAGAAGTAGGGAACATTGATGTCAGAAAAGAATTTAATTATGCGCTCGATGTGGTTGAAGCGATTTGGATTTTAGTGAAGCAAGATAAAATTCACGAGGCAGTGATTGGTTGTGGTGAGGCGCACAGTATTAAAGAATGGATTGAAAATTGCTTTAGTAAAATTAATAAAGATTGGAAAGAGTACGTCATTCTGAAAGATAATTTTGTTCCAGATTTTGATATACTTGTCAGCAATCCTTTAGTGCTAAAAAGTTTAGGATGGAAACAAAAAGTTAATTTTCATCAGCTTGCGGACATTATGATGGACAGTAAAGAGAGTAAGTGAAACATACATGATAGATGAAAATTCAAAATCTGCCCAACTTTCTTCGAATCCTCTTAAAAAAAATATAGTCGCCAATTTTGCCGGAACATTCTGGCAAGCTCTCATGGGTTTGATTTTTATTCCCCTGTATATAAAATTTATTGGAATAGAATCGTATGGTTTAATCGGAATCTTCGCCACGCTTCAGGTTATTTTTGGACTTTTAGATGTAGGGCTGGGAAGTACTTTAACGCGAGAAATGGCAAGACTTTCTGTTTTGCCAAACATGGAACAAGAAAGACGTAACCTTGTCCGCACGCTGGAAACAATTTACTGGGGCATTGCAGTATTTGTCGGAGTTGTGATCGTTTCACTATCGCCGTTCATTGCACAGTACTGGATTAAAGCAGGAGCGTTGTCCACCAAAACCATCGAACAGGCGCTAATGATCATGGGCTTTATTACAGTTTTTCAAATGCCTATCGGTTTTTACTCG
Organism: Bacteroidota bacterium; assembly: GCA_028749215.1. Taxonomy (GTDB): domain Bacteria; phylum Bacteroidota; class Ignavibacteria; order UBA10030; family UBA8401; genus JAQUOA01. The sequence goes on from JAQUOA010000113.1 coordinate 1,976, forward strand.
GGCGGGTTAATGGGGCTGCAGAAGCAAGTACTTCTCAATGGCATTAATGTTTGCATCGGAACACTCCGAGGTGCCGGTGCTCTCTTTATTCTTTGGCTGGTCTCTCCAACGATACAAGCTTTTTTATTATGGCAATTTGGAATTAGCGTACTCAATGCATTTTTATTTGCAATCTTTCTGTGGCGCAGTCTTCCTGCCAGTGAGCGTAAGGCTGTTTTTCAAAAGCAGCTTCTTAAAGGAATTTGGAGATTCACTGCAGGGATGAGTGGGATTTCTATTCTGGCCGTCATTCTCACACAAATGGATAAGATAATACTCAGCCGGGTGCTGTCGTTAGAGATGTTTGGTTACTATTCACTTGCAAGTTTGGTGGCGATGAGCCTTGGACGTCTTTTCACGCCATTTTTTTTCAGCATTTACCCAAGATTCACTCAATTAGTTTCTATCAACAATCTCGAAGAATTGAAGCTTCTCTACCATAAAAGCTGCCAATTTATTGCAGTGTTAGTCCTGCCAATTGCGATTGTTATTGCATTATTTTCCTACGAAATTATTTTTCTCTGGACACAGAATCCTGTAACTGCAGAAAAAACTCATCTCATCGTAAGTATCATGATTTGTGGAACAGCATTGAGCGGACTGATGAATCCTCCGTACGCATTGCAACTGGCATTTGGCTGGACAAAATTATCAGTTGGAAAGAATATTATTGCCGTGATCATTTTAGTTCCTCTCATTATATTTTTGACAATACACTTTGGCGCTGTTGGAGCGGCGAGTGCATGGCTAATCTTAAATATCGGATACGTGTTCTTTGAAATTCCAGTAATGCATAAGAAAATATTGCGGGATGAAATGTGGCGTTGGTATTGGAATGATATTAGTGTTCC
>JAQUOA010000113.1:2965-8773 GCA_028749215.1 Bacteroidota bacterium
CTGTTGGAGCGGCGAGTGCATGGCTAATCTTAAATATCGGATACGTGTTCTTTGAAATTCCAGTAATGCATAAGAAAATATTGCGGGATGAAATGTGGCGTTGGTATTGGAATGATATTAGTGTTCCGATTTTGACAGCACTATCTTTTGCTGGCGTTGGACGATTGCTTTTAAATGATTCAGTATCTCAGCCCATGATGGTACTCCAAATCATTTCCATTTCTGTAATAACAGTAGCAATAACAGTAGTTTCTGTTCCAACAATACGGTCAATTCTAATTGACCGATTTTTAAGAATAAAACTGCATTTTAATTGATTAAAAAGATTACGGAAATTTTTGATGACAAAGGTATTACAATGATTAAAAAAATTCTTTTTGTTTCTCATAAAAAGGCACAGTGCGGTGTTTATGAGTTTGGCAAAAATGTTACCGATGTTTTACAGCTTTCAAAGAAATACCAATTCATACGGATTGAATGTTCATCGTTAGATGAGTTAAAAACGGCAATTGAGAAGAACGCTCCTGATGCTATTATTTATAATTATTATGCATCTGTAATGCCATGGGTGCTGACAAAAATTACTCCCAAGATTCACAAAAATAATATTGCATCAATTCAAATTCCGCAAATTGGGATCATCCATGAAATAACACAACATGTTGCCGATACAGCCACTAATTATAAAAAGAAATTTTTGTTTGGTGTGCCCAATGCAGCCAACCTGTTGTTTGACTTTTATATCGCACCAGATCCTACTCTATTATTGCTAAACCCTCATGTATATAAAACAGGCAGACTGCTACCCTCGTATAAAAATAATTTCCCTCTTCCCTCAAAACCTGTCATTGGTAGTTTTGGATTTGGCACTCCTAAAAAGGGATTTGAAAAAATAGTGCAATTAGTTCAAAAGGAATTTGATGAGGCGGTTATCAGATTTAATATCCCATCGGCTGATTTTGGTGATAGGGATGGTAGTCGGGCAAGAACAATTGCCGCAAACTGCAAAAATTTGATTGAGAAACCGGGAATAGAATTAATTGTCACACACGATTTCATGGACAATAATGCGATGCTGGAATTCTTGGCAAAGAATACTATCAATGTATTCTTATATGAAGATACCAGTGGAAGAGGATTGTCCAGTGCTGTTGACATTGCCATGGCGGTTCAAAGACCTATCGCTGTTTCGGATGCCGTTATGTTCAGGCATGTGTTTCAAACAGAACCATCAATCTGTGTCTCAAAAAACAGTCTGAAGACAATTATTCAAAATGGATTTGGTCCATTACAACAACACTATAATGAATGGAATGCTGTTAATCTTTTGTGGGAATATGATCGAATATTAAATTCAATTTTTGCGAAACAACAAAACCCATCTAAAAAGAAATTGGGCACATTCAGAAACCTACAATCAAAATACAATAGGCTTTTATCCATCCCAGATCATTCATTTACTTGGTTGAGAAATTCACAAAAAGTTGTTGAGGATGACATGCATGTCGACAGGTCGGTGAATTACCAGCCGATACAAGTTCCTAAGAATGTTTCTTTCAATCGTATTTTAGATAATTCTGCCCGGAAATTGTATGCACCTGCTGTTGAAAAATTGAAAGAACTTGTCCCGTTAACAATGTCGAAGAAAATTGCCGAAGCAAATGTCCAGCAGGCTTTTGTTTTTGATACCGTGTACCGATTTTTATCTCAATATGATAAACCCAAACTGTTATGTGTCGGGAGTTATGAAGACACGGCTTCAATGAGTTTGATAAAAATGGGATATTCTGTTGAGGAAATTGATCCAACCATCAACTACTATTTGCAAGAATATTTTACGAAACCGACTACAGTTAAAAATTCATACGATATTATTTTTTCAACATCGGTGATTGAACATGATCCGAACGATGAATCATTTATTACATGCATTTCTGATCTGTTGGCACCGGGTGGTGTGGCGGTGATTACGTGTGATTATAAAGATGGATGGAAACCAGGCGATCTTAAACCGGATGTTGATGCGAGGCTATATACACAACATGATCTGAGAGATCGTTTATTGCCGCTGATGAAAGATTGCAATCTGGTAGACAATCCACAATGGGATTGTCCCAATCCTGATTTTATTTATTTGGGAAAATATCAATACACTTTTGCAACTTTTGTGGTGAAGAAAAATTTATAGTATGCTGTCCATGGATAGGATAAAATTGTTATTACCATCATGATAAAACCAATTCTTTCTATCTGCATCGCCACGTACAACCGAGGTGATTATATTGGTGAAACGCTGGACAGTATCATCCCGCAGTTAACGGAAGAAATTGAATTGCTCGTTGTCGATGGTGCATCGACGGACAACACCGAAAAAGTAATGCAGGACTACCTCAAGAAATCCAATCGTCTGCGGTACGTTCGGTTGCCGGTGAAAGGCGGCGTTGATCAAGATTACGATACAACAGTCGAACTTGCTCACGGAGAGTGGTGCTGGCTTTTTACAGATGATGATCTCTTCAAACCCGGAGCTATTGCTGCAGTACTTAATGCGATCAAAAAGAACCATAGTTTGATAGTTGTTAATGCAGAGATGCGCAATCAAGATCTTTCTACAGTCTTAGAAGCACGCCGAATCGTTTTATATACCGATAAAATATATGATTCCAATGCTATGGAAAGATTCTTTATTGATGTCGATTATTATCTTTCATTTATTGGTGCAGTGGTAATTCGCAGAAGTATTTGGCTGTCGCGCGATCGAAAATCATATTACGGAACGGAATTTATCCATGTTGGTGTGATCTTTCAAGAACCGCTACCTGAAACTGCAGTAATCATTGCTGAACCATATATCACCATCCGATACGGCAACGCACAATGGTCAGCACGGCACTTTGATATTTGGATGTTCAAATGGCCAAAATTGTTATGGTCCTTTAAGCATATTTCGGCGGCTACTAAGTTAAAAGTTTCTTACAAAGAACCATGGAGAAAATTTCGAGTACTTATTTATCAACGAAGTATTGGATACTATAATCCTCAACTCTATCGCCAATATCTATCACCGCAGCAATCAAGTGCTCTATGGAAGTTTTGCGCTTTCAGTTTAACGTTGTTACCCGTCTGGATCTGCAAAGGACTGTGTGAAATCTATTTTTTTAGTAAGAGAGTTCGTTTAGCGATCTTTAAGGATAGAGATTGAATAATTCAATAAGTGAAACTCATTTAATAAGTATCATCATAGTAAATTATAATGGTTTGAACTATACTCAACAGTGTATCGAATCATTATTTCGATTTCATTCGGCTGAAGCATTTGAAGTCATCGTGGTAGATAATAATTCAACTGATGGAAGTGTTGAGCTACTTGAAAAACAATTTCCAGATGTTACTGTTTGTAAGCTTGGTTCAAACAAAGGATTTGGCAGTGCAAATAATTATGGGGTGAAGCAGTCTCACGGTGATTATTTATTTATCCTTAATAACGATACGATCATTGAAAGTAATATTTTCCCCGAAATGGTTTCGATGCTAAAAGAAGATCAAACCATAGGCGTTATTGCACCGCAATTAAAAAATCCGGATGGATCAATTCAGTTATCATATGGTAAATTTCCGTCACTGAAAAATGAATATACTACCAGAAAGCAGCAAGCAGGAAGCAGAAATTTTAATCCTCTTTCAGATAGTACGAGCGGCCAAATTGACTGGGTGACAGCTGCCGCAATGTTTGTGCGGCGCGATGCATTTGAGAAGGCAGGCGGGTTTGATGAACAATATTTTATGTATTTTGAAGATATTGATTTGTGTAAACGAATCGGCGACCTGGGATATAAAATTCTTTATTATCCAAAGACATCGCTCATCCATATTGGAGGCGGAAGTAAAAGTAATAGCGTGAATGGAAAGATTCAAATTGAATACCGAAAGTCTCAATTGCTATATTACGTGAAACATCAAACCCTGCTCCAGCAATTTTTATTGAAAGCGTATTTATTTATAAAATACGGTGTTCAAACTCTTGTGAAGAAAAATGAAGACTCACGTGCTGCTAAAGAAATTGTCCGGTTAATCTTTCGATGAATGAATCAATGATTGGAATTGATGTCAGGAAATATTTTGATTTTGGAATCGGCACCTACATCCAAAATTTGTTGTCAGTGTATGATAAACAGAACAACCATCCCAGGACATTGTTCGTTTCGCCTAACGATGAATCGCTGATTCGACAGAAACATCAAGGAACCATTGTTGCCAATTTGTATTCGAAATATTCGTTACAAGAATTGTTTTTGTTCTCACGCCAGATTACTGACCATAAGATCGATCTATTTCATGTACCGCATTACACGCTTCCATATTTCTTGAAGTGTAAAAGCGTTGTGACGATTCATGATCTTATTCATATTCGCTTTCCGGAATATTTTACTTTTGCTCAAAGAATGTACGCCAAATCGATGGTGAAACATGCCTGTTCTTCGGCGGATATCATTCTGGTCGATTCTGAATTTACACGGCAGGATCTTTTAACGGATTTTGCAATCTCACCAGACAGAGTTAAAACGATTTACCTCGGGGTTTCTGATAATTATTCTACGGATGTTACTGATATAGAAAAAAAATCGTTTCTGAATAAATATAAACTGACAAAACCGTACATTGTGTATGTGGGGAATATTAAGCCACATAAAAATATTCCGGTTTTACTAAAAGCGTTTGCGCAATCCGGATTACACCATGCGGTAGATTTGGTTTTTGTCGGTGGCAATATCGAATCGAATGCAAAGTTAATGAATCTCGTTCATGAATATAAAATATCAACCTCAACTAAAAACCTTGGAAGAATAAGCGAGAAAGAATTGATCGCCGCCTATCAATGTGCTTCTTTAAATGTTCTGCCATCACGGTACGAAGGCTTTGGGTTTTCAATTTTAGAAGCGATGAAAGCAGGAATCCCTGTTATCGGCGCAAATGCTGCGTCAATTCCGGAAGTGATGGGCAATGCAGGGATATTGTTTCAGCCGGAGAACTCGGATGAATTATCTGAAGCATTAAAAAATGTTATTGAAGATTCCCAAGTAAGGAAAGATTTGATTACGCGCGGTTTTGAAAATGTTAAGAAATATTCCTGGGAACGGTGCGCGTCTGAAACGATGCATGTCTATCAATCATTACTCTCATGAAACTCGGAATCTTTGGCGGAACATTTAACCCTCCGCACATCGGACACTTGATTGTTGCCGAACGTGTGCGCGAAGAGATGGAACTGGATAGAATTATTTTTATCCCATCCTATATTTCTCCGCATAAGCACGAAGGGGAGGAGCATCTCGCTCACCACCGGTTCGAGATGACGCGGTTGACCGTTGAAGAGGATCAAAATATTGAGTGCCTTGATGTTGAATTAAAAAAGGGGGGCACGTCATTTACCGTTGGCACGCTCGAATACCTTCATTCAGAACATCCGGACCACGAATTATATTTGATGATTGGGATGGATAATTATCATACATTTCATACATGGAAAGACCCTGAGCGCATTCTTGAACTGGCGACGCTGGTTGTTATGAACCGCCCGAATTTTCAACCGAAACTGAATCCTCACATTAAATCTTCAAAGATCAGCTTTGCCACTGTTCCGCATATTGACATCTCTTCAACCGATATCCGCAAACGAGTCCTTCGCGGCGAATCTATTCGATACTTGGTGACTGAAAAAGTGCGATTGTATATCGCAAAGCAAAACCTCTACAAGTAACTTTCCAGATGTACATAAACATACATTGTTCTTTGCACCGCAGAGTGCGC
>JAQUOA010000114.1 GCA_028749215.1 Bacteroidota bacterium
CGCCTAACGATAGTGCAATTTGTTTTTTGTTTTCAGAAGATGTCAAGCCAATCACTTTTGCGCCTAATATTTTACACACTTGTATTAACAATTGACCCACCCCTCCGGCTGCTGCATGGATGAGTACGGTTTCCCCTTTTTTTATTGTGTGACTGTCGGATGTTAAATAATGGGCTGTTAAGCCTTGTAACATTATTGATGCAGCAGTTTCAAAACTTATTTCATCCGGTAACGGGATCAGGTTGTCAAGAGGAACAGCGACCAAATCTGCATTGGCAAAGGGTACATCAGCAAACGCAACTCTTTCGCCTATTCTAAATTCTGCGTGGCCATTATTGTCCTTAACGATGCCCGCTCCTTCAAAACCATTGATGTAAGGTTTATTTCCTCTCATCGGGTAAACTCCGTTCCGTCTCATCAAATCAGCAAAATTTAACCCAATGGTTTTCATTTCCACCAATATCTCATTGCCCTGTAAAACCGGGTCGCTTACTTCTTTGTATTCAAGTACATCAGAACTTCCAAATGATGATAATGTTAATGCTTTCATTCTAAAATATTTCTCTCCTAATTATTATTTTACAGATGTAGTTAAATTGAATTACTTCATCGTTTTACATCTCAAACCACTTCTCCGTCATCTTCGCCATTGCACCAATTTCGTCTTTATGATGGTACTCATTGGAATGCAAATCGTATGTGTAATCATTTTGCCATGAAGAAATATTTTTTTGGATTTGTTGCAGTGCGTCAATAATGTATCCAACCTCAGCATTCGTGGTTGTGGGATGAAGCGAAAGACGAACCCATCCCGGCTTGGACGAAAGGTCGCCGGAATCAATCTTATCCGTGATTTGCTGGGAGTGATGCTTATCGACATGAAGCAGGTAGTGCCCGTACGTTCCGGCACAGGAACATCCGCCGCGCGCCTGAATGCCGAACTTATCGTTGAGCAGTTTTACAACAAGATTATAATGGATGGTGTCAAAGTAGAACGAAAAAATTGCCAAGCGCTTTTCAATGCGATCGGCAAGAATGCGCAGATGAGGAATTGCGCGAAGCTGTGTGAACATCATGGTGACAAGCTCATGCTCACGCTCGCGCATCTTTTCAATACCCATCCGCTCTTTTAATTGTACCGCAAGGGATGCCTTGATGGCCTGTAAAAATCCGGGCGTGCCGCCGTCTTCCCGCACTTCAATGTCCGGTGAAAAGCGGTGTTTGCCCCACGGGTTTGTCCAGAGCACTGTGCCGCCTCCGGGTTGATCAGGTGATTCAAGATTGTACAGGAATCTGTCAAAGATCAATACACCGGGTGTTCCGGGTCCGCCGAGAAATTTGTGCGGAGAGAAAATAACCGCATCCAATTTTTCCTGAGGATCGGCAGGATGCATATCAATTTTTTCGTACGGCGCTGCCGCGGCAAAATCGACAATGCAAAAGCCGCCGTGTTCGTGCATCATCTTTGCCAGTTCATGATACGGGGAATGAATGCCGGTAACATTGGAGCAGGCGCTGAACGAGCCGATCTTCATTGTCCGGTTTTTAAAATGCTTTAATGCCGCGCGCAAATCATCAATATCAACCAAACCGTCGCGGGTCGGCTTTACCACATGCACGTCGGCAATTGTTTCGCACCACGTTGTTTGATTGGAATGGTGTTCCATGTGTGTAACGAACACCACCGGCTTTTCATTTTCGGGGATGGAAAACGAATCGCGAAACTGTTCCGGAACCCGCAAGCCCAAAATTCGCTGGAACTTATTAATTGCCGTGGTCATTCCCGTGCCGACAAAGAGCAGCACATCATCGGCGCTTGCATTCACATGCTTCTTTATAATTTCATGAGCGTGGTGATAGGCGTGTGTCATCAGTCCGCCGGTCACGCTCGATTCCGAATGTGTGTTGCCAACAAACGGGCCGAACGTATCGAGCATGCGACGTTCAATCGGTTCGTACATGCGACCGCTCGCCATCCAATCGGCATAGATAATTTTCTGCGTGCCGTAGAATGATTGGAACGTCTGATCGATGCCGAGAATATTTTTTCGAAATTGCTCGAAGTGTGATTCAAGATTCATAGAATAAAGCTACGAAAGGAAACAACGTTTTGCAAGAACGGCAGGAAAGAGTGAACATCTCTATTTGAAGATTCGTGTCATGCCGAACTTGTCCTGCTGTACGGGATGCCGTAAAGCGGCATTTCGGCATCTAAAAGTTATCTAAGATGCTGACATTCGTCAGCATGACGTTCCTTTTAATCCTCGTAGTGATACTATTCAAGGAAACAAAACGATTGAATCTTAGCGAAATAAAAATATCATCGTCGTTTAAGAATAATAAATGAAAGATCATCCGAAGGTGATAGTGCGCCGGCAAACCGATCAATGTCTGCCACAATCATTTGCCCGATCTGTTCGGGGGAAGATGATGAAGAAGAGTGGAGTGCTTTGATTAAACGCTCTTTAGTATAAAATTCTCCCTGCTCATTTTTCGCTTCTGTTATTCCGTCTGAATAGAGCATCAGCCATTCGCCGGCGTTCAGTGTCACCGTGTGTTCGGTGTACTCGACGGTTCGCATCAAACCAAGAGCCGGTTCGCCTTTTTCTAATTCATGGACAGTGCCTTGCTGTACCACCAGCGCAGGAAGATGTCCGGCGTTGACAAAGCGAATGATGCCGCTCTCTTCTGAAAATTCTGCATAGAACAACGACGCAAACATGTGGGCAGGGCTGTCTCGATGAAAAATGGAATTGATCCGCGCCATCAGCGCCGTCAGCGACGGTTCATCAAACGCAAATGCCCGTATGGTCGCCTGAAGTTTTGCCGTCAGTAAAGCAGCGTGCAATCCTTTGCCCGCCACATCGGCAATGGCGACTGCGGCTTTCGGTTTTTCCAAACGAAGAAAATCAATCAGGTCTCCGCACACTTCATTGGCGGAGCGGGTGAATAAATAGAGCGACCAGCCGTCAACATGCGGCGTCCGCTCCGGCATCAATAATTCTTGAATATGTTTTCCTTCCTGCAATTCGTCGTGCGCAAGAAGTTTATCTTTTAATTCCAACATAATCACCAGCACCAGCATAAATGTACCGAGGAAAATATTTCCCTGAACGTTGGTCTCATCCCCGAAGCGGATCACAAACAAAGGAAGTATCCCGATGATCACCAGAAGGCGTCGAACGGGAGTGAGCTTTAAAAACATTGCCTTCAACACCCAGCCGGAGTAATAGAAAATTTGTTTCGCCGCTTTCATGCGGGCAAGCTCTTCGCGCTGTGTGCCCGTCAGATAAAAATCTTTAATCTCTTTGGATTCTTTACGAAACGTGGCACCGAACTGCGAGTTGCGGATATCGTTGCGAATGGTTTTAAACATAGTCGTATATCCAGATGATGTGTGTAACCGAGAAAATACCTCTCTGATGATACGGCAAAAATCGGAAAAGGTTCAGGAAGATTTTATGATACTGAAATCCTTTACGTTCTACGGTAGAATTGCTCCGAGACATCTGAAAACTTCTTACCCAGAGTATCCGCAACCTTTATGGTTGCGGCTTTTTAACGCACGCATAAAGCGTGCGGATACATTTGTCAGATGTCTCGTTTCACTTGCGCAATAATCGTTGCCATGCGGTTGAGAGGCTCATTCAGCAAAATTTTAAATCCTATTCGTTCCAATAACTCTGCAACAAATGCCGACGGCAGTGCGAAAAGGAAGTTCATTGTTGGATGTCATGATTGTCCCTTCTTATGTCAGAAATGATACCGCACAAATCTACGCATCTTTTGAAAGAGAAGAGATCTTTTGCGCATCAGATCGAAATCGATTGGAGGTAAGCGAATGGGAACATCCAATGCAGTTGACCGTCACCTTTAAGGTGACGGTCAACTTTGGATGTAGCATGATGAATTTTCAAATCCACCACCCCTTCCGCCAAAAAACGCGGCGGACAAGTGTGTTCCCCTCCTCGGTGAGGAGGGGAATGGTAAACTCGTGAGTATAGAGAAATAATAAATAGGGGTGGTTGCATTCGCTCGCTCCTCCGTGATTTCGCCTGCCCGCCGCAGGCAGGCGGCGCGTGTGTGCCAAAACAAAAACAGAGAGTCATCCTGAGCAAGCGAGCGTTGTTTGCGAGCGCGTCGAAGGATGTAATATTAAGAGAACGAAAAACGGTGGACGCGGATGTTCCAAAGGAATCGCTTCGGGCAAAATCCGCGCATGGTAAGAACGGATTTTCATCCGTTCCTACAGGTGTTGCAGAGAGATGTGGTTAAAACAAAAATTCCACACATATGTTTGTCTGCAATGAAGCGTTTGAGAAGGATGTATTTAATATTTGGGTTCTATCGAAACAATAACTGAAAAATCATCATTCGATTTTGATAAATCGGTCTCCAACCCGCGAGGATTTGATATTCTTTGTTCCGGATCGTACACAAAACAAAATAGGGTTTTACAATCAGGATGTCTTTTGTATTTTTCACTATCAATTATTAATTGTTCACCCACTTCTTTTCTACTAAGACCTTTCCTAGTTTTTTTACATTCGACCACAATTTGTTCTTGTTTTAAAAGAAAATCCATCCTTGAACTACTTCCAGCGTAACTAGGAGTCCATTCTTCATCTCTTATATCGTCAAAGTAAATTGTAAGTAAAGAATGTAGTAAATCTTGAACATCATATTCGTCATCTATATGTAGTGTTGATCTATTTCCTCTGCGAGATATAAGTTGTTTTGAAATACGCGTAAATCTTGAACTAAGTAACCATAATATTGACAATGGGTCATTTACTTTTTTTTGTGTAGGTACAGATTTTTTAAATGCATTGAAGTACTGCAATGCAAGAATAGTTTCATTGTTAAGCGGCTCAATATGTGAACGTGAGTAATAACCGTCTGGATAAATGCTCATGTTTTTAGATGGATCGGGAAGGGGTATTTCTCGAAGACTTGTAAAAAATTCAGAATTTATATCGATGAGATTTTTTCGCAAATCATTGTACAAACTCCACATTCTAATAAATTCACTTTGATTTGGAAACCAAAAACCTGATTTACTTGAAAGTTTATCCGATATAAGTTCCTGAAGAAATTCGAGGTCTTTTTCTATCTTTAAAAGATTGTTTTCCATTTACAGTTCATTCACTCTCGCTACAATAATTCCGGTCTGCTTTCCATTTCGAGCAAGGTACTCGTAGAGAGGAACGTCGGTGATTTGCACTTTCTTGCCAACATTCGGCGCGTGCATAAAGTGAAGCTTGCCGTTCTCCATCCGCACGGCAACGCCGGTGTGCGCAATATCCATTCCCGCAATGTTGGTGGTAATGCCAATTAAATCTCCGTTGTTTACTTTATCCGCAAACATGTGCAGGTTTCCCTTTGGCATAAAATAGTCTACGCGCTTGTTAATCGCTGCTTCCTGCTTCTTGATCTTTTCAAAATTGTCGTCATTGCTGGCAAGGTGTTTATACGTGTCGCGGTGCGTCGTCATAAAATTGATCGGCTTTGGCATTTCGGCAACGTTCTTCTTGCCGAAAATTTCTTCGGTCACTACTTTCAAAATCCCTTTCTTTTCGGCATTGAACCAGTAATCGGTGGTGTAGTGCAGTCGGCTCGGGTAGCCGTCAATCTTGCCGTCGCGGTAGCGGAGGAATTGAAGCTGTGCTTTGTAATCGTCGAATGTCGTCTTTTTCAGCTTCACGCACCGCGCAAGGGTGACGCAATTTTCGTAGAAGGTCACGCAGTCCAGCGCGCGCATGTTAATGACGAGCTTTTCTTCCCCCTCATCTTCCAGCACATGCCCCACGTAGTCGGTGCCGATGAATGACTTGCCGATTTCCACCATCACATCCCCGATCGGTTTGCCGGCAAGACTTGCGGAGAGCGCAAGGTCGAATTTCTTTTTACAGATCTGTTCGTCGGAGAGTTCTGTGTCCTGCATAAACGCTCCAAAAAGTTTTGTGGGAAGAGATGAGACAACCATTGCGAGTGAAGCGGCTGAAATGAATTTTCTGCGGTCCATAATTTTTCCTTATAAAAATTAAGAAAGGATGAAGGATGAATTATGAAGTAAAAAATTTGAGTGAAAGATATTTCATCCCTCATCCTTCATACTTCATCCTTTAAAAAGCTGGTTCGTTGCTGACGCCGGGAGGTGCATACTCATCGAACGCTGGCACCGCCATGTTTTCGAATCGTGCGTATTGATTGATGAATGTCAGTTCTACTTCGCCCGTCGGTCCGTTACGCTGTTTGCCGATAATAATTTCCGCCACACCCTGCGTTGACTTTCCCTGCTCTTCCATGATGTTATATTTTTCGGGTCGATGGATGAAGAGCACCACGTCGGCATCCTGCTCAATGGCGCCCGATTCGCGCAGGTTGGCAAGCGTCGGACGTTTGTCTGCGGAAATTTCCACCGCGCGGTTCAGCTGGGAGAGAGCGACCACGGGAATATTTAATTCTTTGGCGAGCGCTTTTAACGAACGGGAGATCTGCGAAATTTCCTGCTCGCGGCTCTGCGCGTTTTTCGGCCCCGCCATCAGCTGCAGGTAGTCGATGATGATCATGCTGATGTCGTGCTCGGCTTTCAGGCGGCGTGCTTTGGCGCGCAATTCCAAAATGGAAAGCGCCGGCGTGTCGTCAATAAAAATTTTTGCGTTGTATAATTTGCCGATGCGCGTGCTGAGGTTGCGCCACTGTTCGTCGGGCAGACGTCCCGTGCGCACGCTGTGTGCGTCAACCCGTGCTTCGGCGCAGATAAGGCGCATCACCAATTGCTGCGATGACATTTCAAGTGAAAAGAATCCGATTGATTTATCGTGATCGATCGCGGCGTTGCGGGCGAGCGAAAGAACGAACGCCGTTTTTCCCATGGAAGGACGCGCCGCAACAATGATCATATCCGAATTCTGAAATCCGCCGGTCATATTGTCCAGCACCGTAAATCCGGTTGGAACGCCGGTAACGCCGCTGTGTTTTCCGTGGATGCTTTCCAGCATCTCCATAGTGGCAAAGACCGCCTCTTTCATGGGAATGTAACTTTTCTTCAGGCGCTTTTCAGAGATCTGAAAAATTTTATTTTCTGCTTCGTCCAACAGGTCGAGCGCGTCGTCGCTTTCGGTGAAGGCACGGCTCGTAATTTCCGTGCTGGCGGAGATAAGATTGCGCAGGAGAGATTTTTCCAGAACGATCTTGGCGTGGTATTCCACATTCGCCGCGGAGGTGACATGCATCGTCAAATCGGAAATGTATAACGGCCCGCCGATCTCTTCCAGATGTCCGCCGCGGCGCAGTTCGTCCACGACGGTGATGGAATCAGCTGCTTCGTTTTTTTCAAAGAGGGAAATGATTGCCTTGAAAATTTTTTGATGCGCCGGTTTGTAGAATGCCGTGTCGTCTAAAATTTCTACGGTGCGGGAGACCGCTTCTTTTTCAAGAAGCATCGCACCGAGCACGGACATTTCCACATCCACTGCCTGCGGCGGCACACGTCCCGATGATTGTTCGATTGATTGTTCAGCCATACATTCAATGATCAGTTTTCAATTATCAATGATCAATTTTTGAGGAAGGGAATAAACTGATGTTCATTGTTAACTGTTAATTGCTAATTGTTAATTGTTCTTCATCTCGTCGTACATCTTTCTCAACTTCTTCACATCTTCCCACGTCGGCACTTTCCAGTGCGGATTACGCAGCAGCGCTGCCGGGTGATACGTCACGATCACCGGCGTGTTGCGATAGAGCTGTGTTGATGCACGCAGCTGCGTTAACGACTCGGTGGTTTTTAAAAGCGTTTGTCCTGCCGTCAATCCCAGGCACAAAATAATTTTCGGTTTAATCAGATCGATCTGTTTCCACAGGTACGGCTCGCACAATTCCGCTTCTTCCGGTGTGGGGCGCCGGTTCTCCGGCGGACGGCACTTTAGAATATTGGCAATATACACTTCTTCGCGCTTAAAGTTGATCGCTTCCAGAATTTTATTCAGCAGCTGTCCGGCGCGCCCGACAAACGGTTCACCTTTCGCATCTTCATCAGCCCCCGGCGCTTCGCCGATCACCATCACATCCGCATTCGGATTGCCCACACCGAAGACGAAGTTGGTGCGCGTTTTTCCCAACCCGCATTTCATGCAAGTGCAAATTTGCTTATTGAGAACATCAAGCGTCGATGTGCCTTGCCATGATTCTTTCGGCGCGGAGGGAAGTTCAGTAAACAGTACCGGTTCTTCAACACCGGGAGATTCCAATTTCTTTTTTGATTTCATTGATTCTTTATAGATAGTGTTGCCGAAGAGTAATTGTTCTTGCTGCAGGAAACGCTTTGCATCGGATAAAATTTTATCTATATCTTGATTTGTCACAATACAATATTTAATGAATCACGTCATTCCGGCGAAAGTCTACGAAGTGATGTCTTTGGCACCGGAATCCATCTCTGGATGCCAGCATTCGCTGGCATGACAACTAAGAGAAAAGTTTACGTACGTAATTCAGAATCTGAGTAGCCACATCGAACTTCGACATCTTTGGAAGTTTTGTCACTTCACCGTTTTTATCGATCAACGTCACGACATTTGTATCAACACCAAATGCAGCCCCTTTATCATTGACGGAATTCAATACGATCAGATCGAGTTTTTTCTTTTCCAATTTTTGTTTGGCGTGCTCAAGTTCGTTGGTTGTTTCAAGCGCGAAGCCGATGATAATTTGATTTGATTTCTTCTCTGCTACAGAATAGAGAATATCATTGGTGG
>JAQUOA010000115.1 GCA_028749215.1 Bacteroidota bacterium
TCTTCTCTAAATCTTTTTTTCCTTGAAAAGAGTCGACCAACTCTCCAAAGTTTTTTTTATTCAAACTGACTGCAAGCGTATTCATCGTAAAGTCGCGCCGCGAAACATCATCATGCAGTGTGCCGACCTGCACATCCGGATTTCGGGATTCACGGTTCGCATAACTTTCTTTCCGCGCACCGACAAATTCAATTTTGCCGGTCTCTGTCGGCATCATTGCCGTGCCGAATTTTTCGTACGTGACAATTTTCTTCTTTCCCATACTCTCTGCCACGGCCTGCGCAAATTCAATGCCATTCCCCATGACAACAACGTCAATATCGTTTACTTCTTTGCCGAGAAGCATATCACGCACATATCCGCCGACAACGTAGGCTTCAACGTTCAATGTATCGGCAATGCTGCCGATTTTTTTTAGAGAAATATTTGTGAGATCGAGTTTCATATAAAAATTTCAACGACATCTTTTTAGAGGTCTCAAACATTAAATTTCTGTACTTGTATCTTGTTCATTATTTCCTGAGCCACTTCCAACGCATGCCGGCCATCATCGCCGGAAACAACCGGGCGAGTCTGATTCACCACCGCATTGATAAATGATTCCAATTCGTATTTTAGGGCATTTACTTTTTTAACTTCGGGCTGCTCATAGACAATACTTCGCTTCTTTTTTCCTTCTCCAATTTGACCAAGAAGCATTGTTGACCAAATACTCCCTTCACCTTCATTCCCAAGACGAAAGACGTCAGCCTGACCTTGAGTAAAATCAATAGCAATGTACGCATTATGTTGAAACAACCGCATCTTCCGCATTTTGCTTCTCGATATTCTGCTTGCCGTAACATTCGCCACGCACCCATTCTGAAATTGCAATCGCGCATTCGCAATATCCGGTGTGTCGGAAACAACTGCAACACCGTTCGCATCTATTTTTGATACCGGCGAATTCACCAAACTTAAAATGATATCGATATCGTGGATCATTAAATCGAGCACAACGGCGACATCGGTGCCGCGTGGATTAAATTGTGCAAGGCGATGTGATTCGATAAACATCGGTTTCAGTTGATATGATTCCAACGAAAGAATTGCCGGATTGAATCTCTCAATATGTCCGACCTGAATCACTGCTCCGTGGCGCTTTGCAATCTCAATAAGTTCATCCGCTTCATCAAGTGTTTGCGTAATCGGTTTTTCTATCAACACATGAACACCGGCCTGCAACGCCTGCTTCGCGACGGCATGGTGCATCGTTGTTACCGTTGCAATACTTACCGCCTGCACATTCTTGAGCAATTCTTCCACAGAAGAAAATGCTTTCACTTTGTACTTTGCAGCAACTTCCTGGCACTTTTTTGAATCAGTATCGAACACACCAGTGAAATTTGCCGTATCAATTTCATCGTACATCTTGGCATGAAGTGAACCAAGATGACCGACACCAACAACGCCGATGTTAAGCAACGATTTCATACTTTTATTTTTTTGGTTGGACGGAACCTGTTGTTGACCCTTGAAATGTAAGGCTTTTCCCTTCGTCACCGCCGGGGCTTCGTCCTCGGACTATCCCAACCACTCTATCGAATCCGCCAAACTTTTGATCATGATAATAGACCAGAGCAGTGTACCGATTTGTCGTGCGCCAATCATTTCCTTCAAGCGACATCCAATCTTGATCGACAACTTCGCCGTTGGCATCGAGATTACCGGTGACATATTGATAATCGTACACTCCGCGTCGAACCCAACGTCGAAATGTATACATTGATGCTTCAGGATCAAAAGTCATTTCATATTCGGGAAGCACTTCCCAATTTGTAAAACTGCCGACTAGAAATATTTTTTTATCGGATTGATTCGGAAGTTTCAAACGCATTTCCACTTCAAGATAATCCGAATTAACATCCGCAATGCCTTTCAGCATCGAAGCGCCGTTGGCGTCGGGCTTTGCCTGCCATTGATATCGTGAAAGATCGGCTCCTTCTTTAGAAATGACTAATTTATTATTTGGGTAAAACGACACCGACGAAAGATCGAGCCGGCGATACTCATTTCCAGTCGGTACACTGCGAATCCAAAATTTTTTATTGGGTTTCATGAAATCATCAACAAATGTATTCGGATTTCGATCATCCAGATCAATACGATACGGTTGAGTAAGTTTCCAGTTTTGAATGATGTCGACCGTTTTCACAAAAGAATGAAGGATCGAATTTGGATCGTCAGCCCGGTACTCATTCGGAACGGAAACGTTGACGGTAATATAATTAACTTGGTTCACAGGCGAAGCCGCTTCCGGAAGATACGCGTTGGCAACTGTCATAGACGTTCCGGCCAATTCTTCCGCGACGATGAACTTTCCTTCGGCAAGCACTTCATCACCCGCGTCTCGGTCAATAATTCGAAAGATATAATTTCCTGAATACACAAATTGGACAAAGTTTTGTTTGTTAGGAAAAGAGTTTTTGAATCGGAACGAGTAATGATGAACGCCCAACGGTGCCGCCGCAAATGAAAGCCTGTTGGCAAAAATTTTCGGCGGATCGTTGATAAAGAGATTTTCGTCGATCACCCAATCTTTCGATGCGTGTTTGAATATAATCTCCAAATTAGGAGCCAGCGACGTTGTGACGTCAAACTCGATCGTTACGGCTTCACTCTTTAAAATTATAGGGGGCCGGTATTCGTCGGTATTGCCATAGACACGCAACCCAAGAATTTCTACACCGGATTTTGCCTGAAGAAATGAGCAGCCAAGTAAAACCAGCAAAAAGAATTTTTTCATAGAGTATCTTTCGGTAGAAACTTGTTGTGATTAAGCATAAATTCTCTTCAACCACTCGTAAAATTCGCTGACATTATGAAAGAAATAATCAGAAGATAATTGCATTACATCGTGCTTACTGTACGAATCCCAAACTACCGATGCAATTTCTACTTCTGCTTCACGCGATGCTTTAAAATCGGCGATAGAATCTCCCACCATCAGCACCTCAGCAGGCTTCAATGAAAATTTTCGAATAATCTTTATAATGCCGTCGCCTGACGGTTTGAAGATCTCGACATCATCGCCGGTCATCGTAACATCAAAATATTTTTTTATTCCAAATTGTTCAAGCGTAATATCGGTTGTTCGGCGTCCTTTACCGGTAAAAAGCCCGATTATAACTTTTTTTGATTTTAAAAATTCCAAAATCTCAATAATGCCAGGATATAGCGACGCCAGAGTATTGTGTCTCTCGTGGTAGAAGCTGTAATAATCGTTCATTGCAGATTCAATATGATCTGAACCTATCATATTCTCCACTGCTTCTTTTTCCGGCGGACCGAAAAGCGCAATGATTTCTTTTTCAGAAAGACGTTTGTTGATATATTTTTCCGCCACATGATTGAACGAATCGTAGATCAATTGATTCGTCTGCGTCAGTGTGCCATCCATATCAAAGATAATGCATGAATATTTTTTCATTTCTCTCTTCACAAAAAACAACAGGCGTCACGATGCAAAATGCATACAGATGACGCCTGACATGTTATCGTTTATCAATTAGTCGATGTGATATTTTCGCCTATGCGATCGTAACCTCTTTTGAGAGATAGACATCTTGAATTGCATTGAGAATTTTCACGCCATCCGCCATCGGCTTTTGAAACGCTTTGCGTCCGGAGATCAATCCCATACCGCCTGCGCGTTTGTTAATGACTGCTGTCTTCACTGCATCCGCAAGATCGTTGGCGCCCGAAGCTCCGCCAGAGTTGATCAATCCTGCACGCCCCATGTAGCAATTGGCAACCTGGTAACGGGTTAAATCAATCGGATGATCGGTGGTAAGTTTTTCGTACACGAGATTATCAATTTTGCCGTAGCTTGAGCCGCTCATGTTCAACGCTTTGTAACCGCCGTTGTTCTCGGGCAATTTTTGTTTGATGATATCAGCTTCGATGGTCACACCAAGATGATTTGCTTGTCCGGTAAGATCTGCCGACACGTGATAATCTTTTTCTTTCGTCTTGAAAGCATTGTTGCGTGTGTAGCACCACAAAATGGTTGCCATTCCAAGCTCATGCGCTTGCTGGAACATCTGACTGACTTCCCAAATTTGCCGGCGGGATTCCGCTGAACCGAAATAGATCGTCGCACCGACAGCAACACATCCCATATCCCACCCTTGTTTGATACTGGCGAATAACGATTCATCGTACGTGTTTGGATACGACATGAATTCGTTGTGATTGAATTTTAGGATGAACGGAATTTTGTGTGCGTACTTGCGAGCCACTGAACCTAACACACCAAGTGTGGAAGCAACGCCGTTACAACCGCCTTCCATTGCCAGCTTCACAATATTTTCACCGTCAAAGTACAACGGATTTTTTGCAAACGATGCACCGCCGGAATGTTCGATGCCTTGATCAACCGGGAGGATAGAAACGTATCCGGTACCCGCAAGACGACCGTGAGTAAACAGTTGCTGCAAACTGCCAAGAACGCGCGTCGGACGATCCGTATCAACAAAAATTTTGTTCACAACGTCCGGTGAAGGAATGTGAAGCGATTCTTTAGGAATGGTGGTACATTTATGCTCAAGAAGACTTTTTGCGTCTGCGCCGAGCAATTCTACGATATTGGTTGCCATAAGAGACTCCTTTACTTCGCAATCAGTTTTTTGTATGCCTCTGCATCAAGAAGCGAAATTAATTCAGAGGATTTTTCGATTTTTATTTTAATCATCCAGCCCCGCTCGTATGGTTCTTTATTGATTAATTCGGGCGAGTCCTGAATTTCTTTATTGACCGCCGTTACCTCTCCGGTAACAGGCGAATACAAATCGGACACAGCTTTCACCGCTTCAACAGTGCCAAAACTTTGTCCGGCTTCAACTTTTTTGCCAATTGAAGGAAGTTCGACAAAGACAATATCGCCAAGCTCGCCTTGTGCATACTCGGTAATGCCCACAACGCCGTTTGTTCCTTCAACACGAATCCATTCATGATCTTTCGTGTATTTAATATTTGCTGGGAAGTTCATAGAGTGTTTTTTCCTTTTAGAATAAGAGTGCAGAACTCTTCATGTTAATCTTTAAAATCAAATGTTTCAATAAATTTTGTGTCGAAGATCCCGCTGCGAAATTTTTCATCCCTCATGACTTTCTTTTGGAACGGAATGGTCGTTTGCACACCTTCAATAATGCATTCATCCAGAGCGTTCGACATTTTATCCAACGCCTCTTCACGCGTTTTTGCATGGACAATCAACTTCGCAATCATCGAATCATAGTACGGAGGAATGATATAATCCGCATACACGTGTGAATCAACGCGAATGCCGTTCCCTCCCGGAAAATGCAAACTGGTAATTTTCCCCGGTGAAGGGCGGAAGTCGTGATTCGGATCTTCGGCATTGATGCGGCATTCTATGGCATGTCCGTGCATCTTCATTTTCTTGATGCTCAACTTCTTTCCGCTCGCCACATTGATCTGCTCTTTTATCAAATCCGTATCGGTTACCAATTCCGTTACAGGATGTTCGACCTGAATACGTGTATTCATTTCCATGAAATAAAAATTCTTATTCTTATCCAGCAAAAATTCAATGGTGCCGGCACCGAGATATTTAACACTCTTCGCACCTTTGACAGCGGCACTTCCCATCTTTTCGCGCAGCTCCGCATCCACAACCGGTGAGGGGGATTCTTCAATCAATTTTTGATGCCGCCGCTGCACCGAACAATCTCGCTCGCCAAGATGAATCACATTGCCGAACTTATCTCCCATCAATTGAATTTCAATGTGGCGCGGTTCTTCAAGATATTTTTCAATGTACACGCCGCCGTTGCCAAACGCAGCTTCGGCTTCGTTGCGCGCCATGTTGAATGCATTTTCCACATCATTAAGATCACGCACAATGCGCATCCCGCGTCCGCCACCGCCTGCCGTAGCTTTAATGATGACCGGAACACCAATTTCTTTTGCAAGCTTTTTTGCTTCATCAACATCTTTGATGAGGCCGTCGCTGCCGGGCACAACAGGCACGCCGGCTTTGCGCATCGTATCTTTTGCAAACGCTTTATCTCCCATCGCGGTAATCATCTCCGGCATCGGTCCGACGAACGTAAGACCCGACGAGATACAGATTTCTGCGAACTGTGCATTCTCTGCTAAGAAACCATAACCCGGATGAATAGCATCGGCACCGGTAATTTCTGCCGCTGCAAGAATGCGGGGAACGTTGAGATAACTTTCTTTGCTTGGCGGAGGGCCGATGCAAATTGCTTCATCAGCAAAACGTACATGCAGCGATAATTTATCCGCTTCAGAATAGACAGCAACGGTTTTTATTCCAAGCTCTCGGCAAGCGCGGATAATTCGTAAGGCAATTTCGCCTCGATTTGCTATGAGAATTTTTTTTATCAATCAAAAACTCCAAAAAAAATCCCCGTCAACGCGGAAAGATTCTGACATATCAAAACCTTCACAACATCGGCACGGATACAAAATTATGGTTCGACTAAAAATAATACCTGCCCATACTCAACAGGTTTCGTATTGTCAACGCATACTTTTACGATCGTCCCCGCCGTATCGCTTTCAATTTCATTCATCAATTTCATCGCTTCAACAATACACAGCACCGTGCCTTGTTTCACTTTTGTGCCGACATCAACATACGGGCCTGCTTCGGGTGACGGCGAACGGTAGAATGTACCGACGATAGGTGATTTGATTTCGTGATATTTTTTTGTTTCGGCAATTGGCGCTGCGGGTTTTGCTTCGCTTGCGGACGACACTTCTGCAGGCAGAGCAGGTGCCGCCGGCATCATGACTTGATGCGGAAATGAAGGCATCATGGCGTGAAGCATTGGTGCCGAGGCGCTTCCTGCTGCTGCTTTGGTAATGCGAATCTTATGTCCCTTCTCTTCAACTTCAATTTCATTCACCGTGCTCTTCTCAACCAACTCCAACAATTGCTTAACGTATTTTAAGTCCATTGAATCTCCAAAAAATTGGATGAATGGTGGGCAAGATTATTGCTTCACGCGTTCCAGATATTGTCCTGTGCGGACATCAACTTTGATGACATCGCCTTCGTTGATAAAGAGCGGCACATTCACCATCGCGCCAGACTCTACTTTCGCCGGTTTGGTGGCACCCGTAGCGGTATCGCCTTTTACGCCGGGAACAGTCTCGACGATCTTTAAATTCACATTGTACGGAAGTTCGGCTCCCACGGGCTGCGGACCGTCGAACATAATTTCGACAATCTCTCCTTCTCTCAAATACTTCGCCCCGACACCGAGAAGCACTTCGTCCACAGGAATCTGTTCATAGGTTTCCTGATCCATAAAGTTATAGCTTTGACCGTCATGGTAGAGATAGGAATATTTTTTCCGCTCAACGCGGACAAGTTCAATTTCTTCGCCGGAACGGAAACGGTTTTCAACAATACGCCCGTTCTTCACATTTCGCATTTTCACTTGGTAAAAAGCACGGAGGTTTCCCGGAGTGCGGTGCTGATGCTCTTCCACGATATGTAATTCATTATTAAAACGAATAAAGATACCATTCTTTAAATCTGCTGTTGATGCCATAATGCTACGAAAATCCTTTACTTTGAAGAAAAATTACGAGATTTTGAGAACAAAAAGTGCATCAATATACCCAGAAACGCATAGATAGTCAAGGAATGGTTAACGATGAGCAATAGCAGATTTTTACGGTTTGCAATTTATTGCAGCTGTGTTCTCTTTATTTTTTATGGATGTCATTCCGATCCGGTGCACACGTTTGACAAGCAGCTTGTTGCGACGTATGCCGAATTGATGGTAATGTATGAAAAAGAAAAAATGGTGAATAAGATTACCGATTCACTCTACCAGATAAAAGTGGCCGACCTCTTTCGTCAAAAAAATATGACCGAAGAAAAATTCAAATCGCAGATCGATGAAATAAAGATGGATAATCATGAGTGGCGCGATTTCCTGACACAAGTTACGGCGGCAACTGACAGCTTGAAAAGAGTTGGCGGTAGGAAGTAATTTATAATAAAGTTAGCGCACAAAAAAATGGATACTCCAATACTCGAACATATTAAGTACACAAATCTCTACGTTAAGGCACTGGATTACAATAAATGTGGGAATTGTTCTTTTGTAAATTGTGAAGAAAACGAAACAGTTGATGGTCATCCTTGCATTAAATGTAAAGAACCAAGTGAGGGTAGCTGTTCCTTTTTTGGTGCTAATGCGCTCTCCATGATAGAACTAATCCAAGAATCTTATCAAAAGTTAATGAATATTGAAACTGATAAAACTAATTACCCATCAGGTAATGAACGGACACAAAGCGCATCGGTTGTATTATTTTTTTGCACAGTTAAGGAAATTTTGTTAGAAGGGTTTATTTCGGATAGGATGCATTATTTAAAGCTACCAAACTCTATCCAAAGAAGGCTCGGCATTGATTACAATACGCATAATGATAGATTAAAAAAATTATTTCCAGCACTTGTAGGATTGAAATGGGATGATGCGCTCAAAGAGCTAACTCAACAACAAAAGAATAACTATTTTGGGACGAGCAATTTTTTGAAAGAAATTACTAGAACTGGTCTCAAAAATGAAATTATGACTTGTACTTTGTAAAAATGTCATGTACATTTCGTACATGGCCAAACGAGAAGAACTATCCGACGAACAATGGGCAGTAATAGAACCCAAATTACCA
>JAQUOA010000116.1 GCA_028749215.1 Bacteroidota bacterium
CAATTCTGTATTGCCTCAATTTTCTTCCTTTCTCACAAAGAGACCAGAAGATAATTGAGGCATTTTTTTTGTAGAAGTAATTAATTCAAGGAGATTTTATGAATTCATACGTGCGATATGCTGTAGCATTTGGACTCATTTTTGTGGCGGCACTGTCACGGCTTGTTCCGCACCCGCTAAATTTTACCCCGATTGCTGCCATGGCATTATTTGGCGCTGTATACTTTAATAAACGTTTTGCGTTCATCGTTCCTATTGCAGCGTTGGCAATCAGCGATTACATCCTGGGTTTTTACACCGAAATGTATTTCGTATACGCCAGTTTCATTCTGATTGGTTTTATTGGGCTTTGGTTAAAGAACCGTAAGTCAATTTTTACCGTTGGCGGAACGACGCTTGCAAGTTCAGTGCTCTTTTTTGTCGTGACAAATTTTGGTGTGTGGTTAACAGGAACCATGTACACAAAAGATATCGCCGGATTAACCGAATGCTATGTTGCAGCAATACCGTTTTTCCGAAATACGCTTGCCGGTGATTTTTTCTATGTTGCTGTGTTGTTTGGAGTTTATGAGTTAGTTGTCCGCTATGCCGAAAAGCGGAATGTTGTAAAAGCGTAAGTTTGTCGAACCTGCATGATCGTTCTTTAAAATAACAACGTTGGTGTGGCGCGATGTGCGCCATGAAAATGGGAATTCCGTGATTCAAGAAATTGAAGATTCGGAAGCTGACCCGCAACTGTGATCCGCCTTAGACGGAAAGCCAGGAGACCTGCCAGCGTTTGCTTCAATACTCCTTCGAGGAATGAGGATGGATTGAGAAAACTGTCTGTACGATTTTTTCTTGCCCAATTTTCTTTTTTAGAAGATTGGGCTTTTTATTTCTATGAACATTTTAATAAAACATAAAAGGTAATAATGAATAAAATATTTCTATTGTTTACAGGTGTTTGCATTTCTTTTTCACAAAGTAGTACCAATAAAACCATAAACGATTCGTCAACCGTATTTCAATTAAATGAAGTAATGGTTTCAGCAACGCGATCCGAGAAGAATCTTGTTGACATTGGTCGAAGCGTCGATATCATCGATAACAAACAGATTAAAAATTTTCTATATCAAAGTGCAGGAGAATTACTGTCGTTACAATCCGGTGTTTTCGTTGTAGGTGCTGCTGAAAACCCAGGCATGAATCAGACAATTTTTATGCGAGGTGCTGCAAGCCACCAAACTTCAATTATGGTGGATGGAGTTCGTTTAACCGATCCTTCAACTGTTAACAATACTGCAGACATTTCGGAGGTGTCCTTGCTTGGATCGGATCGGATTGAAATTGTTCGAGGTTCACATAGCACGCTGTTCGGATCGTCAACCGTCGGCGGAGTAATCAATATTCTGTCGAAAAATAATTCTACACCCGGCATTCATGCTCAGGTGAATGGAACAGCCGGGACTTTCGGAAGTGGGACATTTTTACATTCCGAAAATTTATGGCTTAATTACACAGACCCGGTTGGTTTTTATCTCAATGGAGGCATTGAAAATTATATTGTGCACGGTCTTGACGCCACAGTTGACACAGTGACAAACAAGTTGGCATTTAAAAATAGAGATAAAGATAATTTTGATAAAAAAAATTATGTAGGAAAAATTGGGTATCAAAATGATGTTAGTGATTTTTATTTTTCCTATAAATATAACACACAACGAGCCGATCTTGATAAAGCCGCTTTTGTTGATGATGAAAATTATGTTTTGCGATTCAATCGGAACTTTTTCACTTACGGTGCATCAATTAAAGTAGATCCTTCTGTAGAATTGAAATACATCGGCGGTTACTCCAACTTAAAAAGAAGCGCGGTCAACGATTCCTCTCTCGTTGATGCCTTAGGCAATACCGATCATACGTATTTTTCTGATGATTATTCCGGTTCGTCAATGACCAACGAGCTCCAGGGAAATTTTATTTTCGGAGCTATTGATGGCGTTTTAGGGATTGGTAAATACAAAGAAACAATGAATGTAAAATCGTATCTATACAGTTGGAGTTCGTTCGGGGTTTATGAATCAAAAATTGACCTTGATAAGCTAAATTTGCGATCAACGTTGACTAATGTGTTTCTTCATGTTAATATCGGGGGTTCAATTATTAATAAATCACTGGAAGATTTAAATCTTACTTTCGGCGGAAGATTAAACAAGCATGATGTGTATGGGAAAAACGCAACGTATGAAGTTAATCCATCATACAAAATTTTTAACGGCGGCTTGTTGTATGTCTTGCAATCTACAGGATTTACAGCTCCGTCATTGTATCAACTCTTTGCTCCCAATACATATTACGCTTCAACTATAACTCGCGGAAATAAAAATCTCCAGCCAGAAAAATCTTCTTCATTTGAAATAGGTTTTAAATTGTCGGCAGGTGACGGTTTCCGATTGTCAGCGGCTTACTTCACAACAACCGTGAATAACTTCATCGAATATGTGTATCTCTGGGATGGCAAAATCGGCATCGATACACTTGGAAATGATTTGAATCGGGACGATTATCGCGGCGATACCTATTTGAACGTGGGGAAAGTTACCAACAGCGGATTTGAAATAACATTTAATTCTTCTCTCAGTGAACAAATTTCGCTTGCTGGCAATTTTAATTTTGTTGCTGGGAAATTACAATACGGTCCCGCAGACATTAACACAACACAAACGGCTAATAACCATGTTCAGTTATTTAGCAACGGAGCTTTTCTCAATAAAAGAATCGAATCCTCAACATTAATTCGGAGACCTGCCACAGCGAATATTACAGGAACGTACCGGCCGATTTCGGAACTTGCGCTGCGATTGGATTGCCGAATTGTAGGTGAACGAAACGATGTTTACTATGATTCAAAACTTGGTCCCTACGGTGCATTAGGAAATGTTTCCGTTGCAAGTTACTTGTTGGTCGATTTCTCGCAGAAGTACACTTTTGACGGTAATATTTCACTTAGTGGCAGAATAGAAAATATTTTTAATAAACAGTACTCTGATATTAAAGGATTTACAACTCGAGGGAGAAGTTTTTATTTGAACATAAATTATGAAATCTGAAATCAATCACTAAACTTAAAAATATTGGAAAAGGAGCAGCGGTTAATAGCCGCTGTTTTTATTTCTGGACAACTTTGGCTATATTCATATCACAAAAGAACTTAACGTAGAAAGAAATATGCCGAGTATATCATACAATCTAGGAAAATTACAACACGCTGTTGATGCAACAACTGCAAGCTTTTCATCAAAGAACATTATCGAAAAACTTTGGCAAAAGGATTATACCATTTGGCGAAGCGAGGAAGTTCATAGAAAATCAATTCTTAACCGTCTTGGCTGGCTTCACAGTATTGATTTGATGAAAGACAATATCCAGCATCTTCAATCATTTGCTGATGAAATTAAGAATGCGGGATTCACACATGTTATCGTTCTCGGGATGGGGGGGAGCAGTCTTTGTCCCGATGTATGCCGTGCAACGTTTGGATCTGCAAAAGGATATCCGCAATTATTTGTTTTGGATAGTACTAGTCCAACATCTGTATTGAGAATTGAGAAATCAATTAATATTGCCACTTCGCTTTTTATTGTTGCAAGTAAATCCGGTGGAACTACTGAAACGAATATGTTTTACCAATATTTCTATGATCGTGTGGGAACTGTAAAACCCAATCCCGGAAAAAATTTCATAGCGGTGACCGATGCAAACACAAAAATGGAGTCTATCGCTAAAGAAAAAAAATTCAGAAAAATATTTTTGAACCCCGAAGATATCGGCGGAAGGTATTCTGCGCTTTCCTATTTTGGACTTGTTCCGATGGCACTTATCGGGATGGATTTGCAAAAGATTCTTTCTTCTGCTGATTTAATGCGTCAGCAATCGAAAAATGCCGGCGTAAAAAATTCCGCAGCACAAATTGGTATTGCCATGGGGGAAGCTTATAATGTTGGAAGAGACAAACTCACTTTTATCTCTCCTGATGAAATTGCAACATTCGGATATTGGGCAGAACAATTAGTTGCCGAAAGTACCGGGAAAGAAGGCAAGGGCATTGTCCCAATTGAAGGTGAAGTTGTTTCTCCGTATGACGGTAAAAAATATGGAACCGATCGACTATTTCTTTTTCTTCTGTTGGAAAAAGAGAAAGAAAAATACTCCGCATTCCAACAAAAACTTCAAGAAAATAATCAACCGTATATTACAATTACCATAAAAGATATTTACGAGCTTGGCTCGCAATTTTTTCTGTGGGAAATTGCAACGGCAGTTTCTGCCATTGTTCTGAAGATTAACCCTTTTGATGAACCAAATGTGAAAGAAAGTAAAGATAATACTGTTCGCGTTATTGATGAGTATAAAACTAAGCATGTCCTTCCAAAAAACCCTTCACTGGTAAAAGATAGAGATCTTACTTTCTATGCCCCACAATATTATAGCCAAAAAATTTCTGCAACAGACTCTATCGTGAAGATTTTGTCATATCATTTCACGGGAAAACCGGCATCCGATTATATCGGTATCTTGGCTTATGTTGATCAAAACGAAGTAAATAAAAAATATTTGTATGAACTGCGAGAAATGATTACGCAAAAATATGGAATTGCTTCTACAGTAGGGTTTGGTCCGCGATATTTACATTCTACCGGACAATTGCATAAGGGTGGTAAACTGAATGGAACATTTTTACTCATCACAGCTGATGAAACGACAGATATCAAAATTCCGGGTGAAGTGTTTTCTTTTGAAGTTTTAAAAAATGCTCAAGCGCTTGGGGATTATCAGTCGATAGCTTCACGCAATCTAAAATTATTGCATCTTCATATCTCTGGAAATATTGGTGAAGGATTAAAAAAGTTACTTCAATCACTTTAGAGTATTTATGAATAACCTCATCACGAAACTTAAACATGGATTGATTGTTTCGTGTCAATCTGAAGAAGACGATCCCTTCAATCATCCAGACATGATGGTAAAGTTTTCCCGTGCTGCCTTCATGGGCGGCGCAGTGGGTATTCGTGCTAATGGGATAGATAATATCAGCGCGATTCGAAAGGAAATTGATCTCCCAATTATTGGCGTTGTTCAAGGGCAGTTTGAAAACGGTTGGGTATGCATTACACCGGACTTTAAAGACATCGAAAATATCATTGAAGCCGGTGCTGATATCGTTGCTCTTGACGTAACATCTCGTTACCGACCCAACGGAATGGATGGCATCGAATTCTTTGACGAAACGAGAGATCGATTTGACATTCCCTTGCTTGCCGATATCGCAACTTTCGAAGAAGGTATTCGTGCCGCCGAATTAGGCGCTGATCTTATTGCTACTACATTAGCTGGAAACACGGACTACACAATGAAGCAATCAACTGATGGTCCGAATTATGATTTGATAGAAAAACTTTCACGAGCGGTAAAAATTCCTGTGATCGCAGAAGGATACATCTGGACACCGGAACAAGCAAAAGAGATTCTTCAACGCGGAGCGTTTGCAGTAGTAGTTGGTTCAGCAATTACACGTCCTCGTGTGATGACAAAAAGATTTGTCGATACGATGGCATCTAAAATACACTAATCGGAATAGTTAATGAAAAAAGTTGGTCTTTTTTTTATTCTTTTTACAGCATTCGTTCATCCTCAATCTGTATACTTGACTGCCACACATCCGGTGTATGAATTTCTTGATCGCATGGAAGCCCGGCAGTGTATTACCGACTATCGTGATGCGGTGAAACCATTGACACGTGAAACGATTGCAAAATATTTAATTGAAATTGATACGTCGTCAGTTCAACTGACACGGGTAGATCAAGATCAATTATTTTTCTATAAAGAGGAATTCTATCAAGAACTTGAAAACCTAAAATATGAGAACATTATTGAAGAGCGATGGCATCTCTATCAATACAAAAGCGACCCTGGAAAATTTAATTTCGATCTGATCGGTGGCTACACAAATCATTGGCGTGCTGATGGTAAAAACACCCAAGTGACTTCTAATGGCATCGCGGCCTACGGTTATGCCGGAAATCAAGTCGGTGTTTATTTTTATTTTCATGACAATCACGAATCGGGTTCATTTTTAGATCCGCAACGAATTTTTTCACCAATTCCAGCGGAAGTACCTTCAAGAGATCTCAGGCCTCGGTTTTTTGAATACACTACCATTGAAGCACAGTTAAATGTTGATCTTAGTTTTGTCACACTTAGCGTAGAAAAAATGCATAACTCGTGGGGAGATGGTGAACGAGGAAAGATTATTTTGTCGGATAAAGCCCCGTCGTTCCCGCAGATTAAATTGCGCGCGAAACTTGGCAAAGATATTAATTTCACATATATCCACGGGTGGTTGTATTCCGGAATGATCGACTCCCTTCGTTCGTATACCATCAATGGTGCGTATCGGCAAATCAATGTGCAGAAATATATTGCTGCACATATTTTAGAATTTACTCCTTGGCATGGAGTAGATTTAGCAATTGGCGAGTCAGAGGTGTACGGAGGCAGGAATCCTGAATTGCTGTATCTTATTCCCGTAATGTTTTTCAAAGGGGCGGAACATTATAATGGCGACACAGATAATTCACAATTTTTTGTGAATGCCGATCTTAATGTGGTCAAAAATTATAATTTCTATATGTCGTTGTTCATCGATGAATTTTCGACTGAAGATTTTTATAAAACAAGCACGCAAAGAAATCAACTTGCGTTTACACTCGGAACGCGGGCGTACGACACATTTTTCCCGAACACAGAAATTGTTGTGGAATATACACGCTTAAATCCGTGGGTGTACAATCATAAATTTCCCGATGCAACATTTCAAAGTCACTCCATAGATCTCGGACATTGGCTGGGACAAAATGCGGACTTATTTTATACAAGAGTTCAATATCAACCAATGAGAAATTTACAAGCAGGATTTGAATTTGAATCTCTCCGAAAGGGATGGAAAGAAGACACAAAATTTCAGTACATGCTTCCAACGCCGGAGTTTTTATATGGTCCGCGCAAAAAAGAGCAATCATTTGGCATAGTCGGAAAGTATGAGCCGGTGCGGGATTTTATGATTGATTTTAGCATACTGCGTTCACGGTACACCGATGAGGCGACATCGGGCATGGAGGACTATGCAGGTAAATGGGATGCATTTCTCGGTTTTCGCTATAATTTCGACTAAAAATTAAACTTTTTGCGTTATTTTGTGTCCAAAATCTGCCTGGTGAATGAATCAAGACGATGAACTGCAGTTAATTCAGGAATTTCGAAATGGAAACGAGCAAGCGTATAACAAGCTCGTTCTTCGTTATCAAGAGAAAATATATTGGATTGTTCGTCGAATGATTCCGGATCATGATGAGGCGGATGATGTTACCCAGAATGTTTTCATTAAAGCGTACCAATCCTTAAAAACGTTCAAGGGTGATTCAAGTTTTTATACGTGGATTTATCGGATTGCCGTCAATTCATCACTTAATGAGATCCGGCGCAAGAAAATTCGAAAAACTTTTTCGCTTGATGAATCTGAAACAATTCAACTACATTCGGATGATGACCAACCGCTTGAACGGATGGAAAAAGAAGAGCGAACGAAATTGATTCAGAAAGCGATTGAGCAGCTGCCTGAAAAACAGAAGAAGGTATTTGTGCTTCGGTACTATGAAGAACTTCCATATGAAGAGATTGCTAAAATTCTCAAAACAAGTGTCGGTGGCTTAAAGGCAAATTATTTTCATGCTGTTAAAAAAATTGGGGATTATTTAAAACATGAAACATGACGAAGCATTTGAATTACTCATAGAGTATGCCGAAGGTACGCTTGACGATTCTCGTATAAAAGAAGTTGAAAAGATGCTTTTGGAATTCCCGGAACGGCGAGGAGAATTGGAACTCCTTCGGCATGCATTTGATGAATTGCAGAAGAACGAAGATACTGATATACCTTCTCATTACTTCACGAATTTCTTACCTCGCTTACAAGATAAAATTCATCAAGGAACTGAGTCGAAATTTCAATTTATTCCATCATGGCTTCAAACGGCTATTGCGCCTCTTGTTGTTTTGTGTATTATTTCATCTCTCGTTGGACTATATCAATCATTGAAGCCCGATGAATTTTCATCTGCAATTTACACTATTGTGAAAGATATTGATCAAAACCAGATTGATGAAGCAACAAAGATGCTCACACTTTTTGATAACGAGACGAATATTGCCGGCGCTGTGGAGAAAACAACCCGCACTCAATTGCCGGATAAATATTTGAATCAAAAATTATTTACCAAAGATATTCTTGCGTCGAATACATTGGATGAAAATATCATTAATGATCGACAAATTTTATCGCAACTAGAAGACGTTGATGCAGAATATATACTTGACCAGCTTCATGCTATCCAATAGAAAAAGGAATACTATGAAAAAATCTTTACTCTTGATATCGTTATTTTGTCTTTTACCGTTGTTAGTGTCAGCTCAGCCATATGGTCCAAAAGGGCAACGTCCTATGGAAAAACTGGAAAGTTATAAAAAAGTTCGAATGCTCGAAACAATGAAGCTTGATGAAGAGACGGGCTTAAAACTTGTCAGCAGGTATAACAAACACCGAGAAGTTATGAAAGGATTTGAAA
>JAQUOA010000117.1 GCA_028749215.1 Bacteroidota bacterium
ATCGACACCGGTTGTCGGCTCATCCAAAAAAATAATCTCCGGTGTATGAACAAGAGTGCAAGCCAATGCCAGTTTTTGCTTCATGCCGCCCGATAGTTTTTCAGCAAGACGATCGCGGAAAGAAGTTAAGCGGGTAAATTCCAACAATTCTTCACGTCGGGATTTATAATCCCATACACCGTGGATTTCCGCAAAGAACTCGATGTTTTCGTCAATAGTAAGGTCGCCGTATAAACTGAATTTTTGAGATAGGTAACCGATTCTTTTTTTCACCTCGTCGGTTTGCTTCCGCACATCAAAGCCCAGCACGGAAAGATCACCGGCATCAGGTTTTACAATACCGCACAGCATCCGAATCAGTGTAGTTTTCCCCACTCCGTCGGGCCCCACCAAAGCAAACATCTCTCCCTGGTTGACCTGCAACGAAAGAGCATCGACGGCAACGACCGAGCCAAATTTTTTTGAAACATTATTTACTTCAAGTGCATTCATGCTGTATTTGAGAAGATGACTTCATCTTCATGGAGGAGTCCAGCTAGCAGTTATTTTAAGTACGCATCAGCCGGCATTCCGGATTTTAAGTCACCGTTGGGATTGTCCACTTCCAGTTTTATTCCAAAAACGAGTTTCGTCCGCTCATCTTTTGTCTGCACGTTACGGGGAGTAAATTCAGCCGTGGGTGAAACATAAACAACTTTTCCCGGATAAGATTTGTCGGGATAGGTATCAATCACAACATCGGCATCGCCGCCGAGTTTTACTTTCCCAAGCTCTGTCTCACTCACGTAAATTCTTAACTCCATTTTTTCCAGACGGGAAATCCTGGCCACAACAGCCCCGGCGCCGATCAATTCTCCTTCTTCTACAGGTTTGTTCGTAATCGTGCCGGATGAAGGCGCAATAATGTAACTATCCCTGATTTGCTTTTTGATAATGTTTGCCTGCGCCTGCGCCTGCTCGACCCGTGCTTTTGCCGCATTTAAATCTTCGGGGCGTGCAAAGCGTACGAGTTTTTGCAGATTTTGTTCTGCGGAAATAAGTTGCGCTTTGGTAATGGTGTAACGAGATTCGGCATCTTCGTACTGTTTTTGAGAAACAGAATGTTGCTCAAATAATTCTTTTATCCGTTTATAATCTGTCTCAGCAGTCGTAAAAGAAGCTTCCGCTTGCACAACAGATGCTTTTCCAAGTTTAATATCTTCTTCGCGCGCCCCATTTTTAAGAAGATCGTATTGAGCTGCAGCTACATTAACGCCCGCTTCAGTCTGCCTTAACTGCAATGTGAGCATATCATGGTCCAGAATGACAAGGGTGTCACCCGCTTTTACCAACGACCCTTCGTTAACAAGAAGTTGAAGCAGCTGTCCCGATACTTTCGACGACACGTTCACATCCACCGCTTCTAAAGTGCCGCTGGCTTCAATTGCGCCGTGATGATTATTTCCACAGCCGCTGAAGGGTACAAGAAAAAGCAAAATGTAAAAACTAGAAAAAAGAAGTGGTTGCATATTGGTTTTCATGTACTTCCCTTTTATAATGTGCTAAATTCATATTTAATAAATTCTTTTCGAGCTTCTTCGGTCAACGATCCTTCAAAGATCACATGGAAGATCGTGTACATTGCCTCTTTCGGCGAAAATGAATGCTGAGAGAGCACTTCAGGATTGACGATTGATTGCACCGAACTAATGAACATCATCATTACTACTTCATCACTCACATCGTCGCGGAATTTAGCTTCTCGTTTTGCCTCTTTAATTATCAATCCAACACGTGAAAGGATTGTTTCGTTTCTGAATTTGTCGACTTCTTTCCAAAGCGTCGGCATGAATCGCTGTACGTCCATTTGAAATGCCCGACTGATTCTCCCGACAAGTTTGCCGACGAACAACATTAACTCTGCAAGTTTCTGGATCACCGGTTTCTCCGAAGCACTTATCGCATTGACATTCTTTTCTACTCTTTTCATTATCATGTGCATTACTGTACGGACAAGGTCTTCCTTGCTCGGGAAGAATTTATACATCGTCTTCTTGCTGATTCCAAGTTCGCCTGATAGTTCATCCAACGTTACTTTGTTGAATCCGGAACTCAGGAATCGCTCCTCTGCATGCCCTATGATGCGTTCTTTAGGTTCTATTTCTGTCATTGTATCCATTTTTTTCTCCTTCTAAATACAGCATCCAGAATTTTTAAAAGATCTGAAATGCTGATTTATAAGAAACTTTTATATTATTTTAGGTTTCCTTAAGGTTAACAAAAAACCACATTGAATAGTGGTGATTTCGTTTGGAAACTTTTATCGTCTTTTACGTTTCCAAAATAATAAAACTTCACCTCCCTGTCAAGTTAAATTTTTGTGGTTAGTAACTTTCTTTCTTCGATGGGAATTTTGATGACTTTATATCTGAAATGTACGACTTGAACGCATTCCGCATAACTTCAGAGAGATTGGCGTACTGTCTCACGAATCGCGGGTGGAATTGTTCGTTCATCCCTAACATGTCGTTGGTAACGAGCACCTGCCCATCGCACGCAGAACCGGCACCAATGCCGATGGTGGCGCACTTGACTGCCTTCGTTGCTTTTGCGGCGAGTGTTTCTGGAATTTTTTCAAGGACGATAGAGAAGACGCCTGACGCATCGAGCATTCTTGCATCTTCAACAAGTTGTTTTGCTTCGGCGGATTCTTTTGCACGCACTTCGTAGGTTCCAAATTTGTAAATGGATTGCGGAGTCAATCCAAGATGTCCCATCACAGGAATTCCGATATCGACAAGTTGCTCTACCAGAGGAAGAATGCGCTTGCCCCCCTCCATCTTCACCGCT
This sequence comes from Bacteroidota bacterium, assembly GCA_028749215.1. Lineage (GTDB taxonomy): Bacteria > Bacteroidota > Ignavibacteria > UBA10030 > UBA8401 > JAQUOA01. Next base: position 2,830 of record JAQUOA010000117.1, read on the forward strand.
TCGGCACCTGATTCTTTTAGCATGCGTCCGCAATTGATCACCGCTTCTTTGACATCCACTTGATATGACATGAACGGCATATCTGCAACAAGCATCGCCCGCTTCACGGCACGGCGAACAACTTTCGTATGGTAAATCATTTCATCAAGTGTGACCGGAATAGTCGTCTCCAAACCTTGAAACACATTCGCAACGGAATCGCCGACCAAAATAATATCGACTCCAGCTTCATCCAGAAGTCGGGCGGTTGTATAATCGTATGCCGTGAGCATCGCAATCTTTTCACCTTTTTCTTTCATGGCAAGAACTGCTTTGGTGGTGATGCGCTTGTATTCTGAAGATTGAGTACTCATACAAATTCCTCGCTCGGTTGGTGGAATGAAACGCCTATTGCTTCTTCAAATCCTGATTTCACAGCAGAAGCAGCTTCATCAAATTGAACAGATCTTTTCGTTGCCTCACACAAACTTATTGTTTTAATATCAAAATCATTTTTCATTTTACGGCGAACGTCGTCATCGTCAATCGTCAGATAATCGACAAGCTTTTTGTGTTCATCCCCCAACAGTATTGAGCCATGCTGCAAAATCACTTCGGAGAAGTCCTGAGATGTAAATCTTCGTTGTGCACTGCCCACCAGCTTCTTTCCCTTAATTTGTACTTCATATCTTGCTGAACTTGCAAAACAGGGAACTGATTCCGCCTTTTTGTAAAGTGAAGGAAAGTGTGGCTGAGAAATTTCGTATTCTACTTCGGGACAGATTCTTCTCAAACCCGCCACCAACGCTTTGCTGATATCGCAGTAAACGTCGTTCACACCTCTACCGTCAGCAAACATCACGACACTGTAGGTCACTTCATTGGCATGAAGAATTGCCCTGCCACCGGTCGCGCGACGAACAATATTAATTCCATCTCGTCGACATTTTTCGGAATCAACATCATTTTCTTTTTGGTGATGCCCCAGTGAAATTGCCCATGGCTTCCAACCATAGACACGAAGTGTTGGAAGAATTTCATTCCGCTGTAATCTCAAGGCCAGTTCTTCATCGAACTGCATGTTCTCACTGCCGGTACGAAAGCCGGTGTCTAGGAATTGCCATCGGGTAGAATGCTCAATCATTGTAGTGGGCACGGCGTGCTGTAATAATGCCCCGTTTTGCAGTGGCAATAAAATCAAGAAGGTTTTGAACTTCGGGGGTAATGGTCATGGTCTCTTTTATTCTTTCCACTCCCTGGCTGACATTGAGTTTTGAAAGATATAAAATACGATAGGCATTGTTGAGCGAATCAATCGCTTCGGAAGAAAAACCGCGCCGCCTCAATCCAATGATATTCAGGCGTTCAAAAGAAACAGGCCAGCCGCCCGCCATGATGTACGGAGGAATATCTTTGGGAACACGAAAATGGCCGCCAACCATTGTGTATGCACCAATGCGGACAAACTGATGAATCGCCACAAGTCCGCCGATAATAGAAAAGTCGTCAATGGTGACATGTCCCGCCATTTGAACAGAGTTTGCAATGATAACGTTGTTGCCAATGATACAATCATGCGCAACATGCGTGTATGCCATTAACAAACAATTACTTCCTACAGAAGATTTTTTATGCTGCTTTACCGTTCCTCGATTGAGTGTGCAAAATTCTCGAATCGTGGTATTCTCTCCCATCTCAAAAGTTGTTGGCTCATTTTTATAGGATAAATCCTGGGGAGGCGTGGAGACGACAGCCCCTTTATGAATCTTGCAATTTTTTCCAATCCGTGCCCCGTTGGCAATTAACACCTGCGGACCAATATACACGCCGTCACCGATAACGACATCGTCTTCCACGATTGCATATGGTTCAATGACCACATCGGCACCAAGCTGTGCTTTACTGCTTACAATTGCGGTCGGATGAATTTTTGATGACATATTTTTTCTCAAAAAACTTTAAACAATAAAACGTCACAGAAGAAATCTAAAATATTTTTACTGAACTTTTGGTCTATCAACAATCGTCGCCATAAGCTCTGCTTCACACACAAGTTGTCCGTCAACAAAAGCTTTCCCCTGCATCACGCACACCTTGCTGCGGCGGCTGACCATTGTCAGTTCATAGATCAACTGATCGCCGGGATGCACAGTCTTTCGGAACTTTGCATTGTTGATCCCCATAAAAAACACGAGCTTCCCTTCCTGATCGGTCGATCCATCGAGCAGCAACACACCGCCTGTTTGTGCCATACCTTCGATAATTAAAACTCCGGGCATCACCGGTGCGCCGGGGAAATGTCCTTGAAAAAATTGCTCATTGAACGAAACACTTTTCAATCCGACAATTTTTTCACCCAATTTAAAATCGATAATTTTATCGACAAGAAGAAAAGGATAACGGTGCGGAAGAATGCGCTGCAATGCAGTCACATCAAAGACAGCTCCTTCCTTCTTTTCGTACTGATATTTCTTGATGATCTTTTTCTGTTGGTACAGCTTCCGAACAACTTTAGCAAACTCCACATTGCTTCGGTGGCCGGGGCGCGCCGCCAGAATATGTCCTTTAATCGGGACACCAATGAGAGCCAAATCTCCGATCATATCCAGAAGTTTGTGACGGGCAGGTTCGTTCTTGAAAAACAATTTTTTATTATTCAACGGCTGACCATGTCCACCAAGAAAAATGGAATCTTTGATTCCTAATTTATTGCCGATGCGGCGCAGTTCATCATCGGGCATATCACGGTCTGCGATGACAATAGCATTATCCAAACTTCCGCCCTTAATAAGACCGGCTTCACGTAACTGTTCAACTTCGTGCAAAAAACAAAATGTCCGGCACATAGAAAATTCGGTGACGAATTCTTTTTCCAAATCGAACAATCCAGTATGCTGGCTGCCAAGAGCCGGATTGTTGTAATCTACCATAACGGTAATCCGAAAATCGTCCGTCGGCAACGCCACAATTTGCACACCGTTCGCTTCATCTTTGTACTCAATCGGCTGATCTATGACGAGGTAATCTTTCGGAGCGTCTTGAATTTCAAATCCTGATTCATGCAGCACATCCACGTACGGTTTTGCACTTCCATCGCCGACCGGAGGTTCGATTCCGTCAAGATCGATGATGACATTGTCAATTTGCAAACCGGCAAGAGCGGCAAGCACATGCTCTGTTGTATGCACACGCACATCACCGATGCCGAGAGTCGTTCCCCGCGCTACATCAACAACATGGTCAACATCTGCCGGAACTTCTGGTGAACCGCCGATATCCACACGTCGGAAACGTATTCCATAATTTTCCGGCGCAGGGCGAAACGTCATTGTGCATTGCGTACCGGTATGAAGTCCCACGCCGGACATAGAAACAGGTTTTTTAATTGTGCGTTGCTGAACGAGCATTCTAACTCCCTTTACGTTTTCAATTTCTGTATTTCTTCTTCTAACTCTTTTACTTTTTTTTCTAATTCACGTATAGTAAACAAGAGCTCAGGCAATTGCCGCACTGCAACCTCCATCCTTCTCCACTTCGTCGCCTCTTGTGCCGGAAAACCAGCATATATCTGTCCCTGTTTATCAATCGATTTTGTAACACCCGAAGCACCTTCAATTTTCACTTCATCGGCTGTAAAAATATGACCTGTGATTGAACATCCGCCACCGATCATATTTTTATTCCCGATTTTTGTACTGCCAGCTACCCCAGATTGTCCGGCGATCACCGTATCTTCGCCGATAACAACATTATGGGCAATCTGCACCAGATTATCGAGTTTTGTACCTCGCTTAATTCTAGTTTCTCCCAGCGTCGCACGGTCTACGCATGTATTGGCTTGAATCTCAACATCATCTTCTATCACAACAATTCCTAACTGGGGAATTTTTTGATACGATGTATCTTTCTTCGGAGCAAAACCAAATCCATCTCCGCCAATCACTGCTCCAGGTTGGATGATGACGCGATTACCAATAACGGTTTCTTCTCGAATGGTGACCTGAGGATACACTAAACAATCATTTCCAATTTTTACATCGCGGCCGATAAAAACGTGCGGGTAGATGATGGTATGATCACCGACTGACGTTCGTTCTCCGATGACGGCGTACGCACCGATTGAACAATTCTTTCCGATAGATGAACTTGCATGAATAACGGCGGTGGGGTGAATGCCTTGTTCCAAATTTATTTTTTGCGGAAGAAATTTTTCGATGGCAATAACAAACGATGTATATGGATCGTCGAGCTTGATAAGTGCAGGAGGAAGTTTTGAAAACTTGCTTGTATCAAGATTCTTACTCACCAGCACAACGGATGCCGCTGTGGTTTCTAAGTATTTTTCATACTTGGGATTTGCGACGAAAGAAAGCATCCCTGCTTTCGCCTCTTCTATTTTGGCAACGCCGTTGACAGAGATGGCTTCATCTCCTACAAGTTCACCTTCCAACATCGCCGCTATATGTTTTGCCGTAATCATGAAAATGAAAACGAGGTCAAAAGACCTCGTTTTTCTTTACTTTTGTTGAAGTTTCGTTAGTACTTTCTGTGTGAGATCGTGTTTTGTATTGGCGTAGAGAAGCAAGGTGGAACTGCTTCTGTCGACAACGTAATCGTACCCTTCTTCATCTGCAACATCTTTAACAGCTTTGAAAATCTTCTCCTGAATCGGCTTCATCAATTCATTTTGCTTGTTGAACATCTCGCCGCTGGTACCAAATTTTTGATTCCGGTAGTCTACAAGTTTTTTATCGAGTGTCTGCAATTCTGCTTCGACTTCAGCACGCCGTTTGTCGGACATGATCAGCTTGCGCTTATCATAATCTTCAACCTTGCTCTGAATTTCGTTTCCCATCCTCGTCAATTCGTTCTGCCACTCCGATGATTGCGCATCCAGCTGCTTCTGTGCATCCTGAGCCTCCGGCAGTTGCTCCATGATCGTTGCCGAATTGATGTAGGCAATTTTTGTCTGCGCTAAAAGTCCTGTCGAAGCAAAGACAAATAACACTAAAAATATTCTGCTCTTCATAACGCTTCCTTTTGTTTTAGATACCGAAGAACAACGCTGTTACCCGAAAGAAAAAATTACTTTCCGCCGCCGCGTTTCAAAAAGATCAACACGTCAGGCGTATAATCAAAAGCAGGATCGGCGTATAACACCGGAACATCAGTCGCTTTATCAAAGACGAATGAAAGCTTCTTTTCTTTTGCAACTTTTTCGATTGCCTTAAAAACTTTGTCCTGGATCGGTTTCATGATCTTATCGCGCTGAACAGCAAGTTCCTGTTGTTTATCTGTACGGTATTGATTGAGATTCTGTTCCTCTTCAACCAATTCTTTTTGTTTCGCCTGCTTTGTTGTTTCATTTAACATGTTCGCTTGCTTTTGGAACTCTTCATATTTTGCCTGGAGGGCATCGGAACGCTTCTTAATCTCATCCTGCCACGATTTCACCATCGTTTCCAATTTCTGTTGAGAATCTTTTGCTTCGGGTAATTCTTTGATGATGGTCTCAGAATTTACGAATCCGATTTTTAAAGTACCTTGCTGTGCCATTGCCATTGAGGCGCAAAACAGAAACACCAGAACAACGAAAACATTTTTTTTCACAACGACCTCGTTATATGTTTATTGATTAGAAAATAATTAATTAAAATCCTCGTCCAAACTGGAAGTGGAATTTCCACCCTGACGGCGTTTTCAATCCTTGAACCGGATTGTCATAGCCGTAGCCGTAATCAAACCCAAGTAAACCGATAGGATTGATAAGCAATCGTGCACCAAG
>JAQUOA010000004.1 GCA_028749215.1 Bacteroidota bacterium
GCTCCGCGGGTCCGCCGAAGGCGGACAACCCCTGCAAAAAAACAATCCCACTCCTGAATTACGTCAGAAGCGGGATTTTGCTCCGCGGGTAGGGCTCGAACCTACAACCCTGCGGTTAACAGCCGCATGCTCTGCCATTGAGCTACCGCGGAATCAAGCAATTTTGAGAAAAAATTGCTGTCTTGCTTAGGTTTGGCTTATGAATATAGCCAATATGAGAAAAAAAGTCAACGCCTCTTTCAACTTTTCATGATAAAACATTGAGCTCCATCAAGAATGATGTTCGTTTTCTTGACACCCCTTTCGTATTTAGGTATATTGCTTTCACGAAACTTGTTCTGAATTTTTTCTGTTATACATCCAACGACAATCAGTTCACAATAGGAAATGATACATGGAAGGTAATTTTTCAAATCGCGTTCAAGATGTCATTCGACTCAGCCGTGAAGAAGCCCTGCGGCTCGGTCATGATTACATTGGGACCGAACATTTGCTTCTCGGCATTATTCGCGAAGGCGAGGGTATTGCGGTAAAGATTCTTCGCAATCTTGGAGGCGATCTTTATAAATTAAAAAAAGCCGTTGAAGATACCGTGCGCACATCCGGCGGTACGCTCACCATCGGAAATATTCCTCTCACCAAACAGGCAGAAAAAGTTTTAAAGATTACGTACCTCGAAGCCAAGCTGTATAAATCTGATGTGATCGGCACGGAGCACTTGCTGCTGTCGCTGCTTCGGGATGACGACAACATTGCTGCACAAATCTTGCATCAGTTTGATGTTCATTACGACAAAGTCCGTGCAGAGCTTGATAATATCATCAGCGGCAAACCATCAACACCGCAGCCGCAGGGAACAGCGCAGGAAAAGAAACCGGAAAAATCAAAAACACCGGTGCTGGACAACTTCGGGCGTGATTTGACGAAACTTGCCGCCGAAGGAAAGCTTGATCCCGTTGTTGGCCGTGAAAAAGAAATTGAACGTGTTGCACAAGTGCTCTCGCGCAGAAAGAAAAATAATCCGGTCCTGATCGGCGAACCGGGCGTCGGGAAAACAGCTATTGCCGAAGGCCTGGCGCTTCGCATCGTCAATAAAAAAGTTTCCCGCGTGCTGCACGATAAACGCGTTGTCACGCTCGATCTTGCCGCGCTGGTGGCGGGAACGAAATACCGCGGACAGTTTGAAGAGCGGATGAAAGCGGTGATGAATGAATTAGAAAAAGCGCGTGATGTTATTCTCTTCATCGATGAATTGCACACCATCGTCGGCGCGGGCGGCGCATCAGGTTCACTTGATGCTTCGAATATGTTCAAGCCGGCACTTTCGCGCGGTGACTTGCAGTGTATCGGCGCAACAACCCTTGATGAGTACCGCCAGTACATTGAAAAAGACGGCGCCCTTGACCGCCGTTTCCAAAAAATTATGGTCGATCCGACAAGTGTTGATGACACGATTCAGATCCTCATGAACATCAAAGAGAAATACGAACAGCACCATGGCGTTCGGTACACCGATAAAGCGATTGAATCGGCAGTAAAATTAAGCGACCGGTATATCACTGACCGCAATCTTCCTGACAAAGCGATTGACGTATTGGATGAAGCAGGAGCACGTGTCCACTTATCGAATATCGTCGTGCCTCAGGAAATTTTAAAGTTGGAAGAAGAAATTGAAAAGATAAAGCTTTCAAAAAATCAGGTAGTAAAGAGCCAGAACTTTGAAGAAGCCGCCCGCCTGCGCGATTTGGAAAAGAAATTGCTGAGCGATCTGGAAATTGCAAAACGCGAGTGGGAATTGAAAGCTCAAACCATGGTATTTGAAGTTGGCGAAGACCACATTTCCGATGTCGTCGCAATGATGACAGGAATTCCTGTGAACAAAATTGCAGAGTCTGAAACTGAAAAATTGTTGAAGATGGATTCTGCATTGAAATCCGTTATCATCGGTCAGGATGAAGCCATTACCAAATTGTCGAAGGCCATACGCCGTGCACGCGCCGGATTGAAAGATCCCCGCCGTCCGATCGGATCATTTATATTCCTCGGACCAACCGGCGTTGGTAAAACAGAGCTGGCAAAAGTACTCGCGCGGTTCCTCTTCGATACCGATGAAGCACTGGTGCGTGTTGATATGAGCGAGTACATGGAGAAATTTTCCGTATCGCGTCTCGTCGGCGCTCCTCCAGGTTATGTCGGTTACGAAGAAGGGGGACAGTTGACGGAAAAAGTCCGCCGAAAACCGTACTCGGTTGTGCTGTTGGACGAAATTGAAAAAGCTCATCCCGATGTCTTCAACATTCTTTTACAAGTATTGGATGACGGACAGTTGACTGACAGTCTCGGACGCAAAGTGGATTTCAAAAATACAATTTTGATTATGACATCCAACATCGGCGCAAGAGATATTAAAGCATCAAAAGGATTCGGCTTTGGTGATGAAACGGTCGGCGATAAGTATAAGCACATGAAAGATACGATCGACGAAGCGGTGAAGCGCGTTTTCAATCCGGAATTCCTGAACCGCATTGATGACACCATTGTGTTCCATCAGCTGGCAAAAGAAGACATTACGAAGATCATCGACATTCAAGTGAAGGAACTTTTCAAGCGGCTCAGTTCGATGAACATTACTATCGAACTCAGCAAGCAGGCAAAAGAATTCTTGGCGGAAAAAGGGTACGATCAGCTTTTCGGAGCGCGGCCGCTTCGGCGTGCGCTTCAAAAGTATGTTGAAGATCCGATCGCCGAGGAAATCTTGAAACATAAATTTCCTGACGGTGCGGTGATTAAGGTGAAGTTGAATAAGAAGAAAGACGAACTCATTTTTACGACGGGAACCCAGCCTGATGACAGCGGCGAAGCTCCGGAAGAATTAAAACAAGAAGATGTAGCGTAGAAGAAATCAATATCATACAAACAAAAAATCCCAATCAACCGATTGGGATTTTTTGTTTTAGAACTTTTCGTTAACCGTACGACTCGTATGTGATTTGGTCTTTTGTCAATCCAAGCTCTTTTAAACTCGCTAACGCACTTTCCAAAAATCGCGGCTGGGGCTGAACACCTTTCTCCTTCGCCGCATTCCTATCGTGCACAGAAATTGCCGGACCGCAAACATACACCTGCGCACTGCTCGTGTCGGGAATTAACGAACGCAAAAGTTCTGTCGATATTCTTCCTTTCAGGATTGAGGACGTGTACCGAAATGTGTCGCTTTCGCGTGTCAAGGAATGAATCACTCGTAGATGATCAGGATATTTCTTCTCAAGTTCAGCCAGCTCTTCGCGAAAAATGATATCGTCCCACAATTTATTGGCGTAGATAAATGTGTGCCGCAGTTTCGGATAATTTACGAGCGCGTATTTCAGCATCGCATAATTGGGAACACTCCCCGATCCTGCACACACGTGAACAACATGATCGGTTTGCGATTCAATATCATCGGGAAGTGTATACGGCCCTGTAAATCCTGTCACGACCAGACGCATGCCTCGCGACGTTCGCTTGACAAGCATTGGCGACAAGAGCGGCGGATATTTTGTCGCACCAGATGTATAGCGTTCTTCCTTTACCGTCACTGCCAAATATTTTTCGTGCGGGGAAGAGCACATGGAATACGCCCTTGGCGGTTCTTTTTTCCCTTTAAGGTCTTCAAGAAAAGCCGTGAAACGTTCAAGCGCTTCAAACTGATGAGGGTCAATCGTAAGAAAATGCCCTGCCTTATATTCAAGCCGATCGTTTCCGGTGAAGAGTACCAGCGTTGTGGTGTCATGGGCTTCTTCAATTGTATCGGCGACCATCACTTCTAATTCTTTTATTCGTTTTCGTTCTTGCGGTTCTTTGTTCATATCGTTCCTTTCAAAAAAGATTTCAATTACCCCAACTTATTTTTTTCTCTATAGAAATTGATCATGTCCGTTCCGATTGGAGTTCCTCCCAATTGTCGGATCAGCGTCGTAATTTGTCCGCGATGGTACGTTGAATGGTTGACAAGGTGATGCAACGATTGCCAAATTTTCTGCGAGACCTGCTCTCCTTTTAGATTATAGAAAGTGAAAGTGCGGGAAATATCTTCTTCTTTTGCCGTATCAATATATTTTTGTAATCCATTCTCAACTTCTTTCCACTTTGTTTTCAAAGAGAGATATGTAGAATAATTTTCCTTCTTCATAAACAGACCGCGCTCTGCTCCGTTAAGACGCTGCAGCCAAATATCTTCCGCACCAATAAGATGCACAAGTGTACCGTGAATCGTACCGAAGCTGCTCTTGGTCTCTACGAATAATTTTTCTTCCGGTAAACTTTCAACTGCTTGCATTGTTTTGGCATTTGCCCAGCGGTTAAATTCAAAAAATGTTTTGAAATCGGCACTATTCATTGTGTGTTCCCTTTTTTCTTTTAAAGAAAGATTATTTACGGTAAAGTTCAATAAAAATAAAAGACCTCGTTTAAGGCGAGGTCTTTAAATTTAAGTCTTAAGAGTCCGATTATTTTTTATTCTTTAATTCAGCCAGGTGGACTTTAAACCAAAAATCGAGATCTGATTTTTTTTCTCCTTGTTTGAAATCTCCGCGATCTCTTCCCCTTCTTCCTCCGCCGCGTTCACCATTTTGATCCATTCCTATCGGAGTACGCTTTCCACCTTCATCCTGCGATCCTTCAAAGGCTGGCTCCGTACTTTCTTTGTTTGGTTGTTTCATTTTTCCCGATACAAGTGTCACGCCAATCTCATTGGATGTCACATTCCATTGAAACGGATTATCGGTATTATCCTTTAATGGAAATTTACATTCAAAGATCAAACTTTCTGATGTTCGTGAAGATGCGAATTGAATTCCCTTTAACTGTGCGACCGGTACAAGTAGCGGTTCTTTTTTCCCTTTTGTAAAAATCTCAATATCATTCATATCGTTCGGCATCATCTCAAAATCTCCGCCGGACATTTCACCCGGGCGCATCGGCTTCCCCGGAATGCGAATGCCGTATTCTTTTCCATTATCTCCGCTCGGATCGAGCCAGATTGTAAGTCCTGCGGCGCGAAGATGTCTCATTTGTCCCCGGTCGGATACTTTCATAAACAAATAAAAATCTTCCTGATCGTTGCGGACACCAAGGCTTATATTCTGTTCACTTAAATAAAATGTCCGATCCTTCCAATCCTTTTCGTCCCCGTCAATAGTAATGCTATTGTTATCCCACAGCGAACGGACCAGAATGACCGTCGTACAGCCGGTAAAAAGTGCCGTTACTAAAATTACAATGCTGATATATTTTTTCATTTCAAATTTTCTTTCAACTTTGCCAAGAACTTCAATGCCTCAAGCGGTGTCATTGCGTTGATGTCAACCTTTTTAATCGCTTCTCTGACTTCGTCATCTTTCATTTCGAATAGGGTGATTTGAGGGGTTGAAGCCTTCTCCAGATGACGGACTCCTTTAAGGTGTCCGTCATCTTCTACCGAGCCATGCGGATTTAATTGTGTCGCTTCAAGATTATTTAAGATTCGCTTTGCACGATCTGTTAACTCCGTCGGCAATCCCGCCATCATCGCCACTTGAATTCCGTACGAATGGTCAGCAGTTCCAGGCGTTACAGTATGGAGAAAAACTACCTTGTCACCGTACTCTTTTACATCCACTTTGTAATTTTTAATTCTACTATAAAGCGAAGCAAGTTCGTTCAATTCATGATAGTGCGTAGCAAAAAGTGTCCTCGCACCAATATGTTCATGCAGATACTCTGTTAACGCCCATGCAATTGAAATCCCGTCGAACGTGCTCGTTCCTCGTCCCACTTCATCGAGCAGAATCAAACTTTTTTTCGTCGCACGGTTTACAATGTTTGCCGCCTCGTGCATCTCTACAAGAAATGTGCTCTCGCCGCTGGCAATATTGTCGCTGGCACCAACGCGCGTAAAAATATTATCCACCAGTCCAATGACCGCTTTCTTTGCAGGAACAAAGCTTCCGATGTGAGCAAGCAGTACAATCAATCCCGCCTGACGCAGGTAAGAAGATTTTCCGCTCATGTTCGGTCCGGTGATGATGAGAATTTGCTGTGCGTTGGTATCGAGCTGAACAGAATTTGGAATATAATGTTCGCCCACCGGCAGCAGCTGCTCAATAACGGGGTGCCGACCTTCATCGATGAAAAGTGCATCGGTGTCATTCACTTCCGGAAGCGTGTATTTATTTTCTTCGGCAATCTGTGCCAGCGAGACAAGGCAATCGAGCATAGCAATCTGTTGTGCATTGGACTGAATGATGCCGGCAAACTGCGATGCGTACAATCGAAGCTCGTTAAAGAGCCGAGATTCGATGGCGAGAATTTTTTCATCGGCATTCAGAACTTTCTCTTCGTACTCCTTCAACTCCGGTGTTATGTACCGTTCGGCATTCGTCATTGTTTGCTTGCGAATGTAATCTGGCGGAATTTTTTCTTTATGCGTGTGAGTAATCTCGATGTAGTATCCGAACACATTATTGAAGCCGATCTTCAGCGACGAAATTCCTGTCCGTTCTCTCTCTTTCTTTTGAAGATTCGCAATCCAGTCCTTGGCAGAAAACGAAAGCGAGCGAAGCTCATCCAACTCTTTATTGAAGCCTTCACGAATAATTCCTCCTTCTTCTAATTTTATCGGAGGATCATCGGTAATGGCGCGGGTGATTGCCTCGGTCAACTCTTCGAGAGGTTGAAGATTGGAATTGATAGATGTCAGAGTATTGTCATCCTGAGCAAGCGAGTCGTTTTTTGACGAGCGCGTTGAAGGATTGTCCTTCGACTCATCCCGACTTCGTCGGGATTCGCTCAGGATGACTTTCAACTTCGGAATACTTCCCAAAATTCTTTTCAGCGCCAGCATCTCACGCGGATTTGCACGCCCTGTTGCAATGCGCGCAATCAAGCGTTCCATATCGCCGATTTCTGCCAATTCATTTTGCAATGCGGTACGAACAGACGATTGGTTCACCAACACTTTCACGCCGCTCGATCGCCACTGAATCTGGTCAATTTTTTTTAACGGATTGCTCACCCATTTTTTTAGCAGCCTGCCGCCCATGGGTGTGCTTGTTTTATCCAACACTGAAAATAATGTTCCATCCGGCGACCCGCCAAGCGATGAAGTGATTTCCAGATTGCGTTTCGTGGCTGAATCGAGAACGATTGTTTCGTCAATTGAGTACGGAATGATTTTTTGAATGTGTGCAAGATTGGCTTTCTGCGTTTCATTCAAATAATGCATCACGGCACCGGAGGCAATGATTCCAATGCTCATTCCATCCAAGCCAAATCCTTTAAGCGATTGCGTTTTAAAATGCTGAAGAAGTTTTTCGTAGCCGTAATCGAATTGAAAAAGCCAGTCATCGAGTGACGAATAAATCCCTTTGTACTGTAAACGCAAAAGCTCCTGCAGCGATTCTTTGTCGCGCTTCTGCACCAGCAGTTCCGATGGAGCAATTGACGAAAGAATTTCGGGCAGCTGACGGAATGAAAACTCCGATGCAAAAAATTCACCGGTTGAAATATCGACGTACGAAAAGCCAACCGTATCATTTGCCGCAGCAATTGCCGAAGGAAGAGCTATTGACGCAAGATAATTATTCTGTTTCTGTTCAAGAATTTTATCGGAAAATGCCACTCCCGGCGTAACAACTTCAATCACATCGCGCTTCACAATCCCTTTGGCAAATTTTGGATCTTCCAACTGCTCACAGACTGCCACACGCAATCCCGCTTTCAGCAGCTTCGGCAGATATGTTTCTAAAGCATGGTAAGGAAATCCTGCAAGAGGTGTTTCGCCCACATCTCCCGCTTTCCCGCGCCGTGTCAACGTAATGCCGAGCACTCGCGAGGTGGTTTTTGCATCCTCGTCGAATGTTTCATAAAAATCACCCAAGCGAAAAAGCAATATCGTGTCGGGATATTTCGCCTTCACCTGAGCGTACTGTTTCATTAAGGGAGTGGACATTACGTTGATTACAAGATTTCAAAATTGAAGAATTGTATAAGAAAGTAGAAAAAAAATGAGGGTGAAACAAGAATAGGTAAAAAATTCGATTCTTTAGGCCATTGCCATCCGTGAAAGTTTAACTAAAGAAAAAACAATAAAGGAGAGAACAATTGCTACATAGAGGTAAAGAATTTCAATGATTATGTGCAAACTGAAAAATGCCCATACCCCAAGAAAAGTGATAACAACAGTGAATAGTACTGTGAAAATTGCGGACCAGAGCGTTCCATATTTATTCACCGTCAGGCCAATCAAAACAATCAGGGAAATGAGCAAGAGATAAAACATTTGCTCATTCGGTGTATACGATTTTTGCAGGAGGACACCGGTAATAACACTTGCATTAATTCCTTCAATCGGTAAAACAGATTGTTCACTGCCGTTGTACCAATTGATGACCACAATTTTTCCGTTAAATATTTTCTTAAACCGATCGAGGTTTTCAATTCGTTCATCTGCAGATTTATAAATGGAGTTTGGCTGGTAGACATCTTCCCAATATCTCAAAGTATCATCTTCTTCAAATTTTGATGGTTTTCCAAACACACCTCTATTCGCTGCAACTCGAGAAAATGGAGTTAAGAAAAAATAGTCATCAGAATATGCCCTACCCTTGTTCGTGACGGGAATTCGCAGCCAGTCAAGGACAACTTCATTGCCAATACGCTTTGGTTTAATCGAATCATTAATACCAAAAAATTTTTGAGCAACGATCAAACTGACATCAACTTCATAATAGTATTTCTTGCCCATCGCCCATTGCCTCAACGGATACCATTGGATAATATTGTTGTCAGGATGATTATAAAATCGTGGTTTACTTTGTTCTGTAGAAAGTACTGTCATTCCAAAATCATCAGGATTATTATATCCCTTTAATTGAATATTGTATGGAATAAAAGGCTTGTTATCGTATATAACCGGTGAACATGCAAGTACCACATATCCCAATGAATCAATTCGTCGAGATAATAAATTAATTTGGTCAGAGTTTTTAGGCACACCCATTCTAAACCATGGAACTCTAGCAACAACAACTTTAGCTCCAGCACGTTTCAAATCCATTGACATCTTCAAAAGATTCTCTAAATATTTTCGAAGATTGTTATCTTCGGTAATAAGCGTCATTCGAATTACTGGATCTTCAACTTGAATCGAATTACGATAATGATCTGCTAGTGAGCCAACAGAAAAGAAAAAATCTTCTTTCCCGCTGAACACATCAAGAGAATAAAGCATCAAAACAAAGAGAGCAACAATAACACCCCACGAAGTATTGTGAAAAAACTTTCTCCATTTGGCGGGAATATTTACTTTTGAAGAATTCCAGATTACATAAATTAAACCACGTTCATGCGCTTGTTGTATCCATAATGGAGGATTTGACATAGAGGCTAAAACAAAAAATAATGCAGCAGACAACTGCATGAACAACACAGTTACTCCAACCAACAGAATTATTGCTGTCACCAACGTAGCTTCTCGCGTTAGATGAAATTCTCTATTGAGCTGTACGTTTGAGTAAAGTAAAATAATAAAGAACAAACCAGCTGCTAATAACCTTACAAAATGCTTCCGCCATGGCTTCATAAAATCCTCAAGTTCATATCTACTGTAGATGAATTGGTTGTTGCATCATTGAATAAGAGAATGCACCTAACGCCTGTTGATTAATGCTCGAGAATGCAGAAGGCGAAGTTGAAGCATCCAGTGAGAAAAAAATAAGAATGCTTATCATAAATGCAAATATTACAGAGAGAATTGCAGTAGGAATGCTAACAAAATTATTTTTGAATAGAACCGATACTTTCTTCTCCTCCATTCCCAGCACAGCAAATTTTTGATCAAGAGATTCCGGCACAGGAACATATTCTAACTTCTTCACACTGTCGTGTATCGATTTTGTATGAACAAAAAATGTTCTGCACTCGCCGCAGTCGGCTAAATGCCGGAAGAGCGGCTGGAGCAATTCTTGCGGAAGTTCGTTATCCAAAAATTGGCTTATATATTCTTTGCTTGTTTGGCAATCCATATTCTTTCCTCCTCACATATACGGCGCAAGCATTTCGTTCAATGCCGCACGCGATTTGAATAATTTTGATTTCACAGCACTGACCGATGATTCCGTCACTTGAGCAATCTCTTCATACGTTAATCCTTCGATTTCCCGAAGCATATATGCCTCTCGATATGCGGGTTTTAATCGTCGTATCGCTTCGGCAAGTTTGTCGTGTATTTCTGATTGAATGGTAATACTTAATGGTGTTGATTGATCAAAAATAGTATTCTCATCATCATATTTTTCCATCGAAATAATTTTTCCCCTTCTCACGACCATCAGAACTTCATTCCTCGCAACTGAAAACAGCCACGATTTGAAAGCCATTCCCTTTTCAAGAGATTGAATCTTTGTCATCATCTTCAGAAATGTTTCTTGTGTTGCATCTTTTGCTGACTCGGAATCTGCCAGCATTCTCAAACAAAATGAGTAGATCGCATTTTTATATCGTGAATATAGAAGTGATCCGCCATTGAGATGGCCGTTGCGAAATTGTGAGACTAATTCTTCGTCTGAAAGCGAGGTTGTATTCACCGTTTCCGATTGTGTTGTGCAATTGTGGAATTAAGATGCATAAGAATGAAGAAAGTTGCCAATTGCATCTTCCGCGCATTCTCTCTATATTTTCGCAGTTTTATCAACCTTCCCCATCAAAATATTTTTGGAGCTACTATGAAACGTATTGTTGTACTTCTTGCGCTTGCTCTTCTCTTTTCGCAGTCGGATGCGCAATTAAAAAAACGAATCGCCGTCGGTGTGTTTGAAGACCGCAGCGGATCAGGATACAATCATCTTGGCAGCGGTGTGGCGGATATGTTGACCACGGCATTGTTCAAGACAGGAAAATTTTTGGTTGTTGAACGCGGGGAATTAGACCGCATCTTAAGCGAACAAAAATTAGGTGAAAGCGGATTGGTGACACCCGAATCGGCGCCAAAGGTAGGAAAACTTCTCGGCGCAGAGTTGTTCGTCATCGGCAGCGTCACTGAATGCGGGACGAAGGAAAATAATATCGGCGGCAATATCCCGCTCTTCGGCGGAAGCGTCACCAAGAAAACTGCGCGCACGGTTGTGGATGTTCGTTTGGTGAACACTACCACCGGCGAAATCGTTGCGGCGGAAAAGAAAGAAGGAAGCGAATCGACCACCGGCGTTGCGGTACGGTACGAACGAATTGATTTTAACAATACCAGCAGCTGGAACGACACTGATATCGGCAAAGCAACGCGCGAAGCTATTGAAGGAGTGATTGAATTGATCTCCGATAACCTGGCAAAAATTCCATGGAGCGGAAAAATTTTGAAAGTAAACAGCGACGGCACATTGCTCATGAAACCGGGCTCCGAAGGGAATGTGAAAATCGGCGACGAATTCGACATCTTCCGCCAGGGCGAAGATATTAAAGATCCTGATACAGGACAATCGCTCGGTGCCGAAGAAACAAAGATCGGCCATGTGAAGGTGACCGATGACGCGTTGAAAGGAAAAGCCGCGAAAGCAAAGATCGTTGAAGGAAAAGATATCCAGGCAAACGATATTATTCGTGAAGCGAAATAGTATCAGTAAAAGATAATTTCCAAAAAAAAGACGGTGGTAAGCGTTGCCATCGTCTTTTTTTATTCCCATTTTACTTCATGTCACAAGAAATAATCCTCCGCACAGAAAATCTCGGCAAGCATTTCAAAAACCGATGGGCAGCGCAAGATATTAATCTTGAAGTCCGCCGCGGCGATGTCTTTGGATTTTTAGGGCCAAACGGCGCCGGAAAAAGTACTACCATCCGCATGATCCTGTCGCTCATCAAACCGACCACCGGTGTGGTGGAATTATTCGGGCATCGTTTGAACGCATCGCGCGAACGTGCATTGCAAAATGTTGCCGGCATCGTGGAGAAACCCGATTTCTACCTCTACCTTTCGGCGTACCGCAACATGCAGATCGCCGGATCGCTCACACTCGGCCGTACACCGGATGATAAAAAAATTATGGGAACCCTTGAACTCGTGGGTCTTGCTGAACGCGCACGGGATAGGGTAAAAACATATTCGCACGGAATGAAGCAGCGCCTCGGCATTGCTCAGGCATTGCTATGCGATCCGCAATTGATCATGCTCGATGAACCGACCAACGGGCTCGATCCGCAGGGAATGAAAGAAGTGCGCGAGCTCATTGTCCGGTTGTCCGGCGAACGAGGCATTACCGTGTTCCTCTCATCTCACTTGTTGAATGAAGTTGAACAAGTCGCGACGCGCATGGCAATCATCAACAAAGGAACGATGGTTGTGCAGGGAAACGTTGAAGAACTTTTGCAGGCCACTGCCAACAAGATATTATTGAACGCAGAACCGAAGAAAAAGGCATTGACGTTGTTGGAAAAAATGAAACATGTTACGGTACCTGCGCTAAGTGATGAAGGAATTATTGCGACCATTGAACCAAAAAATATTCCCGCGGTAGTTGCGGCGTTAGTGGAAGCAAAATGCAAAGTATTTTCCGTCCAGCCAAAACATTCGTTGGAAGAATATTTCTTGAGCGTCACACAAAATGGAACAGATGTTTGAATGCAGATGTCTTTAAGAGCAGGAAAACGTCATGCCGAACTTTGCGCCAAAGGCGCATCCGCCTCTGGTGGAGTTTCGGCATCTTACGATTGGTGAAGATGCTGACATTCGTCAGCATGACGTGACCTTGGAATTCAAAATAAAGTGTTTAAAGGATTGGTATTGAGAAACTATTTCATCGTATTTGCTTTTGCGGTTTTCAATCAGTTCACCGTTGCTGAAGATACGCTGCATTTTAAAATTCCTGAAGTTGTGGTTGTTTCATCAAGGCTTGCACTCTCTCAGTTTGATATGAATCGTTCGGTCACGGTGATAGATTCCACCCTCCTGCGCACAGCATCACCGCTTTCGGTGGATGAAGCATTGCGCATGTTTACCACAACAGAACTCCGCCGCCGAGGTGCGATGGGAATTCAAACAGATATTGGTATTCGAGGCTCTGCGTTCAGTCAGCAGCTTGTACTTTTCAACGGAATACGGGTGAACGATCCTCAAACGGCACACCATAATTTCGACCTTCCCGTGTCAATGAATTCCATCAAGCACATTGAAATTGTCCGCGGAACAAATTCCGCTCAATATGGACCTGATGCATTGGGGGGCGTGATCAATATTGTCACAAATACAAACGCACCAATGCTTTCCGCAGAAGTATCGGGAGGGCAATACGGTTTCTTTGAAGGAACGACAGCATACGGTACACAAACGGAAAAATTCCAATCACTCAATAGTGTTAATTATAAACGCTCCGACGGATTTCACTACGACACGGAATTTGAAACCCTTTCACTCTCCTCGCAAAACGGTTTCGATGCATCGTGGGGAAAGCTGCACTTCTTCAGCGGATACACAAAAAAAGATTTTGGCGCGTTCGATTTTTATTCGCCCGGATTGAATATTCCTTCTCATGAAAAGACGCAGACACTCTTCAACAGCGCCCGCACTGATTTCAGTTTGACAAGTTGGGATATGTCGGCACAAATTTCGCACCGAAATCATTTCGATGATTTTATTTATGATATTCGTAATCCCTCCCTTTCTCACAACCGACACAATACCAATCAATATGTGGCAGAATTTACAGGTATGCGTGCCTTGAACCCGGAATTTACGCTCTCCAATTCAATCGAACTGACACACGACAATATCAACAGCACGAAGCTGGGTATTCATCAACGAGAGTTTGCCGCCCTTTCTTCTGTAATGCGGTGGACACCGGAAGAACAAATCAGCATCGATGGCGGGTTAAGGGTCGACGCACATTCGGATTACGGAATTAATCTTCATCCAATTCTCAGTATCGGATATTTGATTTCCGAATCGTCAAAAATTTATGGCTCGGCCGGCACTTCTTTCCGTGCGCCAAGCTATACTGAACTTTACTACAGTGATCCTTCGACCATCGGCAACAGTAATTTGAAACCTGAGCGGGGCGTTTCATTTGAAATCGGATATCACTCACAAATTCAATCCTCTCTTTCACTTCAAGCATCAGATTTTTACCGCCAACAAAATGATTTAATAGATTATGTCCAATATGCCGGATCGACAAAATATGCCGCACAGAATCTAAGCGAATCTACGACACAGGGAATGGAATTGCAGATGTTTTGGAGAAATGATACTCATAATCTTGAAGATTTGAAAAATGTTTTCTTTGGCTATACGTACATCGATTCCAAGCTGGATATTAAAGATGCTCTTCGGACGCGATACAGTTTTACTCATCCGAAGCATCAGGTCAACGGATCAATCACTGCTGAACTACCGTTTGAAATTATGGCAACGTTCACCGGCGCATATCACTATCGTATCAATCTTCCGGCAACATCGATCTTTGATCTCACGATACTGAAAACGATCTCATCGTTTGATGTTATACTTACAGCGACAAATATTTTTAATAAAACGTATGAAGAAATTCCCGGAATCCTGCTGCCCGGCCGATGGATAATCGGCAAAATTCGATGGAATCTATTGTAGAAATTTGGAAAGTCATCCGATGAGTCACTAGTAAACAATCTCATCGGATAACTGAATAATTAAAATTATGTTTAATCTTATTCGACTCGAATTATTTAAAACCTACTCCAAGTGGCGCACGTACATCGGCTTCATTGCTGTCGCCGTGCTCATTCCCGTCATCATGTGGATTATGTGGATTGAAGGAGGAAAATTTATTCAGCATCAGCTCAGGTCGCTGCAAACAGATTTTTTTATCACCGGAAATTTATTTAACGGCTGGGTGATTGCGCAATTGATCATGAACGGATTGTGGGTTCACGTTCCTGCATTGATTGCACTTGTGGCAGGCGATCAACTTTCCGGCGAAGCAACGTCTGGAACATTTCGGCTGATTCTCATACGGCCTGTGTCGCGCGCCCGAATTCTCAATGCAAAATATTTTGCGACGCTTCTCTACACAGCATCACTTGTCCTATCAATTGCGGCTCTCTCCGTCGGGTTAGGATTGTGGATCTTCGGTTCCGGCGACCTTATCGCCTTTGATAAAGACGGCATTACCATTCTTCCGGAAAATGGTTTAATCATCAGATTTTTATTTGCGTATGCATTGGCTATGTGGTCAATGTTTGTGGTTGCCTCGCTGGCATTTTTTATTTCATCATTCGTTGAAAATGCCATCGGCCCGATCATCACCACCATGACAGTCATCGTCATCTTTTTGATCATCACCAATTTGCCTGTCGAATCGGTGGAAAGCATTAAGCCGTGGCTCTTCACCACACACATGAATGTGTGGCAGCAGGCATTTCGCGATCCGTACGACTGGGAAAAAATTCGCACTTCGTGTCTAGCCTTGGGTGCATACAGTGCTTTCTTCTGGGCTGTAACGTTATTTCTTTTCCGAAGAAAAGATATACTATCATAAATGGATGATGTTACACAAAGTTGAATTTTGTCATTCC
The DNA here is from genome assembly GCA_028749215.1 of Bacteroidota bacterium. Lineage (GTDB taxonomy): Bacteria > Bacteroidota > Ignavibacteria > UBA10030 > UBA8401 > JAQUOA01. Next base: position 15,559 of record JAQUOA010000004.1, read on the forward strand.
AGCATAAGTCAACAAAGTGATGCCCTTGGCACTGGAATTATAGTTTAGAATTATTTCGTAAGTGGATGCCAGTCCCGAGGGGATTCCTTTGGAACGTTTGCTGGCATGACACTATCCATAAATGGTTTTCATCTGCTCACTAACTGAGGAGTGATATGGCTTTTACCGATAAACTGAAAGAACTGCGCGCGGGATTCCTTCCAACATTTTGGACTGCAAATGTTATCGAGCTTTTCGAACGATTTGCATTTTATGCCTCCAAGGCAGTACTCACGGTATATTTAGCAACAAAAGCAGGGTTCGGTGTGCAAACAGCTGGAACAATGGCGGGAACATTCTCGCTCTTTCTTTGGTCATTTCCAATTATAGCAGGCGTGTTTGTTGACCGATACGGATTTAAAAAAACGCTGGCTGCCTGTTTTGCATTTTTTACCATCGGATATTTTCTCATCGGACTAGCAGGATTAGAATACGGTCAAGCCATAACAGCGGCAATTGGCAGAACAACGTATATGTACATTGTTCTTATTCTCACAGCCATCGGAGGTTCACTAATTAAACCTTGCATAGTGGGAACCGTTGCAAAAACCTCAAAACCTGAGATTCAATCTCTTGGATATTCGATCTATTATACATTGGTAAATTTTGGAGGTGCGATTGGGCCGATACTTGCACTACAAGTTCGTGAAGGTTTGGGAATTGAATATGTACTGATCATGTCGTCATTCACATCGCTTTTATTATTTGTCGGAACATTGTTTTTCTACAAAGAACCTCCCAAAGCCGAAGATGAAAAACCGCAATCATCACTCAGCAAAGTGTTCCGCGATATGCTGACCGTTTTTACAAATGGAAAGTTCATTCTCTTTCTTGTGATCTTCTCCGGCTTTTGGATCATGTTCTGGCAAATATTCTATTCGTTTCCATTCTACATTACTGAAGTATTGAAGTTTCCCCGATTCGAAATTCTCGAAACGGTTGATGCATGGTCAATCATATTACTCAGTGTCCCTCTCACTGCACTGGCGAAGAGATTGAGCCCTATCACTGCGATGACCCTTGGATTTTTAATTGCCAGTTCGTCGTGGTTGTTAATGGCCGCCGCACCTACTGTCACCGTTGCAATTTTCGCTATGGCATTATTTGCTGTTGGTGAAGCATTACAGGCTCCGCGATTCTATGAATATGTTGCTTCACTTGCGCCGAAAGAACAAGTCGGAACGTACATGGGGTTTGCATTTCTTCCAATTGCTATCGGCTCGTTTGTTGCGGGCGTTTTGTCCGGATGGCTTGTCGAAACATATCTGCGACAGAGCATGAATCCAAACATGATGTGGTTTACGTTATCAGGAATCGGATTTGGATCAACTGTTTTGATGTTGTTATATAATGTATTTATTGTGAAGCGAAAGGCATAGGTATGGCAACAATTCGGAGAATTATACTTTTTATTTTCATTGCATCAACGGCACTTATTGCGCAGCAGTTCACTGCAGAAAAAATTCTGCAAAATGTAAAAATGAATTTCGATCGCGTTCAGGATTACTCTGCACAGTTAACAGCAAAAGTTGATATGGAACGATTACGCGTTCCCGAAATGAAAGTGAAAATATATTTCAAACAGCCGAATAAATTCAAAACCGAATCGAAAAATACATCATTCCTCCCCCGCAATATTTTTGATCTGAATCCGGGCGATTTGTTGACAAAATTTGATGCAATACTGATGGGGAAAGAAAACGACAGCGAAAAGGTCTACTACAAAATTCGTCTCATTAGCAAGCCGGAAAAAGGAAAACCGCCGCACGAAAGTTTTATCTGGATTGATGCACAGCGCTGGACCATCGACCGCTTCGAGGCCTATCCGCAAGAAGGGAGAAAAATACAGGTGCTTATCGATCAGACTTTGATTGACGGAAAATATTTTCTCCCCGTAAAAATCTTTGCCTCATTTGATTTTGACCAGAATACCGATTCACTCTCCGAGCGAATCTACAATCAGAGTCGTATGCCCCGCAAAGGAAGCGTAGAGTTGAGGTATTCCGATTATCAAGTAAATACGGGGTTGAGCGATGAGATATTTGAGAAAAAAGAAAAGAGAGAGTCCGAGAAGAAATAAAGAGATTGGAATTTACCTAAAATAAAAATGCCGCTTGCATGAGCGGCATTTTTATTAATTTTTATTCTATTACATCAACTTACGAATTTCGAAAACAAAAGATTACTTTCACGCAGCAGTTTGCTTAATTTGAAGAAATTTTCTAAGTGCTGAATTCACCGCTTCAGAAGTCGGAAAACTTTTTTTCAGCTCCGGGTCTATTGCTACAAGGTTTGCACCGTTTTTCAATTTTTTAAAATATTTATTGCCGACCCGTTTTGCCTTACTAAAATCATATTCAGGCAACATTTCGTCTAGATGTGAATGTTTCTTTTTATGAACCGCTTTCTTCATAAGATTTTCTCTCTTTCTTCGATGCACTTCTTGCACTAATAATGCGGATGTTCTCTTCTCTCACAGTAAATATAGCAACCAGTAAACGATTTGCAACCGAATGCCCTAAAATAATCCATCGGGACTCAGATCGAGAATGCTTTTTGTCCACCATTTCCAAAGCAGAAGTATCGTAAAACACCGTTGCTACTTCCTCAAAGCTTACACCATGTTTTCTAAAATTAGTTTCAGCCTTATTCGCATCCCACTCAAAAGTATAGCCCATACTTTCTAATTTTTACTTTTCTCCATCAGCTTCACAAACTTTGAGAATAGATAATCGCTGTCGTGCGGACCGGGAGACGCTTCGGGATGGTACTGAACACAAAAAAGTGGATGCTTCTTGTGCTGGAATCCTTCCACCGTCTGGTCGTTCAGATTAATGTGCGTCAACTCTACTTGCGATTCATCCATCGATTTCCAATCAACAGCAAAACCGTGGTTCTGTGATGTGATCTCAATTTCGCTGTTGTGCAGATTTTTTACCGGATGGTTGGCTCCGCGGTGTCCGAATTTTAATTTATACGTCTTTCCTCCAAGTGCGAGTGCAAGCAATTGGTGTCCGAGACATATACCGAACATCGGTTTCTTGCCGATTAACTTTTTTAAATTCAAAATCGCATACTTCACTGCATCGGGGTCGCCGGGACCATTGGAAAGAAATATTCCGTCAGGATTCATTGCCAATACTTGCTCTGCCGTTGTGCTTGCCGGAACAACCGTCAAATCACATCCATAGCTTGTCAAACGGCGGAGAATATTTTGCTTCACGCCGTAATCATACACCACCACTTTAAATCGGGCATCTTTTTGTTCACCGTGTCTTGTGGCAAGCGCGTAGTTCGTCGTATCAACGTCGCTCCATTTATATTCTTTTTCCGTCGTTACTTTTTTTGCAAGATCAAGCCCCGTCATTTCAAGAGACGCTTTCGCCTTTGCAACAAGCGATGCATCGTTAAGATCTTTTGTAGAAATAATTCCGCGCATTGCACCTTGGTCGCGTAAGATCTTTGTGAGCATGCGTGTATCAATTCCTTGAATTGCCAGAATGTTGTACTTCTTCAGCCAGTCTCCCAGTGATGAATGGGCTCGCCAATTGCTGTAAAAATCAAAATATTCTTTTACAATAAATCCGCTGACCTGCGGCTTTACTGATTCGAGATCTTCCAGATTCACACCGTAGTTACCAATCAACGGGTAGGTCATTGTCACAATCTGTCCGGCGTAGGATGGGTCGGTGAGAATTTCCTGGTATCCTGTGATGCTGGTGTTAAAGCAGACTTCTCCGGTCACTTCGCCTTCGGCGCCAAAATGTTCACCGGTAAATACTGTTCCATTTTCTAATGCAAGCTTTGCTATCATAGATCCGTTCGAACGTTATCACGAGAAGCGAAGCGGCGAAATAACTTTCTGATGATTTCGTCGTCCCGATGAAATCAGGACCCGTCATAACGCGATGATTGAAAAACTCTTCGCTGAATTAAAAATACGAAATTTTTTCCACTTGAAGAAATATTTCTTGACTACTATCTGCCAAATGTGTTTATTTAATGTAGTCTTAGAGGAGCGGTACACACAAGTATGCATGTCGAGAATGAACGATTCGATGACACGTGCAGAAAAGGTCGAGCAGTAAGTACCGCCGAACGATTGTCCTGAGTTTCCATCACAATCGTGGGCTGCAAGATGAATAATCTGCAGACTGTCACTCCGCGATAGCGGAGCGAAGCGCTAACGACAATCTGCACATGATCATTTGTTCCGTTTTTCAGACGGTTCATATCATAGAAAAGTAGAGAGTCCGAAGCGATCCTCTACTTTTTTCGTTTTAAAGGAATGATATGAACATTGCACTGATCGGATACGGCAAAATGGGGCGGGAAATAGAGCAGATTTCTATTGAACGCGGGCATTCCATTGCGGCAAAATTTGATATTGATTCGCCCCTTCCTTCTGCCGATTTATCCATGTATACATCAACCAAGATTGATTGTTGTATTGATTTTAGCACAGCCAGCGTTGTAACGACAAACGTCGGTATTCTTGCTCAGCGCAAAATTCCGATTGTGATTGGAACGACCGGCTGGAATGATCAACTTAGCCAAGTGAAAGAAACTATTGCCCGTCATAACGGCTCGCTGATTTACGGGAGCAATTTTTCCGTCGGCGCTCATGTCTTTTTTAAGCTTGCTGAATTGGCCGCTGAATTATTGAATAATCATTCGCAATACGATGCGGCCGTTCATGAAATTCATCATACAATGAAAAAAGATGCGCCGAGCGGAACGGCGTTGACCATTGCTCAAAAAATTCTTTCACGCATGAAACGGAAAACGCGCGTGAAACTGCCGACGGAAACTTCTCTCATTCAACCGAACGATTTGCTTGTTTCAAGTTCGCGTGTCGGAACGGTATTCGGAACCCATTCCGTTCTCTTCAACTCACTGGCAGATGATATTGAACTTACACATCGTGCACACAATCGCAAAGGCTTTGCGCTCGGCGCTGTGTTGGCGGCAGAATGGATCCAAGGAAAAAAAGGGGTCTTCACCGTCGAAGATATGATTTTTGAAAATAAACATTCATTATAATTTAAAGGGGTATTACCATGTCATCACAATTTACATTTCGAGGTGTTGCAACAGCGCTTGTCACACCAATGCTGCCCAACGGCGACGTTGACGAGCAGGCGTTGCGCCGCTTAGTAGAATTTCAAATCGAGAACGGCATCAACGGGCTCGTTCCGGTCGGCACGACAGGCGAAAGCGCCACTCTTTCCCATCCTGAACATCATCATGTTATGGATGTTGTTACCGCGCAGGCCAACGGACGCGTGCCGCTCATCGTCGGCGCCGGAAGTAATTCTACGCGCGAAGCAATTTCCTTAACGCAGCACGCACGTGCCATCGGTGCAAGCGCCGCCCTTTCCGTTGCACCGTACTACAACAAACCGACGCAGCAGGGATTTTTTGAACATTACAAAGCTATTACTGAAGCGGTTGATATTCCAGTGTTTGTTTACAATGTTCCGGGACGAACTGGCAGCAACATCAATGCTGAAACAACATTGAGACTTGCAGAGCTTCCCGGCATCGCGGGCATTAAAGAAGCATCGGGAAATATTCCGCAGGTGATGGAAATTCTTCGACATCGCCCAAATAATTTTGTGGTACTCTCCGGTGACGATGCGTTGACATTCCCGATGATGGCACTCGGAGGCGACGGCGTTATTTCGGTTGTATCGAATGAAGTTCCAGCGCCGTTTTCGCAAATGGTGAAGTTGTGCTTAGAAGGAAAATTTCTTGAAGCCCGCGCAATCCACAACCGATTGCTTGCCTTGATGAACATCAATTTCATCGAGTCGAATCCTATCCCTGTAAAATCGGCACTGGCTATGATGGGAATGATCAACGAAGTATTTCGATTGCCGCTTACTCGAATGTCAATGGACAATCGGATAAAATTGCGTAGAGTGTTGGAAGAACTTTCATTATTGGAGCAATCTGTTAAATGAAGAAGAATTTGCAGGAGCAAATACTCGATGCTTACTCTGGAACGAAGCCATTATCATCGCAAACAGAAAAAGTGTTCGCGCAATTTCTCACTCAGCTTGACGAAGGGAAAATTCGTTCCGCTGAAAAATTCGACGGAGAGTGGCGCGTGCATGAATGGGTCAAGAAAGGAATTTTGCTCGGATTCCGATTAGGAAAACTGAAAGAGATTCCAAAATCGGCGCCGTTTCAATATTTTGATAAACACACATTCCCTGTTAAAAAATTTTCAAAAAAAAATAATGTGCGAATCGTTCCCGGCGGTACCTCTGTCAGAAAAGGGGCATATGTTGCTCACTCCGTTATCATCATGCCACCGGCATACATTAATGTCGGAACGTATATTGATGAAGGAACTTTGGTGGACTCACATGCACTTGTCGGTTCATGTGCGCAGATTGGGAAGCGGGTGCATCTCAGCGCGGCGGCACAAATCGGCGGTGTGCTTGAGCCTGTCGGCGCATTGCCGGTGATCATTGAAGATGATGTGTTGATTGGAGGTAATTGTGGTATTTACGAAGGAACTATTATCAGCCGGCGGGCTGTCATCGCAAGCGGTGTCGTGATTACGGCATCAACGCCAATTTATGACAGTGTAAACGGACGCGTTATTACGCGCAATTCTTCCGGATCATTGGTGGTGCCGGAAAACGCCGTTGTCGTTGCCGGTTCACGCAGTATCGATTCTGAGTTTGGGAAAAAATTCGGACTGGGAATATACTCCCCGATCATTATTAAATATCGTGATGAAAAAACCGATGCGAGAACGGCGCTAGAAGAAAGCCTGCGGTAAATTCTACTCTTCTTTAAGATTGTACTGCTGGATTTTTGTGTAGAGGGTTTTTAAACTGATGTCTAAAATTTTAGCGGCAAGATTTTTGTTCCACTTCGTATTGCCCAGAACTCCGGTGATATGTTCTTTTTCCAATTCGTGAAGAGTAATTGATGTGCCGACTATTCCATTTCCTGACATCCCTGCGGTACCGGTAAGATGCTGCGGCAACGCAAGATCCTTCTTGTAGATTATTTCTTCGTTCGATAAGATTAACGCACGTTCCAACACATTTTCCAACTCGCGGATGTTTCCGGGCCAATTATAGTCCATCAACGCCTGCAGCGCATCGGGGTGAAGCTGCTTCTTCTCTCGTGTTTTATTTTTTCGTTCAAGAATGCTTTGTGCAAGGAGAGGAATATCATCCTTCCGCTGAAGCAGCGAGGGCAGGCGAAGCGTAATCACGTTCAACCGATATAGCAAATCCTCTCTGAACCGTCCGGCTTTTACTTCTTCAAGTATATTTTTATTGGTAGCGGAGATAAGACGAATATCGGAATGCAGGTTTTTATTTCCTCCAACACGCCGGTATTCACCGGTTTGTATGAACCGCAGAAGCTTCGGCTGGAAGACTTGGCTGACATCTCCAATTTCATCCAGAAACAATGTACCACCGTTGGCAATTTCAACCAATCCCTGCCGCATCGCTTGAGCATCGGTGAACGCTCCTTTTTCGTGCCCGAACAATTCGCTTTCAATCAGGGTATCGGGAATGGAGGAACAATTCAATGCAACGAATGGTTTGTCGACACGGGGTGAGTTTTGATGCAAAAATGTAGCGAACAATTCTTTCCCCGTCCCGCTGCCTCCTTCAATCAGAACGGTCGAATCGGTCGGCGCTACTTTGTTTGCGAGCTGAAGTACTTTTTCAAATTCAACACTTTGACCGACAAGATGTGATGATTCAGCTAAGCGTGAAAGCTCGCTCTTCATCACTTTATTTTCAATTACCAGCGACCGTTGCTCCAGCGCACGGTCGAGCAGTGACAGCAGCTCATCAACCGAGTACGGTTTTGTCAGATAGTGGAATGCGCCGTTCTTCATACAGTCAACGGCGATGCGCACATCATTAACGCCGGTAAGCATGATCACTTGAGTATCAATGTAGTGCTCTCTGATGAATTTGAGAACTTCAATTCCATCAACATGAGGCATGCGTACATCAAGAAGAGCGAGATCGAAGGATTGTTCTTGCAGTGAATTAATTGCAGCCGCCCCGTCTACCGCTGTAACAACCGTATGCCCTTCCTCTTTCAAAATATTCTCTACTGCTCCACGGAAATCAGCTTCGTCGTCAGCAATTAAAATTTTTGCAGTCGTTTTTTTCTTAGCCATAACTCTCCCGCAAAATATAGCTTTTTATGTCGTTACCTGCAACCTGAGCCCTTTTACTACTGGAAAGAATTTCATATTTTACAGGCGTATAATTCACCTAAAATCACCCTGGATAATGCTGCTCATCATTGTTACCGTAAGTATCAAACTACTTCTCCAACAATAGTATTTCTCCGGCATATTTTTTTCTCTATCGAATAGACATTCTATGCACATACATTTCTCCAGAATGGTGCTTCTTGTTCTTAGTCCTTTTCTTTTAGCGCAGCAAAAGCCTGCGTTCACCATTGAAGCCCACATCAACAATGTTATCAGTCTGGCGTTGAGTTCTGACGGAAACACTTTAGCGAGTACCGGCAAAGATATCGACGTGTTCACCGTAAAATTATGGAGCGTATCTACGGGCGAGTTGATTAAAACAATGGCTGAACGAAAACAGATGGTTCAAAATATTGCTTTCAGCAGCGATGGTAAAATGCTCGCCGTCTGCGAGATGGATAATACTGTTAAACTGCTGCAAGTTGGCAACGGCGCTACGCGCATGACAATTAAGGAGCAATCTTTGCCATTATGTGTTGCGTTTAGCCCGAACGAAAAATATCTTGCTACCGGCAATGACAACAATAGTATTAATATTTGGGATGCGGCGAATGGAAAACTTGTGAAATCACTGAAAGGACATACCGACAAAATACGATGCATTAAGTTTAGTCCGAACAGTGAAATACTTGCAAGCGCAAGTTTTGATAAAACTATTATACTCTGGAACGTGCAGACAGGATTGCAGCTACGAACCTTATCCGGACATACAAGCGCAGTGCTGGGGTTGGCGTTCAGTGATGACGGGTATATCTTAGCCTCTGCAAGCAAGGATAACACCGTGAAGACGTGGAGGGTGAGCACCGGTCAATTGAGACAAACTTTCGCATCACATTCAGCGCCGGTCGCCTCAGTTGTATTCTCTCCGGACGGTAAAGAAATATTGTCAGGAAGCTGGGATACAACAATCTTAATCTGGAATGCCGTTACCGCTGAATTGCTTAAAGTGATTCCAGCCCACGAACAGCCCGTGACAGCTCTTGTGATGTCCTCAGACGGGAGCATGTTTGCCAGCGGCAGCAGAAATGGCACAATCAAGATTTGGAAGACTAAAAGTTTTCCGGAATTATCTAAAACACCGTAAAAAAATTCGCGATGGCGATTCAATTCTTCAGCGATAATCATTAACTGTTAAATTTCTTTTATAAAAGGAATGCATGGTATGATGACAGTAATCCTGTTAACGGCATCAAATATATTTATGACATTCGCCTGGTACGGCCACCTTCGATACAAAGATGTCGCACTATGGAAAGTTATTTTGATCAGCTGGGGAATTGCTTTTGCGGAATACTGCTTAATGATTCCTGCCAATAGAATCGGCTATGGACAATTTACTGCCGCACAATTAAAAACAATTCAAGAAATTATCACCTTAATTATTTTTTCCTTCTTCTCCGTTTTTTATTTAAAAGAAGAGTTTCGCTGGAATTACGCCGTTGGATTTATGTTGATCATTGCGGCGGCATTCTTCATCTTCAAAAAGTGGTGAATATAATATTACCATTGAAAACTAAACGAGGTGTCTTTTCAAATTTTCTTTACGTAAGGTAGGGCTAGAAAATATCACATCAACAAAATTCAAGGAGTGTTATGAGAAAACTTGTATTTCTTTTATTTGTCTGTATGAACCTAATTGCACAACAAAAGCAACTTGAAAATCAGAGATTTGTAGTAATGGAAATTGAAAAATTTCTTGGCAATCATCTAGAAAATAAAACCGTTGAAAATGAAGATGGCTCTAAAACCCACATCAATTCAAGTGTTGCGGGAAACCTTAAAAATATTTTATTGCTTGATACAAAAACCGGTAAAACATGGTGTCTTATGTACGATCTAAAAAATATATACAAAGATAGTTCTGGTGTTACCCAGCAAATTCCTGAATTTTATTGGGGTTATTTGAATTATGTCAATAACCCAAAAGATCTTTTAAAACCGGAACAACCAACAGAACCAAAATAGTTTTTTCAAATTTTAGGAAGTTGTCATGGTAGATTGATATATAAACAACTAATTAGAAAGTTTCCTAATCAATAAAATAGCGCAGTATAAAATTACGCTATATGCACTGATAGCACTTAAATCTTCCCCATGAAAAATCTCACTGGACTTTTTAATACTTGGAGTGGTCTCGCTGTTGTTTTTGGTATTTTTGCTTCTATAACTCATGGAGTATTTTTCTATGTTTTTATTTTCCTTGCTGGATTGTTTGCGCTGATCGCTTTACATTTTGAATTTATTGAGCAATTTGGCAAACGATTTAAATATGTTTCTGCAATATTGGGTATCGTTATGTTTTCTTCATTTGTCTACGATAATTATCAAAAGAATGAAACCCAAACAGCACAAATTACATACTTAACAGACTCAATTCGTAATTTGCATGACACAATAAACCACTACAAATACTTATTTGCAGTTGCTGAAACTTCAAAAACAAATGCAATTCAAAAATCTGAGCTTGTGCAAAAATACATGTCGGTTACAAATGAACCTTCAATAAGAATATCTTCCGTAACACCAATATTTCAAATCAATAAACCTGCAACAATAATGATTGAGTTTGAAAATAATGGTGGTTCATCTGCAAAACCGCTTATAGTATTTAGTTCATGTATAGCAGATACAATATCTACAAAAAGAACAGAATTCACTTTATTTAACGAGACCAAACAAGTTTATCCAGATTTCGTTAAGGGTGAACAAAGAAGCATAATATTTACGGTTTTCAATAATTTAACGGGGGATACACTAAGAAAAATAAATAATGATAGTATTTTAATATACGCTTACGGTAGATTTTCTTTCCCAGATTTGTCCTCAAAAATGAAAACGATTGATTTCTGTTTTTTTTATGATAACAATGTAAAATCAATGCAAGATATTTTTCCACGTAAATTCATATATGAAAAAACAAACCACAAAAAAAACTAATAGAAAACCCTTTTAAGACATCGATAACATTTCGTCTTAAAAAATAGTAGTGATAATTGTAAAGATTCTCCTTTTTCTTTTCTGAATTTTTATTAACCTGTAAAAAATTCTTTCTTTTTGCTTTGTAGGTCTTTGTAGCATTCCTACCGATTGCACTCCGCTGTTTACCGAAATCCGTATAACATTTTCCTGCAAACGCAGTATGTTTGTATGAACAAATTTGCACACCTCTTATACCTCTAAATATAAACTATAGCATAAGGTGTTCAGTGTCATAAAAAAGGATTTTTTTGTCTTGCAAAGAGATAAAATCGTTAGTATATTGGAAACTATAGAAACCAAATAGGTTTCCTAAAATATAATTCAAATTCATCCGTCTACTGGATTATAGAGATTTATTGAAACATTGGAAACTATAAATACGTAATAAGTTTCCAATAACACAAAAAGGGGTGTGTAATGTCCGATTTAGAGTTGAGAGAACGAATTCTGGAAGCAGCCAGAGCATATTTTTTCACAAATGGTTTTAGCAAATCAACGATGGAAGAGTTCGCCCAAAGCATGGGGATGAGCAAGAAAACTATTTACAAATTCTTTCCCAGCAAAGACGACCTGATTAAAGAAATTACGCGGGACAAACTTAAAACTATTCATGCTGGATGTCTTCAATGGCATCAAAATACATCGATGGATTTTCTTGAACGTCTTCGCTGTATCACCGGACATCTTTCTGATGAGATGCGTTCAATGAAGCCGCAGTTTTATGTCGATCTGCAAAAAACGATGCCCGATTTGTGGAAAGAAGTTGATGAATATCGTACCGACCGGGTCCATAAAGAATTTGCCGGCTTGGTCCGTGAAGGAGTTGAGATAGGGGTTTTTCGAAAGGACATTAACGTTGAAGTTCTTGTTCTGATGTATGCCAATGCAATGCAATCTATCGTGAATCCCGATGCGTTATCGAAATTGCCTTTGAATGCGTCGCAAGCCTACGATGCAATTATTGCAATTATTTTCGGAGGAGTTTTTACGCCCAAAGCAAAAGAAAAATATCACCAAAACGAAACAGTGACCACGGAGGAAAAGAAATAATGAATTACAAAATTATCATCGCACTATTCACGGCACTATTTTTGGCTGTGTCAACACAAGCTCAGCAAAAATTATCGCTAACAGTTGACCAAGCAGTTCAAATCGGTCTGGAGAACAGCAAAGCTTTGAAAACATCAAATTTTAAAGTGATTGCTGCTGAGGCAAAATCGGGAGAGACGAATGCTTTGGGCTTACCGTCATTAAAATTTAATGGTTCCTATACTCGCCTGAGCGAAGTCCCTGCCAGTGCAATTCCGAATTTTATTAATCCGGCATTGCCGCCAATTGTACTCTCTCCTGCAGTTGTCAATAACTATGGATTGAAGGCGACGCTCCAGCAGCCTCTATTTACCGGATGGAAAGTTTCCGGCGCTGAAGATGCGGCTGAATACTCTGCTGAAGCAACAAAACAAGATTTCGGAAAAGACAAAGCGGAAGTTATCTACAACATTAAAGCTGCTTACTGGAATGTGTACCGCGCCATTGAATTTAAAAAGTTTGTCGATCAAAACGTCGATCAAATGAAGTCACATGCTGTCGACGCCGAGAATTTGATGAAGCAGGGATTGCTGACAACAAACGATCTGTTGAAAGTGCAAGTGCAGCTTTCCGATGCGCTCGTTCGGCAGATTGATGCAAAGAATAATGTTCAATTGTCAATTTACGCACTAAACAATACGCTTGGACTTCCGCTGGTGACCGAGATTGAACTTGCATCAACAATTGAATTAAATGATCGGACATGGGCCAATGTTGATCAATTAATAAAAAATGCATTTGAAAAACGCCCAGATTTGCTCGCGATGAACGCACGCGTGAAAGCCAGTGAAGCCGGCCTCACCTCAGCACGCGGAAGTTGGTGGCCTCAAATATATTTGGTCGGAAACTATAACTACCTCCGTCCAAATCCGAGAATTTTTCCGACGAAAGATGAGTTTAAGGATACATGGGATGTTTCTGTTTCGGTTTCATTTGATATCTGGAACTGGAATCAAACAGGAAACCAAACAACACAGGCTCAGGCGCAACTATCTCAGTCAGAACAGGGTTTATCTATGATGATGGACGGTGTGACGCTGGAAGTGACACAAAATTATTTGGCCGTCAATCAGGCAAAAGAACGAAAAACCGTTTCAGAACAGGGTGTGGCACAGGCAGAAGAAAACTACCGCGTTATGAACGATAAATACAAAAAGGGCCTTGCTCCAAATTCAGAACTCTTAGATGCAGAAGTGGCACTGTTACAAGCAAAACTTAATCTCACGCAATCGTTAGTCGATTACGAACTTTCAACTGCCCGGTTGTCCAAGGCAGTCGGCGAATAAGAAATTACAATCATCAATCAAGGAATATCACTATGACAACTAAATTAAAATTCATCTCAACAGGCATTGTAGTGCTGGGTGTGATACTCAGTTTTGCCCTCAACAGTCAGCCAAAAACCGATTCTCAATCAAACGGCAACAGCATCGCCACGGCGTACTCTGTCACGGTCGTAAAAGCTGCAAAACAAAATGTTTCGGAAAGTTTCTCCCTTACCGGAACGATTGCGGCTAATAACGACATCGTCGTGTTGAGCGAAACACAGGGACGTGTGGTAAAAATTAATGCCGAAGTTGGCGACTACAAACCGGCCGGGTCAGTTCTTGTTGAAGTGGACGGCGAACTTAAAGAAACGGCGTACAAAACCGCACAGATGACGTACGATAAATCAAAAAAAGATTTAGACCGATATGAAGCATTGTACAAGGAGGGTTCAATTACGGAATCACAAATTGAACAGGCGCGATGGAATTTCCAATCTGCAGAATCGCAGTACATCGTTGCACGACGCCAGTACAACGATACGAAGATTACGACACCGATTTCCGGAATCGTTACGTCGCGCAACGTCAACATCGGATCGTTTGTGCAGGGCGCACCGCAGGGAACTGTCATTGCCAATATTGTTGACATTTCAAAACTTAAAGTGAAAGTGAATGTTGCCGAAAAAGATGTGTTCAGATTAAAGGACGGTGACAAAGCGGAAGTCACCACCGATGTTTTCCCGAATGTCGTTTTCGTGGGTAAGATTTCGACTATTTCCTCAAAGGGGGATGACGCCCATACGTATCCTGTCGAAGTCATCCTGCATAACGATCCAAAGCATACGTTGAAAGCAGGAATGTTCGGACAGGTAACATTTTCAGCAAGCTCATCCAATAACGCATTGGTTATTCCCCGTGAAAGCATCATTGGCAGTTTACGCGATGCACAGCTGTACGTTGTGCAGAACAATATTGCAAAACTCCGCAATGTTACCGTCGGCAAAGGTGTGGGGACAGAGGTGGAAATTTTAGGCGGATTGAAAGAAGGCGAAACCGTCGTTGTGAATGGACAAAATAATTTGAAGGACAACGCGCCGGTTGTCATTCGCAAAAACTAAATTTTTTTAGGATAAATTTTATGACACTTACTGAATTGGCAATTAAACGCCCTTCATTCATCGTGGTCATCTTTACCGTGCTCGGAGTTTTGGGTTTAATCAGTTACTTTCAGCTCAACTACGAACTGCTTCCGAAAATTACGCCGCCGGTGATCACGATTCAAACGGTGTACCCCGGTGCATCGCCGAATGAAGTTGAAAATAATGTTACAAAACCGATTGAAGATGCGATTTCTGGAATCGACAAGATTGACGATATCCGATCGACATCGTTTGAAGGTATTTCGCTGGTTACGGTTGAATTTACACAATCGGCAGACATTGACGTCGTTCTGCAGGATGCGATGAGAAAAGTCAATTCCATTTCGTCGCTGCTGCCAAGTGATGCAAAGCAGCCGGTGCTTTCAAAATTTGCCCTTGATGAATTTCCTATCCTTCGAGTCGGAACTACGAGCTCGTTAGAATCGCGGGAGTTCTACCAATTCTTAAAAGACCGCATTCAGCCGCGGCTTTCGAAACTCGCGGGTGTGGCGCAAGTAGTGATGACCGGCGGTGATGAGCGAGAAATTAAAGTAAATCTCAACGCCAACAAAGTTCGAGCATACGGATTATCAATTTTCCAAATAACGCAGGCAATTAAAGCCGCCAACATGGATTTCCCAACCGGTAAGATTAAAGATACCGACGGACAGTTCATTATTCGTGTTGCAGGGAAATTCAATTCCGTTGAAGACTTACGAACTCTTGTTATTTCACGTTCGCGCAATGGAGGAGAAATTCATCTTGGAGATGTTGCCGAAGTTCAAGACGGCATAAAAGATTTTGTTCAGCTCAACCGAGTCAACGGCGTCAATTCCGTCGGCTTGCAAATCTTCAAACAGTCGGATGCCAACGCTGTCAACGTCAGCAAAATTGTGCGGGAAGAATTAAAGAAGATACAAAACGAGTTTAGCTCGCAAGGAATCCTTTTCAATATTGCACAAGACACCTCAACATTCACTCTTGATGCAGCCGATGCCGTAAAAGAAGACCTTCTGCTGGCCATCGGGCTCGTCGCTATTGTGATGCTTCTGTTTCTTCACAGCATACGTAACTCTTTTATTGTGCTGGTGGCTATTCCGGCGTCGCTTATTTCAACATTTGCGTTTATGTACGCAATGGGTTTTTCCCTTAATTTGATGACGCTCCTTGGAATGTCGCTTGTTATCGGTATTCTCGTGGATGATTCCATTGTTGTTCTAGAGAACATCTACCACCACATTGAAAAAGGCGAGCCGACACGAACAGCGGCCCTTCGCGGACGAAACGAGATCGGATTCGCTGCTCTTTCTATTACCCTTGTCGACGTGGTCGTTTTTTTACCGTTGTCACTTGTGGGCGGACTGGTCGGAAATATTTTACGCGAATTTGCCCTCGTGGTCGTCGGTTCAACATTGATGAGTCTATTTGTCTCGTTCACGATAACTCCAATGCTGGCCTCGCGCTTTGCAAAGCTTGAACGCTTCACAGACAAAACATTGATGGGCCGTTTTGCCCTTGGGTTCGAAAAGCTTTATCATAAATTCAGCGACCACTACCAACGTCTTTTGCGATGGAGCTTACGGCATAAATTAATCGTGGCATCGGCAACTATTGCTTTATTCTTCGCATCGGTGACGGTTCCCTTTGCTTTAAAATTGATCGGCTTTGAATTTATCTCGCAGTCAGACCGCGGCGAATTCGGCGTGACCATTGAAATGCCGTCCGGATCAACAGTAGAGCAAACAAACCAGGCTTCCTTGCAGGTGGAACGCATTCT
The DNA here is from genome assembly GCA_028749215.1 of Bacteroidota bacterium. Taxonomy (GTDB): domain Bacteria; phylum Bacteroidota; class Ignavibacteria; order UBA10030; family UBA8401; genus JAQUOA01. The sequence continues at coordinate 32,119 of JAQUOA010000004.1, forward strand.
TTCAGGCATGCCTGAAATTAAAAAAGTGTTTACCGCTGTCGGCAGTTCACAAAACGGATTTATCGGCGTCTCGAGCAATAACATTACGCAGTTGAATGTTGCTCTCGTTCCGAAGAATGAGCGCAAAAAATCGACGATCCAAGTCGGAGAAGACATCAAAGTGAAGGTGAAAGAAATGCCGGGCGTGAAAGTGTACGTCAGCCCGATCGGAATTTTTGGCGTTGCTGATCAAGCTCCTATCCAAATTGCAGTCAGCGGAACCAATATTGATACGGTGCGGTACACGGCAGATTTATTAAAAGAAACGCTCTCATCAATTCAAGGAACCGCTGACGTTCGGTTAACATCGGAAACCGGCAAACCGGAAATGAGAGTGGAAATTGACCGCGCGAAGATGGCGCAATTGGGAATTTCAGTGGCCGATGTCGGCGCAACTCTTCGTGTCGCCCTTGCCGGAGATGATGAATCAAAGTATCGTGACGGTAACAACGAATACGACATTCGCATTCAGCTCGATGAAGCCGACCGTTCACGAACGTCAAACCTTGAAAGCATGACCTTTACGAACAATAAAGGTCAACAGATTGAATTAAAGCAGTTTGCCAGCGTCTATTTATCATCCGGTCCGACAAACTTGCAGCGTCAAGACCGAATCAGCACAATTTATATTAACTCTCAAGCAGTACGTCGTCCCGACGGCAGCATCGTTCAGGATTTCAAAAGTATGGTTGCCAAAATGCCGGTGTCAAAAGATATCAGTTTGACCTATATGGGTAATGCAAAAAATCAGGCGCAGGGATTTGGCAGCATGGGTCTTGCCATGATGGTCGGAATATTGTTTGTCTATCTCATCATGGTGGCACTGTACGATTCGTATGTGTACCCATTTGTGGTTCTCTTTTCTATTCCTGTAGCAATGGTTGGCGCTTTGTTAGCAATGGCCTTGATGGGAAAATCGTTAAGCATTTTTTCAATGCTTGGTATTATCATGCTCATCGGTTTGGTCGCCAAGAACGCCATTCTGCTTGTTGATCGTACAAATCAAACACGGCTAGAACAAGGATTAACGGTGTACGAAGCACTTCTTGAAGCAGGCCAGGCACGTCTTCGACCAATTTTGATGACAACATTGACGATGATTTTCGGTATGCTTCCTATTGCGCTTTCCAAAGCATCGGGAACAGAATGGAAATCGGGTCTTGCATGGGCGCTGGTTGGCGGATTAACGAGTTCGATGTTTCTTACATTGCTTCTTGTTCCCGTTGTGTACATGAAGGTGGACGAATGGAAAACGAAAATTCCGGCATTCTTCAGAAAGCCGTCCGAAATGTTCACTCGATGGAGAAAGAAAAAGACCCAAACGAATGGCAATGGAGTTACCTTAAATCCGGATGGTGAATTAGAAGTCCTGAAAATAAAATAAAAATTTTCATGGCAGGAGTGGAAAAAGGCGGTGAGATTTTCATCGCCTTTTTTATTGATAATTCATATTTTGTATATCATTTGCAAAGCACTATAATTTTTTTTGAATTGTAACACTATGATAACAGGTGATACTATTACTA